>JANMFL010000022.1:0-17836 GCA_031377945.1 Acidimicrobiaceae bacterium | reverse complement strand
CCGACGCCGTTGCGGCCGTGCGGGCGCATCGACCCGATGTCGTCCTGATGGACATCCGGATGCCCGTGATGGACGGCATTGCCGCCACGTCGGCTCTGCGCCGTCTCGAGACGCCGCCGCACGTGATCGTCCTGACCACGTTCCAGGCCGACGAGCAGGTCATGAGCGCGCTCCGGGCCGGTGCCGACGGGTTCCTGTTGAAGGACACACCGCCCACGGAGATCGTCAACGCCGTTCGCCTCGTGGCTGCGGGAGAGGCGATGCTCTCACCGTCGGTCACCCGCACGCTTCTCTCTCACCTCGGCGACGACGAAATGGCAGATCGCCGTCGCTTCGCTGCCCAGCGCCTGATGTCGCTCACGGACCGGGAGCGTGAGGTCGCGACTGCTGTGGGGTCCGGCGCTTCCAACGCCGAGGTTGCCGCATCGCTGTTCATGAGCGAGGCCACCGTCAAAGCGCACGTCTCACGTCTTCTCACCAAGCTCGGCGTCACGAACCGGGTGCACATCGCGATCCTCGTGCACGACGCGCAATCGTGACGTGACCGCCTCTCGACGCGGGCCGGCGGCACCGCTGGCGCGGAGCGCGGCGATTGCGGCGGGGTCGCGGCCCAGCTCGGCGAGGATCTCGTCGGTGTGCTCGTCGAGTTTCGGCGCGTGACGGCCCAGGCCGGTGGGCGTGACGGAGAAGCGTGCAGGGGGTCGTGGCTCGCGCACCCGACCGAGCCAGGGGCGTTCGTGCTCGACGAGGATGTCGTTGTGCTGCACCTGCGGGTCGAGGTGTACTCGGTCGATCGGGTTCGACAACGCGCACGGCACGTCGTTGGCGTGCAGCGCGTCGACCAGCGCTGCGCCGCTGTGCGTGGCCACCTCGGCCGTGATCAGGTCGGACAACTCGGCGTCGTTGGCCTCGCAATCGGCGAGGGTGGCGAACCGCTGGTCGTCGAGCCACTCGGGTTTGCCGAGCGCAGCGCACAGGCCCGGCCACTGCGAGTTCGACGTGGCGATCATCGCCAGATACGAGTCCTTGGTGGGGCGCACCACGTACCCGTCGGCCATGTGTGGTCCGGGCGTCACCCGATCGGCGTCGAGCAGCGTGTGCTGCATCATCCCGTCGGGCCACAGGAACGCGAGCGCCGTGTCGATCATCGACAGACGGATGTGCTGACCGCCCGCGCCGCCGGCACGGGCGACGAGCGCGGCGAGGATGGATTGTGTCGCCGTCATCGCCGTCACCTTGTCGACGACGATGTTGCGGATGAGTTGGGGAGTGCCGGTGCCGCCCTGCAACGCGGCCATGCCGGAGAGCATCTGCACCACGTAGTCGTAGCTCTTCTGGTCGATGTACGGACCGCTCTCACCGAACCCGCTGACGCTGACGTAGACGAGGTCCGGATTGCCCGCCCGGAGCGACGCCTCGTCGATCCCCAATCGCTCGGCCACCCCGGGCCGGAAGTTCTGGATGAACACGTCGGCCCTGGCGGTGAGATCGCGCAGCACGGCCAGGCCGTCGGGCTTCGTGAGGTCGACGACGAGGCTGCGCTTGCCGCGGTTCACGCCCGACCAGAGCGCGCCGACGCTGCCGACCCGATGGCCGAGCAGGCGCATGCGGTCGCCGCCCTTGGGCTGCTCGACCTTGACGACCTCCGCGCCGAGATCGGCACAGAGCATCGCGGCCATGGGGCCGGCCACCATCTGGCAGGCTTCGACGACGGTGATGCCGTGCAACGGACCGGGCATGGCACGGCACCGTAGCTCCTCGACCGCGGGCCCTCCGCTTGGGACTCGTCCCGTGGCGCCGCCTAGGGTCGCGGCCCATGGACATCAATGGAGCTAGTGCAATCGTCACCGGCGGCGCATCGGGTATCGGTGCCGCCTCCGCCCGTCTTCTCGCCGCGAAGGGGGCCAAGGTCGTCGTCGCCGACCTTCCGCATCAGGCAGAGAAGGGCGGTGCACTCGCCGACGAGATCGGCGGCGCGTTCTGCGCGGTCGACGTCACCAACACCGACGACATCAAGAACGCTGTCGAGATGGCCAAGAGCATGGGCCCACTCCGCGTGCTCGTGAACTCGGCCGGCATCGGCTGGGCACAGCGCACGGTCGGCAAGGACGGCTCGTACGACTCGGCCGCCAACCTCGACGCGTTCAAGAAGGTCATCGCCATCAACCTGGTCGGCAGCTTCGACTGCATCCGCATCGCCGCGACGGCGATGAGCACCACCGAGCCGCTCGAGTACGGAGAGCGCGGCGCCATCGTGAACATCGCCTCGGTCGCCGCGTTCGACGGCCAGATCGGCCAGGCGTCGTACTCCGCGTCGAAGGGTGGCGTCGTCGGCATGACGCTGCCGATCGCGCGTGACCTCGCCGCCGTCGGCGTGCGTGTCAACACCGTCGCTCCCGGCCTCATCGACACGCCCATCTACGGCGAGGGTGAGAACAGCGAGGCCTTCAAGGCACAGTTGCAGAAGGGTGTGCTCTTCCCGCAGCGGCTGGGCTTCCAGAGCGAGCTCGCATCGATGGTCGTCGAGTGCATCACGAACAGCTACATGAACGCCGAGACCATCCGTGTCGACGGCGGCATCCGCATGCCCCCGAAGTGACCAACGAGCGGGTGCATCGCGTCACCGTCCGCGGGCGATTCCACCAGTTGTCCGACGAGGCTCGTCACCGGCTGGTTGCCGCGCAGCCCGAGCACGACATCTTCGTGTCGGCGTTCACCGCAGAAGGCACGTTCACGTACGACGATCGCATCGCGTTCTTCAACCTGCGCTACGAGATCCGCGGTGCCGACGGTGACGCCGCCGCTGCCGCAGCCGGGATCGACGAGGCGACCCGTTTCCTGCGCACGATGGGATTCGGTTTCCAGGGCCTGCGCGCCGATGCCGTCGATGCGACGGCGATCTGGGATGAGGTCATCCGCCGCCGAGACTGATGGTCTTGGTTCGATCGCCCAATTCCGACGCACAGTGTTGAAGAGCGACGATGGTCGTTGACGCAGCGTGGGATTTCGAGGTCGCCGCAGGCGATGTTTCCGAAGGTTTCCCGAAGGTCGTAGGTCTAGCGTCCGCCTCGGCGGGCTGGTCGACGGGACGAAGCGTCGCCAAGGAGCGGGAAAATGAACAAGCGGACGGACCACCGGTCCGGTTCGGGGCGGCAGCGCATGTCGGCTCGCAATCGGCACATTCTCACGGGAGCGGCCGTCGTGGCCGCTGCCGCCACGTTGTCATCGGCGATTGCCGTACCAGCGTTGGCCAAGATGGCCAACGCCGGGCACATGCACCTCGCCGCACGAATTGCGGCCCTCACCACGGTCGACTGCGACTCGCTGCTCGGGCCGACGCCTGCGCACAGCTCGTTCACCCAGCCGTTGGTGATCCCGCCGAAGGTCGACAGGCGCTCCAGTTCGACGGCCGTGAACCTGATCATCAAGGCGGGTAAGCATTCGTTCAGCCCCAGCCTGCCGGCCACCGATACGCTCGGATATGCGCTCAGCAGCGGTGCCACCGACGTGTACCTCGGCCCGACCATCGAGACCCGCAAGGGCCAGCCGCTGAAGCTCACGGTGGCCAACGCGCTGGGCGCACACCCCCTCGCGAACTTCATCGACCAAGCGGTGATGGGCACTCAGGTCACCGACGCCGACGCCCCCCGCGGCACGGTGCACCTGCACGGCGCACACTCGGAGCCGCAGTTCGACGGGCTGCCCCAATCCACGTTCACCCCGGGCCAAGCCTTCACCTACCTGTATGGCAACGATCAGGATGCCACCGGGCTGTGGTATCACGACCACTCGTGGGGCATCACCCGCCTGCAGGTGACTGCCGGCCTCGCCGGTCAGTTGTGGCTGCGCGATCAGTACGACACGGGCTCGGTTGACAACCCGCTGCGGCTGCCCGTCGGGGACTTCGAGGTGCCGCTCACCATCCAGGACCGCACGTTCAACGCCAATGGTTCCTTCGCCTACCCGATCGGACCGCACTGCGGGCTGAACGGTCTGCCGGACGGGCACCCCAATCAGTGGTCGCCCGAGTCGTTCGGCGACGTGGCCACCGTGAACGGTGTCATCGAGCCGAACATGAAAGTGGTGCGCACGGTGTACCGCTTCCGCATGCTCAACGGCTCGAACGCACGCTTCTACAACATGCGACTCGCGCGCATCGATGCGGCCGGCAACCCCACGCTGGAGACGCTGCCACTGAACCAGATCGGTTCCGACGGCGGCCTGCTCAACGCCCCGGCCCCGCTCACCACGCTGCGGATGGCCCCGGCTGAGCGCGCGGACGTGTTGATCGACTTTTCCACGCTGCCGGTTGGCTCGCAGTGGCGGCTCGTGAACGATGCACTGGCTCCGTATCCCGGCGGCGGCGACGTCGACATCACCCAGATCATGCAGTTCACTGTCGGCAAGGGCACCGGCCCAGCCGCCAGCGTGCCGGCGACACTGCGCGGCGGTTCCGGCCAGCCGAAGCTGCTGCCCACGGCGCTGGTCCCGTCGGCGCCGGCGCAACCCGGTGCGCTGAAGGCCACCAGCACCCGCACCGTGTTCCTCAACGAGATCGTCAACGACGTCGGCACCGTCGCCCCACCGGACGAGCCCGTGCACGTGATGATGGGCAACCAGTTCTACGCCGACGATGTCACGATGACGCCCCGCGCGACGAAGGTCGAGGCGCCCGCGTTGAACAGCGTGGAGGAGTGGGTGATCGTCAACACCACGGGCGACGCGCATCCGATCCACTTGCACATGACCCAGTTCCGCCTGTTGAACCGGCAGAACCTGGCGATCGACCCGAAGTCTGGTGAGACGAGGTATCTCGTCGATCGACTCAACTGCGGTGGTCGCGACGCAGATCCGACGAACTGCGCCCAGGGACTGCCGTTCCCGACGGCGACGAACCAGGGTCCCTGGCCCGCCCCCTCCGCCGATGCGTACCTCAAGGGCGGCGTCATCCTGCCGACCGCCAGCGAGGCCGGTTGGAAGGACACGATCATCGCCATGCCGGGCACCGTGACTCGCATCATCGTGCCGTTCGGCGGCTCTGCGGCCGGCATCCCGGCGCCATACGTGGGTGACGCCAAGAACGCTCCGGTGCAGCGGTTCACCGGCAACTACGTCTTCCACTGCCACATCCTCGAGCACGAGGACAACGACATGATGTCGCCGCTCGTCGTGCGCTGAGACGTGCCAGGTGCGAAGGGGGTGGCGAATCGCCACCCCCTTCGTCGCGATGGTCCTCAGCCCTGGCCATCAAGATTGACGGAACGCGGTCATCAAGCACGATACTGACTACGCAGAGCGTGATAATCGGCTGGCAATAGTCAAAAAGCCTAAGGTTTCCCGAAGGTCCTAGTGCTACCGTCCCGTTCGGCGGGCGTTGTCGACGGGACGAAGCTCGCCAGGGAGCGGGACAATGAGTATGCGGGCGGACCAGGAGTCCGATTCGGGGAGGCAGCAACTGTCGACCCGCAATCGGAAGTTTCTCGTGGGCTCGGCGGTGGTGTCGGTGGCCGCGCTGGTGTCATCGGTCATCGCCGTGCCGGCGTTGGCGAACATGGCCAACTCCGCGCACATGCACCGTGCGGCGCGCATCAGTGCCCTTGTCACGGCTGACTGTGATGCGCTGCTTGGGCCGACGCCCCTGCACAGTTCGTTCACGCAGCCGCTGGCGATTCCGCCGAAGGTCGACCGGCGCGCCAGCACGGCAGCCGTGAAGCTGATCATGAAGGCGGGCACGCACTCGTTCAGCCCCGACCTCCCGGCCACGCCGACGTTCGGTTACGCCCTCGGCAGTGCCGCCACCGACGTGTACCTCGGGCCGACCATCGAAGCCATGAAGGGCCAGCCGCTGAAGCTCACTGTGGCCAACGCGCTCGGCGCGCACCCCTTGGCCAACTTGATCGACCCGAACGTCATGGGGACCGAGGTCACCGATGCCGACGCCCCCCGTGGCACGGTGCACCTGCACGGCGCGCACTCCGAGCCGCAGTTCGACGGTCTGCCCCAGTCCACGTTCACGCCGGGTCAGTCGTTCACCTATCTGTATGGCAACGATCAGGACGCCACGGGCCTGTGGTACCACGACCACTCGTGGGGCACCACTCGCCTGCAGGTCAACGCCGGTCTTGCCGGCCAGTTGTGGCTGCGTGATCAGTACGACACCGGCTTCGACGACAACCCGCTGCGGCTGCCTGTCGGTGCGTTCGAGGTGCCGCTGACCATCCAAGACCGCACGTTCAACGCCAACGGGAGCTTCGCCTACCCGATCGGACCGCACTGCGGGGTGAACGGGCTGCCGGACGGGCACCCGAACCAGTGGTCGCCCGAGTCGTTCGGCGACGTGGCCACCGTGAACGGGGTCATCGAGCCGAACATGAAAGTGGCACACACGCTGTACCGCTTCCGCATGCTCAACGGCTCGAACGCACGCTTCTACAACATGCAACTGGTGCGCATCGATGCGTTGGGCAACCCGACGCAGGACCAGGTGACCTTGCACCAGATCGGTTCCGACGGCGGCCTGCTCGATGCGTCGGCACCCATCGGCAAGCTGCGGATGGCCCCCGGCGAGCGCGCCGACGTGCTGATCGACTTCACCAACCTGCCCACCGGCTCGCGCTGGCGGCTCGTGAACGACGCGCTCGCTCCCTACCCCGAGGGCGGCGACGGCGACATCGCCCAGGTCATGCAGTTCACGGTGACCAAGGCCACGGGCCCGAGCATCCGCGTGCCGAAGACGCTGCGCGGTGGCCGAGGCCAGCCCAAGCTGCTGCCCGCGGTGCTCGACCCGTCGGCACCGACGACGCCGGGTGCGCTGAAGGCGACGAGCGCTCGCACCGTGTTCCTCAACGAGATCGTCAACGACGCCGGTACGGTCGCCCCCGAGGGCGAACCCGTGCACGTCATGATGGGCAACCAGTTCTACGCCGACGACGTGACCATGACGCCGCGCACCACGAACGTCGAGGCGCCGGCGGTGAACAGCGTGGAGGAATGGGTCATCGTCAACACGACCGGTGACGCCCACCCCATCCACCTGCACCTCACCCAGTTCCGACTGCTGAACCGGCAGAACCTGGCCGTGGATGCGACCGGTGAGACGACCTATCTCATCGATCGACTCAACTGCGGTGGTGCCGACGCAGTCGCAACGAACTGCGCCAATGGACTGCCGTTCCCGACCGCCACGAACCAGGGTCCCTGGCCGGCGCCATCGGCGGATGCCTATGTCCAGGGCGACGTCATTCAGCCGATCGCCAGCGAGTCCGGCTGGAAGGACACGATCATCGCCATGCCCGGCACCGTGACTCGGATCATCGTTCCGTTCGGTGGTACCGCGGCCGGTATCCCGGCGCCATACGTGGGCGACGCCAAGAACGCTTCGGTGCAGCGCTTCTCGGGCAACTACGTCTTCCACTGCCACATCCTCGAGCACGAGGACAACGACATGATGTCGCCGCTGGTCGTGCGCTGACGTCAGTGGCGCACAGGTTCAGGTGGTGTAGTCGGCGTTGATGCGCACGTAGCCGGCGGTGAGGTCGCAGCCCCAGACAGTGGCTGCGGCCGAGCCGCCGGTGGCGAGGCTGACGTGGATGCGCACGTCGTCGCCGCGCATGTACTCGGACAGCGCGGCGAGGTCGTCGGCGCCCAGTGTCGCCGGGTAGACCTCCTGGTGGCCGAAGCGGATGACGACTCGGGCCTGATCGACCTCGTCGGCGGTGGTGCTCTTGCCGACGGCCATGGCCACCCGACCCCAGTTTGGGTCGGCGCCGTGCACGGCAGTCTTCACGAGCGGGGAGTTGACGATGGCCTTGGCCACCCGCTTCGCCTGGCTCGCACTGGTCGCCTCGTCGACGTGGACCTCGATGAGTGTCGTGGCGCCCTCGCCGTCGCGGGCGATCTGCTGTGTGAGCGACACGCACACGTCGCCGAGTGCTGCCTCGAAGCGGTCGAGGTCGACTGGACCGGCCGCGCCGCTGGCAAGCACCACCGCGGTGTCGCTGGTCGACGTGTCGGTGTCGACCGAGACGCAGTTGAACGTGCGGTCGACGACACGTCGGAACGCACCGTCGAGCTGCGCCGAGGTCATCTCGGCGTCGGTGAACACCATCGCGATCATCGTCGCCATGTCGGGCTCGATCATGCCCACACCCTTGGCCACGCCGACGATCGTCACCCCGTCGACCGACGCCATGGCGGTCTTGGGCACGGTGTCGGTGGTCATGATGCCCAGCGCCACTGCGGCCGCGTCGGTGTCGGGCAGGGGTGAGGGAATGGCGGCGAGGCCCGCTCGGATGCGTTCGATGGGGTAGGGGCGGCCGATCACGCCCGTCGACGCGATGAGCACGTCGGCGGGGCTGCAGCCGAGCGAGGCGGCGACGCCGGCCACGACTTCCTCAGCGTCGGCCAACCCCTGTGCGCCCGTGGCCACGTTGGCGTTCTTGGAGATGACGACCACGGCGCGGGCACGCCCGTCGGCGACGTGCCGCCGACTGACGACGACGCTGGGGCCAGCGAACGAACTGGTGGTGAACACGCCTGCGGCGGCGCAGAGGTGGTCGGCGGCGACGATGGTGAAGTCGTCGGTGTCGTCCTTCACGCCGATGTTGGTGACGTGCGCGCGAAAGCCCTTCGGAAGGGGAAGTGCCATGGCGTCAGGCGGGCTGTGCGGCGTGCAACCGGTCGCCGATGCGTCCGAACACGTCGCCCAACTGTTGGACGCCGACGGGGCCGAGCGGGTCGAGCACGTGGCGGCGCACGCTGCCGACGTGAATGGGCGCGACCTCGTTCATCTTGTCGAGACCGGCAGGGGTGAGGTGCGCCCACATGACGCGCCGGTCGCTGGCGCACGATGCACGCTCGACCCACCCGTTGCGGACCATGCCGTCGAGCCGACGGGTGAGGCCGCTGGGCGACAACTGCAGCGCACCGGCCAGGTCGCACATGCGCATGCGGCTCTGTTCGGCCTCGCTGAGCCACACGAGCACCTCGTAGTCACCCATGGTGAGGCCGTACGGAGCGAGGTCGGCCTCGAGCACCGTCATGAGGTCGTGGACGCTCATGATGAAGTTCCGCCACGAGTGCTGTTCGGCTTCGGAGAGCCAGTCGGTCGCCATGGAAACATGGTACCCGGAAAGATGCGCGAGAGAAATGTTGCGAGAAGGAATACTTCTCGCTACAGTTAGTTGCACCCGCAAGAAAGACGCCTCCGACGCTTCGGAGGCACCAACCACAGGAGCATCCCCCAATGTCCACCGCCATCAACCCCGGTCTCGCAGCCCTCACCACCGGCACCTTGACCGTCGACGCCAGCCACTCGACCGTCGCGTTCGTCGCCCGGCACCTGATGGTCGCCAAGACCCGCGGCCGTTTCACCGATTACACCGGCACCGTCACCATCGCCGACAACCCGCTCGAGTCGAAGCTCGAGGCGGTCGTGCAGGCCGCGTCGCTCACCACCGACGACGAAGGTCGCGACGGCCACCTGAAGAGCGCCGACTTCTTCGAGGTCGAGACCTACCCGACGCTGACCCTGGTGTCGACCGGCATCGAGCCTCGCGGCGCCGACTACGTCCTCCACGCCGATCTCACCATCCGCGGCATCACCAAGTCGGTCGACTTCGACCTCGCGTTCGAGGGCGTCGCCACTGACCCGTGGAGAAACACCAAGGCCGGCTTCACCGCCGAGACGGAGATCTCGCGCAAGGAGTGGGGCCTCGAGTGGAATGCGGCACTCGAGACAGGTGGTGTACTGGTGGGCGACAAGGTGAAGATCATCCTCGAGATCGAAGCACTCAAGGCCTGATCCGCACCGCGAGCCCGAACCTGTTGCCAGCCCGAGATCGTCCAGAGGAAGAACGTCATGACCATCAAGCGACTGAACCACGCCGTGCTGTACGTCAGCGACGGCCAACGGTCCGCCGACTTCTACACGAAGGTGCTCGGCTTCACCGTGCAGGCCAGCTTCGGTGATGGTCAGGCGTTCTTCCTTCGGGCCGACGGGTCGTCGAACGACCACGACCTGGCCGTCATGCAGGTCGGCGATCGCCCCACCGCACCCCACTCGATCGGGCTCTACCACCTGGCCTGGCAGGTCCACACGGTCGACGAGCTCGCCGAGATGCGCGCTCGTCTGCTGGAGGCCGGTTCGCTGGTGGGCGAGAGCGACCACGGCGTGAGCAAGAGCCTCTACGCGAAGGATCCCGATGGCATCGAGTTCGAGGTCATGTGGGCGGTTCCTCGCGCCGACTGGCCCGCCGCCGAGATCGGCACGCAACGCCTCGACCTCGCCGGCGCGCTGGCCCGCTACTCGGGTATCGACACCGCCGACCAGTAGCCCGACGACGTTCCATTCCTGTCATGCGCTGACCGGCGAATCCCCGGTCAGGACATGACCAGAACGCCGTTGCCGGGCCGTTCGGCCGGTTCGTCCTCCCGCCCCGAAACCGGCTTGCCCCATGTGCCCGGCGGAGGCGATCAGACGGCGACGGCCTGCAGGGCCTCGGTCAGCGTGGCGTGCTGGAACGTGTAGCCCGACTGCTGCAGCACCTTGGGCAGCACGCGCTGACCGGTGAACAACAGCGCGTCGGCCAGCTCGCTGCCGAGCAGGAGCTTCGGCCCGAACGCGGGCACGGGCAGCTTCGCCGGGCGATGCAGCACCTTGCCCAGCGTCGTCGCGAACTCGGCGCCGTTCACTGGGGCGGGAGCGGTGAGGTTCACGGCACCGTGCACGTCGTGGGTGAGCAGGTGGATGATGGCCGACACCTCGTCGGGCAATGAGATCCAGCTCATCCACTGGCGGCCGTTGCCGAACTTGCCGCCGACGCCGAGCTTGAACAGCGGCAGCATCTTCTTCAGC
Organism: Acidimicrobiaceae bacterium; assembly: GCA_031377945.1. Classification (GTDB taxonomy): domain Bacteria; phylum Actinomycetota; class Acidimicrobiia; order Acidimicrobiales; family Ilumatobacteraceae; genus UBA668. The sequence continues at coordinate 6,981 of JANMFL010000022.1, read as the reverse complement.
GCGCCGCCCTGCTTGGTGAGCACGATGCCGGTGCGCAGGTGGGCCACACGGACGCCGGCCTCCGCAGCGGCCGCGGTGCCGGCCTCCCACTGCACGCACACGTCGGCGAGGAAGCCGGTGCCTGCGGGTGACGACTCGTCGAGCTCGCGGTCGTCGCTGGCGCCGTAGATGCCGATGGCCGAACCACTCAGGAGGACGGGTGGGCGTTGGCTGCACTCGGCGATGCGCTCGGCGAGCAGTGTGGTGCTCTTCGTGCGGCTCTCGAGCACCTCGCGCTTGTAGTCGTCGGTCCAGCGGTGATCGCCGATACCGGCTCCGGCCAGGTGCACCACGGCGTCGGCACCGGCCAACGCCTCGGCCGACAACGTGCCCTTGGCGGGATCCCACTGCACCTCGTTCGGGCCTGCCGCAGGGCGCCGCACCAGCGCGACCACGTCGTGCCCTCCGGTGCGCAGCTCGCTCGAGAGCGCGCTGCCGATGAGTCCACTGGCTCCGGAGATGATCACTCGCATGGCGTTCACGCTACGCCTGCGCGCTGCGGTTGTCGCCCTGTACGGATCACGAGGAGGTACGGATCACGAGGAGGTACGGATCACTAGGTGGTACGGATCAGTCGATGTGGTACGGATCACTAGGAGGTATGGATCACGAGGTGGTACGGATCAGTCGATGTGGTCGACGTGCACGGGAACGCTCACGACCACGGTGTGCGGGCGGTACAGCAGTCGAGCCTTCAGGGCCAGCGCCGACTGGTTGTGCAACCACTGGCTCTGCACCTTGGTGACCGACTCGGGGATGACGACCGTGATGATGTCGTCGTCGCGTTCCTGGTCGATCTCGTCGAGGAACGCGAACACCGGTCGGGTGAGTTCGCGATACGGCGACGACACGGTGTGCAGCTCGATGGGAATGTCGTACTCGTCCCACTGCTCGTGCAGGCGCCGCTCTTCCTCGGGGTCCTGCACGACGGACAGGGCGATGATCCGCTCGGGCGACAGGCTCTTCGCGTACGAGATGGCATCGATGACACCGCGGTTCACCTTGCCGACGAGCACCACGACGTAGTGGGTGTGGCGCTTGGCCTTGTAGCCCGGCGGCACCACCAGCGATTGCTTGACGTGGTGGTAGTGCTTGCCGATCGAGTAGAAGATGAACACCATGATCGGGATGAGGGCGGCGGGGATCCACGCGCCCTCGGTGAACTTGGAGACCACGACGATGCCGGCGATGAGACCGGTGGTGGTGGCGCCGACCGCGTTGACGACGAGGCTCGGTTTCCAGTGCGGTTCCTTCAGCTTGATGTGGTGCATCACCATGCCGGATTGGCTGAGCGTGAAGCCGGTGAACACACCGAACGCGTAGAGCGGGATGAGCGCCGAGATGTCGCCGTTGAAGATGACGATGAGGATGCTCGCCACGACGGCAAGGAAGATGACGCCGTTCGAGAAGACCAATCGGTCGCCACGGTTGGCGAACTGGTGGGGCAGGAACCCGTCCTTGGCGATGATGCTGGACAACCGGGGAAAGTCGGCGTAGGCGGTGTTGGCGGCGAGGATGAGGATGCTGAACGTGCCGATCATCGTCAGCCAGAACATCAGTCCCTTGCCGTCGTAGAGGTACTCGGCCATGAGGCCGAGGCCGTTGCCGTCGTTCTCGCCGCGATACGGCTTGAGGTGCGACGCCAGGATGCTCACGCCCAGGAAGCAGGTGCCGAGGATGACGGCCATGACCACGAGTGTGGAGGCGGCATTCTTGCTCTCGGGCTTCTTGAACGCCGGCACACCGTTGCTGACCGCCTCGACACCGGACAGGGCGACGGCGCCCGACGAGAAGGCGCGCAGGAGCATGTACAGGCTGAGCGCGCCCGTGGCTTTGCTGGCTTCGATGGCCTCTTCGGAGAGCATGCTCTCGGGGATCGGGCCGACGTGCTGGACGAAGATGCGGTAGAAGCCGGTGCCGATGAGGATGACCAGCATCAGGATGTAGAAGTAGGTCGGTCCGGCGAACACGGCGCCCGACTCCTTCACGCCGCGAAGGTTGGCGACCGTCATCAGCAACACGAAGAACAGACACAGCGGCACCGCCCACTCGTGGCCGAGGCCCGTGGCGGTTCGGATGGCCAACACGCCACCGGCGACGGACACGGCGACGGTGAGGATGTAGTCGACCAACAGCGACGACCCGGCGACGAGCGACGGGATCTTGCCGAGGTTCTCCTTGCTGACGATGTAGCTGCCGCCTCCGCTGGGGTAGGCGTGGATGGTCTGGCGATAGCTCGCCACGACGATGATGAGCAGCACGCAGACGATGATCGCGATCGGCGTGATGGGCCCCCACGCCTTCGACCCGACCTGAGCCTGCAGGAGGAGCACCACGAGGATCTCGTCGGTGGCGTACGCGGTGGACGAGATGGCGTCGCTGGCGAAGACCGGGAGGGCGATCTTCTTGCTCAGACGTTGGTGACCTTCGTCGGCGGTGGCGATGGGCCGCCCGATGAACAGGCGCTTGAGGGATTGGAACATATGTGGACCGGACTCTACGCCCGGTTACAGTGCCGATCGGCAATTGCCGAGAGGAGACATCGTGCACGTGGTGATCGTCGGGTGCGGCCGGGTTGGGTCATCCCTCGCCCGCAATCTCGTCGACGAGGGGCACACCGTGTCCGTCATCGACCGTAAGAGCGCAGCGTTCGAGCGTCTTGGCGCCGATTTCGAGGGCGGCACCTTCGCCGGCATCGGCTTCGATCGCGAACTGCTCGTGAAGGCCGGCATCGAGAAGGCCGAAGCCGTCGCCGCCGTCACGAATGGTGACAACTCGAACATCCTCGTGGCGCGAGTCGCCCGTGAGACGTTCGGCATCGACCGCGTCGTCGCCCGTATCTACGACCCGCGGCGCGCCGCCATCTATCAGCGGCTCGGCATCGCCACCGTGGCGCCCGCACTGTGGACCACCGAGCGCGTGTTGCGCCGCCTGGTACCCGAGGCGGCAGCGGTCGAGTGGGTCGATCCCAGTGCCAAGGTGTCGCTCGTCGAACGAAGCCTGGCTCGCGCCTGGGCGGGCCATCGGGTGCTCGATGTCGAACGCGATGGCGTACGCGTGGTCGCCGTCAGCCGCCTCGGCTCGGCGTTGCTGCCCACCGAGAAGATGGTTGCCCAGGAGGGCGACGTGGTCTACCTCGCCGTCGCTCACGACGCGCTCGGCCACCTCGACGAACTCACCGCTGGGCCCGCTGCGGGCCACGGACACTAGGAGCCCGACATGAACATCATCATCGCCGGCGGTGGCAGCGTGGGCCGCTTCATCGCCGAACAACTCGTCGGCTCAGGGCACCAGGTCACCATCGTCGACAACGACATCGACGTCGTCGCCCGCCACGACAGCACCATCCCCGACGCGCAGTGGGTGCGCGGCGACGCATGTGACATCTCGACGTTGAAAGCGGCGGGCCTCGAGAGCGCCGACGTCGTTGCTTCGGTCACCGGTGACGACGAGGACAACCTGGTCGTCTCACTGCTCGCCAAGCAGGAGTTCGCCGTACCGCGCGTCGTGGCACGCGTGAACAACCCGAAGAACGAGTGGATGTTCAACGAGACCTGGGGTGTCGACGTCTCGGTCAGTACCCCGCACCTCATCACCGGTCTGGTGCAGGAGGCGGTCAGCGTCGGCTCGTTCGTCCGATTGCTGTCCTTCGAGGGTGGCCGGGCCAAACTCGCCGAGGTCACCCTTGCCGAGGGTTCGCCGGCGCTCGACAAGGAGATCGTCGAAGTCGGTTTCCCGCGCGACACCACGGTGGTCGCCATCCTGCGCGACGAGAAGGTGGTCGTACCGCGAGGCGACACCATCCTGCGTCTCGGTGACGAAGTGCTCGTGCTGGTCACCAGCGAGAGCGAAGACGCCGTCCGCGACCTACTCGTCTAGGGCAGCCCTCGTCTACGGCAGCCCTCGTCTACGGCAGCAGGGTGTAGGCGGGGTTCAGCATCACGAGGCGGCCCCGCTCGCTGCGCGCCACGCCCTCGAGCACCACGGCGCGGTTGTGTTCGAGGCCGGCGACGTATCGCCGGCCGGTGAACACTGCGACCGCCGACCCGGTGCCGTCGGACACCGTGATCTCGAATGCGGCGATGCCCGACCGAGGTGCGATTCGAGTGCGGGTGATCTCGCCGCCGATTCGGGCGGCGACCCGGGCTTCGAGTTCGCCCAGCGCCGTGAGCTGCAGGCCCGAGAACCGGTCCTGCAGCCGCTCGTCGTCGATCTCCTCGACGGTGGCGTTCAGACGTTTGACGAGATCGCGCAGACCCATGCGTGCAGGTTAGGCCGGTGCACCCCGGCGGCGGCGGCGCCAATGGAGGGCAATACCGCCTCGTCGCGCGGTCAGGCGGCTGCGAAGAGCTGCTCGAGCTGATCGGGTTCGACCGCACCGAGATACTGCTCGACGCTGCCGTCGGGACGAACCACCACCAGCGCGGGCTGGGACGGAACGCCGAACCGGCTGAACACCTCACCCGGGTCGTCGCTCACCTGGGGGAACGTCAGGCCGTGCTTGCCGATGAACCCCTGGAACGACTCGTCGTCGCCGTACCAGGCGACGCCCACGAACTGCACCTTGTCGGCGTACTTCTGGCTGGCCGCCTCGACCGAGGGGGCTTCACGGTTGCAGGTGCTTCAAGTGGGCGCCCAGAACCAGAACGCCACCGTCTGCCCGGCATAGGCGCTCATGTCGAGCTCGCCACCGCCGACCACCGGGGCACGGAACTGCAACGCCTCCGGGACCGGCGTACCGGTGCCGGAGCCCGACGTGGAACCCGTGCTGGAGCCCGGGCCGGAGTCCGTGGGCGAGGGTGCGGTGGTGCCGCCTGAGGAGGAGACCGCCGCGCCGCTGTCGGACGTCTGACCGCACGCCGCGAGCAGCAGCCCGGCGAGAGCGATGACGGCGAGGGAACGACGCATGGACCCCGACGCTACCTCCCCTAGCCTGTCAGCGCCATGCGGACCCGCACCTTGCTCCTGCTCGCCGTCACCTGCGGCCTGGCCATCCTGGTGGCCGGCACGGTGCAACTCCTGCGGCTCGCTGGCCAGGAGACCGAGACGATCCTCACCCTGGGCGACGTCGGCACTGCAGGCGATGCAAAGGTGCAGGTCACGCAGTTCGACGAGGTCGACGGGGTGGCGACCGTCACCGTCACGCTGTCGGGCGTCGACGACCCGAAGGGCCTGGAAGGGTTCACCCTGGTGGGCCCCGGGGCCACGATGTCGCCCAACCAGCGGGGGGCCGACGCCTGCACGGGCTTCACCGTCGCCCCCCTCACCTGCACGCTCACGTTCGGCACGTCCGACGTGAAGGGAGCCGATCGGCTGCTCGTCTTCCATCGGGCCGCGCAGACCGCGCGCTGGAAGCTGGTGTGACCAGTACCACCGTGCCGCGGCGGCACCCGTCACGACCTGCGCCTCCAGGCGGTACCGTTTGCGGTTCACACAGCGGTGGCACCTCACGAAGTGGAGCAGGTACTGATGGATGAGCAGTTCGATCTCGTGGTGATCGGCGGCGGACCTGGCGGCTACGGTGCGGCGCTGTACGCGACCTCGGCCGGCCTGAACGTGGCGCTCGTCGAGAAGGGCTCGCTCGGCGGCACCTGCCTGAACCGTGGCTGCATCCCTGCGAAGGCGTTCCTCGAGTCCGCCGCCGTGCAACGCCATGTCGCGCATGCCGGCGAGTTCGGCATCGAGTCCAGCGCACCGATCGTCAACTTCGGCACCATTCAGGCTCGCAAACAGAAGATCGTCGACGGCATCGTCAAGAGCCTCGGTGCCTTCATGAAGTCGAAGAAGATCACCATCCTCGACGGTGTCGGCGCGCTCGGCGCGGGCCGCACGGTCACGGTGCGGCATCCCGATGGCAGCTCGTCCACCCTGTCGGGGAAGCACGTACTGCTCGCTTCCGGCTCGGTGCCCCGCACCATCCCCGGCTTCGAACCGTCGGGCCCGGTGATGACCAGCGACGAGGTGCTCATGCTCACCACGCTGCCCGAGCGAGTCGCGGTCATCGGTGGCGGCGCCATCGGTTGCGAGTTCGCCAGCACGTTCGCCGACCTCGGCTCGCAGGTCACCATCCTCGAAGGGCTGCCGAAGGTCCTTCCCGGCCTCGACGCCGATGTCGCCAACGTCGTCGTGCGCAGCTTCAAGAAGAAGAGCATCGACATCACGACCGGCGTCAAGGTGCTGAGCCACATGCCGAACGGGCTCGGCGGAACCACCGTGCAGTACAGCTCCGCAGAGGGTGACGTGAAAGAGCTCGCGGTCGACGCCGTCGTCGTCAGCATCGGTCGCCGCCCGTTCGCCGATCAGCTCGGGTTGCAGGGCACCGGCGTGGTCGTCGACCAGCGCGGCTTCGTGGAGGTCGACGAGTACTGCCGCACCGGCGAGCCCGGGGTCTATGCCATCGGCGACCTGATCAACACCCCCGCGCTCGCCCACGTCGGCTACGCCGAGGCCATCCTCGTCACCAAGCACATCCTCGGCGAGTCACCGAAGCCCATTGCGTACGACCGGGTGCCGTGGGCCATCTACTGCCACCCGGAGGTCGCCTTCGCCGGCCCCGGCGAAGAAGCCGCCCGCGAAGCCGGCCACGACGTGGTCGTGGCCAAGCACCAGTTCCGCGCGAACAGCCGGGCGCATATCCTGGGCGAGCTCGACGGACTGGTGAAGATCATCGCCAAGAAGAACGCCGACGGCTCGGCCGGACAGATCCTCGGGGTGCACATGGTGGGCCCGTGGGTCACCGAGCAGCTCAGTGGCGGGTACCTTGCCGTGAACTGGGAAGCGACGGTCGCCGAGGTGGCCGAGTTCATCCAGCCCCACCCGAGCCTCACCGACTTGTTCGGCGAGACCGTGCTGTCGCTCACCGGCCGCAGCCTGAACGCCTGACGCCCCCCCCGCGGGGGGGGGGGGGGGCGGGGGGGGGGGGGGCGTGGGGGGGGGGGCGGG
>JANMFL010000503.1:0-8841 GCA_031377945.1 Acidimicrobiaceae bacterium | reverse complement strand
GCTGACGCCCGCATAGTCGGTCGCCTCGTAGCGCTGAATCGCTTGCTCCTGTAGGCCAACGCGCTCGGCGAGCTGCCGCTGTGTGAGGCCGCAGGCGATGCGCGCCCGGATAAGCGCGGTCGGGAGTTGTTCGATGCCGGTTGCCTCGATAAGGGTCGCATCGTGAAGCGCGTCGTACTCGGCGAGCTCGGCCTCGAGATCGCCGAGCGTGCCGCGGAGGGCATCTAGCTGTAGCTCGCGCATCTCTGGTTGCAGCCCATCGGGCAGCGTTGTGCGCTGCAGTTCGCCGATGGTGTTGCGCACCTCGTCGGCTCGGCTGCGGGTGATCTTGTACTGCCGTTCGTTCTTGATCATGGTTCGAACTCCTCCAGGTCGATGACGACGATTCCCTTGCGTTGACCATCACGGTCGCGTTGAAAGAACTCCACGAAGTATTCACCGGAGCCGGCCTCGACGATGTTCGGGAAGAACTCGCAGCCGAACTCGGACTTCTGTGCTGGCCGGCCGGGGGACAGGTCGAGCAACGCCGGGTGGAGCAGTGCTCGGTCGACGCCGATGGGGTCGTAGCAGCCGTCGATGTCGCCGGGGTGGAGTTTCCGGGTGACGAAGCTGCCGTCGATCCACGCCCGCCGACACCCGGCGGCCTTCAGCGCCACGAGCGCACGGCGGCAGCCGTCGAGCAGATGGAGCCGCCAGCTCGACGTGCCGAACGCCTCTTCGACCTCGGCCCACGCCGCAAACCACTCACCGGCTGGCAAGCGACCATCGACGAGTGCCGGGATCATCAACACAACATACCAGTTGGGTTGGTGATGGAGATGCGGATATTCGTGGGCGGCCCTCGATGATCCAGTCTCGAATCACATGATCCAAGAACCGATCAGCCGGCCACTGCCGCCGAGCCTGCCCCTCAACCGTGCGACACCCTCGAGCAATGATCGGCGGGACGCTGAAGGAGGCCGTGATGGTGGTGTACGTGACGTACCGGGTGCCCGTCGAGGTGGAGCTGGAGATCGAGACCGGCGAGATCATGGACGTGCACATCGTCGATGAGAAGTTGGAGGGGCCGCTGGGCGTCTTCGACTACGAGCTGCAGCCCATCAAGGGCCGCCTCAAGAAGCGGGCGCTCGAGCTCATCGAGGTGGCCGAGTGGCCCGGCTGGACCTTCGGCTACTGACCCTCGCGCAGGGGCCTCGCGACCCCGCTTGGTCCCGGATTGGTCCTTCTCAGGTCCTTCCTCCAAACGAACAGGGCGCAACTGAACGCACCTAGAAGGACGCAAAAGACCAGGTCAGAGGCACTACGCCCGAAAAGTCGCAGATCGCAAAACCCCTGTTACACGTTGAAGCGGAACTCCATCACGTCGCCGTCAACGGGGTGGTAGTCCTTGCCCTCGATGCGGATCTTGCCGACGTCCTTGGCCTTGTTCCAGGCGCCGATCTCGAGCAGTTCGTCCCAGTGGATGACCTCGGCCTTGATGAAGCCGCGCTGGAAGTCGGTGTGGATGCGCCCGGCGCACTCAGGGGCGCTGGAGCCGGCGTAGAACGTCCACGCGCGGGTCTCCTTCTCGCCGGTGGTGAAGTACGTGCGCAGGCCGAGCAGGTGGTACGCCGAACGCACCATGCGGAAGAGTGCGCCCTCGCCGAGGCCGAAGCCCTCGAGCATCTCGGCCCGCTCGACCGGGTCGGTGATGGTGGCGGCCTCGGCCTCGAGCTGCACGCACATGCCGATGACCTCGACGTTGTCGCCGGCAGAGGTGAGCTCGGCTCGCACCCGGTCCTCGACCGCGGGGATGGTGTCGAGTTCGTTCTCTCCCACGTTCACCACCGCGAGCACCGAGCGGTTGGTGAGCAGGAAGTACGGCTGCAACTGCTCGCGCCATTCGGCCTTCAGGCCGGCACGGTACAGCGGGATGCCCTCGGCGAGGCTGTTGTAGGCGGCCTGCAGCGCCTCCAGCTCGCCGGCGGCGCCTTTGTCGAGCTTTGCCTGACGGGTGGCCTGGTTGAGCCGCTTCTCGACGGTCTCGAGGTCGGCCAGAGCCAGCTCGATCTCGACGACGCGGAGGTGCTCGATGGGGTCGCTCGGACCCGTGACGTCGTCGTCCTCGAACGCACGCAGCACGAACACGATGGCGTCGACCTCGCGGATGTTGGCGAGGAACTTGTTGCCCAGGCCTTCCCCCTTCGACGCGCCCTCGACGAGGCCGCCGATGTCGACCACCTGCACGGCTGCATGCACGAGCGTCTTCGTCTTCGACATGACGGCGAGACGATCGACGCGCTCGTCAGGGACCTTGGCGACGCCGATGTTCGGGTCCTTGGTGGCGAAGGCGTACGGCGCCGCCAGAGCGCCGCCGCCGGTGAGTGCGTTGTACAGCGAGCTCTTGCCCGCGTTGGGGAGGCCGACCAGGCCGAAGCGTTCCATGACGGCGGCAAGGCTACCGGTCAGCCGGTGCCGGGGGATTTTGCCGATCGGCACAGTTCGTGGTGCCCAGTGAGGGCGTGAAGCCGTTCGCCCTCGCCGCCATCGCCCTGCTGCCCGCCGCTCCCGTCCTCCTGGGAGCCGGCGGAGCGGCAGCGGTCGACCCGATCCTTGCCGGCTGCGTCGCCCACACCTCCTTCAGCGACGGTGGCGACCTGGCCGGGGACTACCGATGCGCCGGCCTGGCCATTCCGTTCCACACGTCGGGCGTGACGGCCAGCCCCTCGCCCCTGTGGGCCGGTCAGTGGCTGTTCGTCGACGAGCGGGGCCGCCAACGGCGCGGCACCTGCACCTTCAACCGAGGCACCCACCCCACCGTGCTGGTGCCGTCGAGGGTGGTGCCGCAGGTGTTCCCGAACGATCCGACCGGAGCGAAGGGCGCGTACCTCGCGTGGCGCTACGGCGAGACCACCGACCCGATGGTGGCGGCCGGACTGTGGGCCGTGTTCCACCACTATGCGCTCGATGCCGCCGGTTCGCATCGCAGCTCGAACCCGTCCGCTGCGCTCGTTCCACGGCTGGACGGCATTGCGGCGGCCAGCGGTCGGGCCGACCTGCAGGCCCGCGCGATCGCGCTCGACGCCGAGGCGCGGCGGATGAGCGGCCCATGGACGCTCGACGTCCGGCTGACCCAGGGCGACGGCGACGGCACCGTCGTCGTGACCCTGCGTGCCGGCGACCAACCCGTGACCGGTCGCACGGTCATGGTGCTCGTCAGTGGCGACGACGTCTCCCGTACCGCCACGACGGGCACAGATGGGCGAGCCACGGTGGTCGTACCCATCCCGTCGGGTACGACCACCGTGGCCGCCACCACCGAGGCGCCGGGACCGGTGCTGGTGTATCGCGGCACCCCGGCGGCGCCGAACCCGCTGGGTGCACAGACGCTCGTGGTCGCCGGACCGCACCGTGTGCTCCGCGCCACGACCACCCTGGAGGTCGCGCCCACGACGACGCCGCCCATGACCGCACCGCCCACGACCACGCCGGCGACCACGATTGCACCGGCGACCACGACGGCACCAACCACGACCGTCGCGCCCTCGACCACCGCCACGACGACCACGGCTGCTCCGACGACGACGGCTGCTTCGACGACGACGGCGGCCCCGACGACCACGCTCCCTGAGATCGCCGTCCCCACCACGACGGTCCCTGGCACCACGATGCCCGGGACCACGAGTCCGGTCACGGTCGCCCCCACCTCCACGGCACCGGCATCGCACCCCCCGCTGCCGACGACGGGTCGGGGTGGCGACGGAGCGATCGCCCAGTACGCCACCGCCTTCCTGGTGGGCGGTATCGGCTTGCTGGGCACGCTCCGTCGCCGAGCACGCAGCCCCCGCAGCGCCCCGTAACATCGGGGGCATGACCCCTGTCGAGGCCCTGGAGCGCGTGGTGCACTGCCTCGATCGTGCGCACGACACCGGCTTCAAGGCCAAGGCGTTCGTGCGGGCGCTCGACGTGGTGCGCACGATGCCGCCCGGCGAGCTGCAGGCTCGCACCGAAGCCGGGACGCTGACCGAACTCGACGGCATCGGCGACTCGTCGGCCAGGGTCATCCGTGAAGCGCTGGATGGTTCGTCCGACTACCTCGACACGCTCGACCGGAAGACGCGGGTGTCCATCACGCCCGAGGGGGAGCGCTACCGCGAGGCCCTGCGCGGTGACCTGCACCTGCACAGCCGCTGGAGCGACGGGGGTGCCACCATCGAGGCCATGGCCCGCACGGCCATCGCGCTCGGGCACGAGTACATGGTGCTCACCGACCACTCGCCACGGCTCACCGTGGCGCACGGACTCAGTCAGGAACGGCTGGAGGCGCAGGTCGTCGACGTCGCCGAGCTGAACGAACGTCTCGCGCCGTTCCGCATCTTCACGGGCATCGAGGTCGACATTCTCGAGGACGGCACGCTCGACCACTCCGACGACGTGCTCGAACAACTCGACGTCGTGGTCGCGAGCGTCCACAGCAAGCTGCGCATGCCCGAGGCCGAGATGACCCAGCGGATGGTCCGCGCAGTGGCCAGCCCTCACGTCGACATCCTGGGCCACTGCACGGGGCGCCTCATCGGCAAACGCGACCCGTCGGAGTTCGATCCCGACTACGTGTTCGCGGCGTGCGCCGCCTTCCACACCGCCGTCGAGATCAACTGTCGTCCGGAACGGCTCGATCCGCCTCGGCCGCTGCTGCAGATCGCCGTGCAGCACGGCTGCTGGTTCAGCATCGACAGCGACGCGCACAGCACCGGTCAGCTCGAATGGCAGCCGCTCGGCTGCGATCGGGCGGCCGAGGTGGGCGTGCCGCTCGATCGGGTCATCAACACCTTCGACGCCGATCGGCTCGTCCGTTGGGTCGCGGGGGAGTAGCCCGATAGGCTCTCAGCCTTATGTCGAAGAAGACCAAGAAGCGCAAGGCCCGGCTGCGCCGCAGCAAGGCCAACCACGGCAAGCGTCCCAACATGGGGCGTGGCTGATACACCGGTAGCCCCTTCGCCCGCCTCACGGCGTGGCGACGAGGCCGACGTCGTTCACGGCGTCACGGTGCCCGACCCCTACCGATGGCTCGAGGACGGTGAATCGTCCGAGGTCGTCCAGTGGGTTGCCACTCACAATTCACGAACGAGACAGGCGCTCGATGCCCGGCCCACGTGGAGCCGATGGCACGAGCGCCTTTCCGCGCTCGTGGCGCTGCCCACGGTGCTCGATGTGCAGGTGGCCGGTGAGCGGTTGTTCGTCGTCGAACGTGGCGCCGGCGCCGATCAGTATTCGCTGGCGGTGCGCAATGCGACCGACCGCGCCGAACCCGCACGGGTGCTGCTCGACCCGGCAGCGCTGGCGGTCGACGGTGCTGTCGCCATCGACTGGTTCCACCCGTCATCCGACGGACAGTTGGTCGCATACGGACTGAGCGAGGGCGGCACCGAGGCGTCGGTCCTGCACGCGATGCGCACCGACACCGGTGAGGTGCTCGCCGAACGGATTCCGAACACTCGTGCGGCGAGCGTTGCGTGGCTGCCCGACGGCAGTGGGTTCTGGTACGCCGTCTACCCGGAGGGCGACGAGTACCACCGTCACATTCGCTTCCACCGTCTGGGCACACCTCACGCCGACGACCCCGTCGTGTTCGATCGGCTGCCCACGCCCGAGGCCTGGCCCGATGTGTCGGTCAGCGACGACGGCCGCTGGCTGGTGGTGCACCTGATGGTCGGCTGGAGCCGTACCGACGTCCACCTGCTCGACACCGAGTCGGGAGCGTGGTCCGTGGTGGTCGAGGGCGTCGAAGCCCAGACCGGGCTGCACGTGCACGGCGACGCGCTCGTCGGGGTCACCACCCGCGACGCGCCGAACGGTCGGGTGGTGCGCGCCGCGCTGTCCGCGCCGGGCGAGTGGCACACGCTGGTCGCCGAGCGACCCGATGTCGTGGTCGGCCGTGCCGCGGTCTGTGGCGACGAGTTGCTCGTGGTGGCATCGCAGGTCGCCATCGATCGGCTCGAGCGATACCCGCTCGACGGCGGGTCAGCGTCGGCCATGGTCGACCTCGGCGCCGCGAGCGTGTTGGCACTCGACACCGACCATCGCGTCGGCAGGGCATTCCTGGCCATCGGCACGTTCGGAGCACCGGTGACGCTGATGCGCTTCACCGCCGCAGACGGCCTCGTGCCCTGGGGCGCCGAACCCGACCGAACGGTGTTGCCCGAGCTCGCCGTGCGGCAGGTGTTCTACCCATCGCTCGACGGCACGAGCATCCCTATGTTCGTCGCCCACCGCACGGACATCACTCCGTCGGCTGACACGCCGCTCATCCTCACCGGGTACGGCGGTTTCGCCATCGCCGAGTCGCCGGCCTGGATGCCGAATCTGGCCGCGTGGTGCGCCGCGGGCGGCGTCTACGCCATCGCCGGCCTGCGCGGGGGCTACGAGTACGGCGAGTCGTGGCACCAGGCCGGCCGCCGCGGCAACAAGCAGCGGGTGTTCGACGACTTCCATGCCGCCGCCGACTGGCTGGTGGCCGAGGGCTTCACCCGTCGCGAACTGCTCGCGCTGCACGGCGGCAGCAACGGCGGCCTGTTGATGGGCGCCGCCATCACCCAGCGTCCCGATCTGGCGCCAGCGGTGTGGTGCGCGGTGCCGCTGCTCGACATGATCCGCTTCCCGAAGTTCCTCATCGCCCGGCTGTGGACCGACGAGTACGGCGATCCCGACGTGGCCGACGAGTTCCCGTGGCTGTGGTCGTACTCGCCCTACCACCATGTGCAACAGGGCGCCGACTACCCGGCCGTGCTGTTCACCACGGCCGAGGGCGACACCCGCGTCGACCCGTGTCATGCCCGCAAGATGGCGGGGCTGCTGTGCGAGGCCAGTGCGTCGCAGGACGAGCGTCCGATCCTGCTGTCGCAGGCAGGCCGTGCCGGCCACGGGGTGGGCAAGCCGGCGGCCATGCGGGTGAACGAAGGCGCCGACGTGTTGGCGTTCTTCTGCTGGCAGCTCGGTGTCGAGGACCTGATGTGAGCGCCCGGGTCGGCGAGTTCCTCATCGCCTCGGCCGTCGAGCCGTGGCAACGCATCGGCCTGACGGTCGTCGACGGCACGGCCAGGGTGGGGACGGTGGTGCTGCGTTTCGTCCCCGTCGGTCCCTCGACGGCCGAGCCCAGTCTGGTCGAACCCAGTCTGGTCGACCCCAGTCTGGTCGAGCCCAGTCTGGTCGAGCACGGTCTGGTCGGGTGGGGTCTGGTCGATTCCGCCACCGCCGCGACCGACATCGATGGCCTGCGCACCACCCATGTCGACCCTGTCGACGGCCCGCCGTCCGAGCATCCACTGGGCATCGCCGGGTTCGACCACGTGGTCATCAACACCTCGTCGCTCGAGCGCACTTGTGGTGCCATCGAGGCCGCCACTGGGGCACCGCTGAAGCGTGTTCGGGACGCCGGACCCGGCATTCGACAGGGTTTCCACCGGTTGGGCGAGGTCGTCGTCGAGGTGGTCGAGAGCCCGCGGGTCACGGTGCAGGTTGCGGGGTTCTGGGGTTTCGTGTGGAACGTGCACGATCTGCACGACGTGTGCGACCGACTCGGACCCGACGTCATCAGCCTCCCGAAGGCCGCGGTGCAGCCCGGCCGATTCATCGCCACCGTGCGGGCCGAGGTCGGCCTCGGGCTGCCGTTGGCGCTGATGACACCGTGAGCACCGGGTTCCCTCGTAGAATCGGCCCCCATGTCGCGTAGTTATCGGGTCCTCGCTCTCGCCCTGGCGGCGGTGCTGGTCCTGGTTGGGCTCGCCCAACTGGTCCGCAGCGACGACCCGACACCGGCCAGCGCCGGCAGCGGCCAAGCGACCGCCGCATCGGCCCCTGGCGACAGCTCGACCGGCTCAACCGCGGTGCTGGCCGGCGGCACCCAGGCCGTCACCGACGAGGCCGACGCCGACGTCGAGGCATCCACCACCACGGTGGCACCCCCCGCGGCGGATTGCACGGTGGTCGCAGCGATGAAGGTCGGGGCCGCCGGCGACGAGGTCGCCTGCCTGCAGGCGCAGTTGGCGAAGGTGGGCTTCACGGTGAGCTCGCCCAACGGCACCTTCGACGCCGCCACCGACCAGGCCGTCCGGTCGTTCCAGGCAGCGAGGGCGCTCGAGGTCGATGGGGTCGCCGGACGTCAGACCGCGCAGGCGCTGGGCATCTGGTCCGGTCCCACCGGACCGGTGCCGGCCACCGACGCCGACTGCCCAACCACCCCGCACGGTGCGATCATCGACCGGGCCAGCCAGCGCGGTGCGCTGTGCGAGAACGGCGCGATCACCTACCAGTTCCCCCTCACGACGGCCTTCAGCCAGCCCGACCCCGGCGTGTACCCCGTGTACGCGAAGGACATGAACGCGAGCAGCAACTTCGGCGGGCACTACAGCACGATGACCCACTTCGTGGCGTTCACCCGAGGCAAGTACAAGGGCGCCCGGATCGCGTTCCACAGCGTGCCGAAGCTCTCGAACGGCGATTGGGTGATGCCGCTGGATGGCGTGGGCACCGAGGAGTACCGCGGTCAGTCCAGCGGCTGCATCCGGGTGCTGCCCGACGACGCGGTGAAGATCTGGGACTGGTTGTCGCAGGGCGACGACGTCCACGTCATCAGCTAGTCCGTCGCACGGATGCTCAGGGGTCGACGTCGTTGTCGTCGCCGCGAAGGAACGCGGTGCCCTCGGCGCAGGTCTCCTGCAGCGGGCACCAACGACAGGCGAAGCCGACCTTCTTCACCGGTGTCCGGCCCTCGACCGTCAGCTCGATGTGTCGTTCGATGCCCTCGATGGTGCGGTTCAGCGCGGCCTGCAGCGTTCCCTCGGTGACGTCCTCGACGTCGCGGAA
>JANMFL010000481.1:0-20144 GCA_031377945.1 Acidimicrobiaceae bacterium | reverse complement strand
AAGGAACTGCTGCAGCTGATCCTCCGCTTCACCACGGCCGAGGGCGCGGTGGGCGACATGGTCGGCAACCTCCTGAAGGAGGGTCTCGAGCCGTGGGTCGACCCCACCATCGAGGCCGCGCGCCGCTTCGGTGTGCGACTGGACCGCGCCTCGGTCACCAAGATGTACGACGACGACCGCAAGCTGCTCCCGCTGACGCTGCGTCTGAAGAAGGCCCAGCGCTTCTGGCTCTCACACACCGGGCGCCGTTACGACTCGATGCTGCCGGAGCGCACCACCTACGGCAAGTAGGCGACACGCTCCGGCAGCGTCGTCAGGTGATCAGCCGATCACGTAGAACAGCACGGCGTGTGCGACTTCCTGGCCGCCGCTACTGATCTTCAACGTGGCCGAGTAGTGACCCGGTGCGTCGCCCTTGGCTGCGGCGGCCGTGACGGTGATGGTCGTGGTGGCGCCGGCGCCGATCGTGGCGCTGAACTTGGCACTGCCGTCCACGCTCACGCTCAGTGCGGCAGCGGTGGTGTTCGTCACCGCGATCGATGCGTTCCGGCTCTGACCCGAGCCCGACGGGATGGTGCCGAACGACACGCTGACCGGATCGAGCAGGACCGTCGCATTGACGGCACTGAGCAGGTTCTCGCGGCCCGCCCCGACGATCTGCGGATCGCTGGTGGGGGCTGCGTCGGAGAACCGGCGCAGCACACCGGTGTCGGCGGTGTTCACGATTGCCGAACGGATCTGCGCTGCCGACCAGGTGGTGTGCTGCTGCTTGACCACCGCGGCCGAGCCGGCGAGGTGCGGCGTTGCCATCGAGGTGCCGTTGAAGAAGGCGAAGCACTCCGCTCCGCCGCAGAGCGCCTTCGGGATGGAGCTGAGCACGTTCACCCCCGGGGCCACGACGTCGGGCTTCACGCGACGGTCGACGTCGGTGGGGCCCTGGCTCGAGAAGCCGGCCATGATGTCCACGTTCGTGGTCACCTGGTACGACTGCTGTGCGACGATGGTGGCGCTCACACCGTTGGCCCCTGCGAGTGCGGGGCGGTCGGCGAGCGACGCCATGTAGGCCGCGATGGTGGGCGGCGGCGTGGTGCCGTCGGTGGCCATCGCCGTGGGATCGCCGGCGACGTTGTTGACCACGATGGTCGCGATCGCACCGGCTGTCTGCGCGCTGCGCGCCTTCGTGGTGAAGGTGCAGCTGCCGCGACTGACGACGGCGATCTTGCCAGTGAGGCTGCCGGCCGGGAGTGCCGTGCATGCGTTGCCGAGGCCGCCGATGGCCCCGGTCACGACACCGAGTGGCGCGGTCAGGTCGACCGTCAGCGTCGGCAGTTCGCCCGCAGCGATGGAGTAGCTGGCTGCGCCGACCTTCAGGGTGGCACCGATGAAGTGCGGCACCGTGCTGGCGCCGGCGGTGAGCGCGCGAGCGGCGCTGCCCGGCGACTCGACGGTGCCGTACCCGGGTCCGCTGTTGCCCGCGGCGACAGCAACGACGACGTTCGCGCCGCGGTCGATGTTGTCGACTGCGATGGTCAGGAGGTCCTGCATGCCGCGGGCCCCGCCACCGAGGCTCATGTTCAGCACGTCCATGCCGTCGGCCACGGCTGCGTCGAGCGCGTTGAGGATGTCCTCACTGCGCGCGTTGGCGACATCGGCCGGGAAGACGTTGTAGTTGCCCAGCAACGCCCGCGGGGCGACACCGGACACACCTGCGGGGATGGTCACGCCGTTCACCGACGCTGCCGTCTGATAGTTGCAGGCAATGGTGCCGGCCACGTGGGTGCCGTGCTCGCCGATGCCCTGTGCGGTGTATCCACGCGAGGGCGTCTTGTTGTTGAACACGCGGGCCACGATGACCTTGTTGTTCGTGAAGCGGGTGTCGCCGAGTTGTTTCTGTGCCGGGTAACCGGCATCGGAGAAGCACGAGTGGGTCGTGTCGATACCGCTGTCGATGACACCGACCTTGACGCCGGTGCCAGCGTTCGCACTTCCGCCTGCTCGAGCCCACGCCTGCTCAGCGTGGATGATCGACAGGTCGGGATCCGCTGCGGTCGGTTCGTACACGCCTTCGTACTCGGCGCGGGTGACCAGCGCGGAACTTCGTAGCGTCGCCAGTGATGTGCCGTTCAACTGGACGGCCACGGCGTTCAACGAGATGTCGTACTCGCCAGTGACCTTGGCCTTGGGCGCCGCCGTCCTCAGCCATTGCTTGAAGTCGTTGCGCTGTGCCGACAGCTCGGCCCGGTAGGAGCGGACGTTGGTACCCGCCCAGTCGATCTTCTTGCCTTGCGCCGGCTTGGTCTTCAGCGCAGTGGACACCGGGTCGCCGATCAGTTGCACGATCGCCGACGACGTGTCGACCTTCGCTGCAGCCGTGGTGGGCGCGTCGGTGGTGGCCGCGGATGCGGTCGCAGTGATGGTCGTGAGACCGGCTGCGAGCAATGCCGCAGCCATACCCACGCTTCGCCAGCGTGTCGTCATGGTTCCTCTTCTCCTCGGGTGCCACCCCACCCAGTGAAATCGATGTGCGGGACATCGACTCCGGTGGCACGTCTGTTCCAGGCCGGTGTCTAGCACGTTCCGGGCCTCGGAAGAAAGGGGTTCGCTTCGGCCGAACGTGCTCCCTCAGGGGCTCGGCAGACGGCGGGCGGCGCGTTTGGTGACGAGTCGCCGCCGCAACGCGTCGTCGATCTCGAACGCCTGTCGAAGCCCCTGGCGGCTGCCCTCGAGTTCGAGGAACTTGGTGAAGACGACGCGCCCCATCCATTGCGACACGTGGCGGCCGGCGCGGACGTCGCGGTTGACGGTCGCGGCCATTCGGTTCATCACCCGACCCGGTACCAGCAGCGTGCGGGTCCAGTTGGCGCGCGGCACGCCCAGCAGGTCGGCCGCGTCCTTCCCGATGAGCGCCCTGATTCCGGTGGCCGGGAATCCGTCGAAGAAACGGGTCGGCATGAGTTCCTGCATCACCGTGATGGCGGCGTGGGTGAGCTCGCGGCCCTGCGGACTGGGTGCGTACTCGCGTTCCTTGATCCGATTCCAGACGATCTGTGAGGTGGCGACGTCGATGGGCAGCACGTCGTCGCGGATGCCCATCAGGTGTCCGATGACGTTCCACAGGTGGACGTACGCCTCCTGCTCGTCGGGCGTGAGACGAACCCCGAACGTGTCGAGCGACTCGATGCCCACGACGCAGAACGTGAACATCGTCGCCAGGAGCGCCATCTGGTTGACGGGCTCGCCCATGGCGGGTGTCCAGGTGAACTCGGGCGACGTCAGATCGTCGCGTTCCTTGATGAGGTAGCGGGCCATTGCGTGGATGAGGCGGACGTGCCGAATGTCGCGGAGCCCGATGCCGCCGGCCAACGTGGGGTCGGCGCGGTCGACGAGCCCGTGCTCGTTCATGACGTCGATCACGAACTGGCCGGTCTCGAGGAACCGGCTCTTCGCGTGCGACACGCAGTTGACGCTCTCGCCCAGCACGATCGCATCGCGTGCCCCTGCGTAGCCCGACGGGATGGACGCCATCCACAGCCCCAGGCCGAACTGCGGTGCGAACGTCCAGAACAGCTCCTGGCCGACGCGCATCTTCGCCAGGTCGGCCCACTCGGGCAACGGCGTCGGACGGGTGACGAACCCGACGATCGGTGGGTCGTGGTCCTCGCTGCCGACGGGCGACCGGAGCATCGCCTGGAACACGGCGTCCACCGGCCGACCGGTGCGATCGTCGAGGCCGTCGCCGTCCGCGTCGATGCCGACCCTCGCGAAGAACGACGAGACGAGCCGGTCGGCCTCGGGGTCGCCGATCGTCCGCAACTCGTCGAGGAACTCGTCGGTGAATCGTGTCGCCGGCACCAAGTCGGCCATGTCGCGCTCCGTCTCGCTCGTGTCCGTCGGACCGATCAGTCCGCGCGCTTCGTCGCCGACATGATCGCGTAGAACCAGCAGCCCTCGCGCGTGGCCCGCCACATCGCGTTCGAGCCGGCGATGTTGCGCTGCTGAGCGGCAGTGCGAATGCCGAACAGGTGCAGGACGGCGGCCACGGGGCCGAGCAGCGCACACAGCCGTCGGAGGCGACGCAACGAGGGCTCGACGTGCTCGGCGACGTCGTCGATGCGGACGTCGTCGAAGCCGGCGTCGCGCAGCACCTTCGTCCACTCGTCGGCGGTGGCGAGCGTCATCTCCCAGCCGTCCTCCCACCCCTTCACCGCGGCGTGGCCGACGCCATGGGGGAAGAGCACGTATTCGGCCATCACCAGCCTGCCGCCGGGCCGCAGCACGCGGGCGGCTTCCTCCGCGAAGGGCGCCTTGGACGGCGCGTGGCACGCGCTCTCGGTTGCCCACACGACGTCGAACGATGACGACGCCAAGCCGGTGTCGGTGTAGTCGGCCACCTCGAAACGGGGACCGGGGTCGAGTGCTCGCTCCGCGGTGTACCGGCGGGCGCGCTCGATGTGATCGGCGACCAGGTTGATGCCCACGACATCCGCGCCGAGCGTCTCGGTCAGCCAGAACGACGTGCCACCGACCCCGCAACCGGCGTCCAGCACCTGCTCGCCGGCGCGAACGTCGACGCGGTCGGCCATGACGGCGTTCAGCGCGAGGAGCGCATCGGCGTGCGACCGTCTGCCGCCGTCGTGGTATCCGAAGTGCATCGCGCGTGTTCGCGGGTCGAGCCACAGGAACCGATAGTCGAACCAGCTGTCCTCGTAGTACTCGCGCAGCCGGTCCGCATGACGAGGGTCCGCGCCCAGATCGCCCACGAGTTCGCCCACGAGTTCGCCCACCGGGTCGACACCACTCGGGGCAAGCCCCGAATGCCGCGTCACCGCAGCCGGTTCCGCCCCCGCAGCGTCGTCCACGCAGGGTTTTGTAGCATGCGCGGCGGGAGCGTCTCGACGAATCGTCAGGACGGGACAATCAATGACCGCTCGATACCGGCTCGCCATCGTGATGTTCACCGATATCGTGGGCTCCACGCTGCAGCGGCAGCGGCTGGGGAACGACCGCGCCGAAGAGCTGCGGGTGACACTCGACCGGTTGCAACTCGACGTGATCACCAGCCACCACGGCGAGTTCGTGAAGCACACCGGCGACGGCATCATGGCGATGTTCGACTCGGCGACGAACGCCGTCAACGCCGCGATCACGTTGCAGACCGAGGTGCAGCGTGCCGGGCCGAGGCTGACCGATGTCACCGAGCTGCGCGTGGGTGTTGCCGCAGGCGACGTCACCAGCGACCGCGGCGACGTGTTCGGAATGGCACCGATCATCGCATCGCGCCTGTGCGCACTGGCCGAGGCGCGCACGGTGCTCGTCGACGATCTGACGAAGCAGTTGGTCGCAGGTGAGACCGAGCTGCCGTTCGACGAGTGCACCGCGCTGGACCTGAAGGGGATCACCGACGCAGTGCTCACCTGGGTGCTGCGGCCGATCGCAGACCAGAGCCCGATGCCACTGCCCGGACCGCTGCGTGGCGACAGTCGGTTCCTGTTCGTGGGACGCGACCGCGAGTACGGCGAGTTGCAGACGGCCTGGCGACGGGCGAAGGCGCGTGAGCGACAGGTGGTCGTCGTCTCGGGCGAAGCCGGAGTGGGCAAGACGCGGCTGGTCGGTCATCTTGCGGCCCACGTGCAGTCGGCCGGCGGCACGGTGCTGTACGGGCGCAACGACCCCGACCTGGTCGCGCCCTATCAACCGTTCACCGAGGCCATTCGCGAGTTCGTCACCCAACTGCCGGCATCGCTGGCCACCAGCCGGCTCGGTGCGTCGGCCGCCCACCTCGTTCGCCTCGTCCCCGATCTGCAGCCGTTGCTCGGCGACGCGCCTGCGTCGTCGGGCGATGCCGACACGGAACGGATCCAACTGTTCGAGGCGGTCGCGACGTGGCTGTCGGTCGCCTCCAGTTCGGCGCCGATGCTGCTGGTGCTCGACGACATGCACTGGGCGGCCGAACCGACTCTGCAGATGCTGCGCTACGTCGCGAGGTCCACGCTGCCCATGTCGGTGATGATCACCGGTACGTCGCGCGATGCCACGCCCGATGGCATGAGCTCCGATCAGCTGCTCGCGAAGCTGCAGGGCGCCGAGGTGCACGAGCTCCGCCTCGACGGTTTCGACGACGAGACCACGCTCGCGTTCATCGAGGCCGCGGCCCGGCACCCGTTCGGCGACGACGGCATGGCCCTGGCCGCGCTGGTGTGCGAACAGACTGCGGGCAACGCCCTCTTCACCCGAGAGTTGCTGCTGCACCTGATCGAGACCGGTCTGCTGGCCCAGGTCGACGGCCGCTGGTCCGCCACCACCGACCTGATGCGGGTCGGCATCCCCGACGGGATCCGTCGTGTGGTCACCGAACGACTCGGCCGACTGTCGTCGGAGGCGCAGCAGACGATGGCCTGGGCGTCGGTGATCGGCGAGGTGTTCGACGGCCGGCTGATGGCCGGCTCGCGCGGCATGACCGTCGAGCAACTGCTGGACTCGTTGCAGGAGTGCTGCCGTTCGCGACTGCTGGTCGAGGAGGCCGCGCACCGCTATCGCTTCACGCACGGCCTGGTTCGTTCCAGCCTGTATCAGTCGCTCGGCCACACCCGACGGGTGACGTTCCACCTGCGTGTCGCCGAGGCACTGGAACGCATCGTCGGCGACGACCCGATGCCGCGCATCATCGAGTTGGCGTACCACGCCACGCAGGGCGCGGCAGAAGGGTTCCGCCCCCAGGCGATCCGCTACAACACGCTCGCCGGCGACGGCGCGATGGACCAGCTCGCGGCCAGCGATGCGGCCGTCTTCTACCGCACCGCGCTCGACCTGCTCGACGCATCGGCCGATCCCGACCCGGCGTTGCAGTGCGACCTGCTCACCGCGCTCGGTCGGGCACTGCTGCAGAGCGGCGACCCGTTGTTCGGCGAGGCGCTCGATCGCGCGGCGGAGGCGGCGCGCGATCTGAACGACGCCGAGCGACTCGGTGCCGTCGTGTTGGCGGCCAGCCGCGGGGCGGCGACGGCATCGGGTGCAGTCGACGACGCCCGGGTGGAGATGATCGAGGCGACCCTGGCGATGCTCGGGCCCGACGACAGTGCGATGCGAGCCCGACTGCTCGGTGTCCTCGCCGCCGAGTTGCACTTCGGAGGAGTCACCCAGCGGGTCATCTCGTTGGCCGACGAATCGGTGCACATGGCGCGCCGGGTCGACGATCCGGCGACGGTGGCATTCGCGCTGGTGCAGCGCGCCGCGGCCCTGCGCTCGACCGATCACCTGGCGCGTCGACGGGCGGATCTGCGCGAACTGGTCGAGCTCAGCCGTGCGCTCGGCGATCCGATCACCGAGGTGTTGACGGCGCAGCGCCTCGCCGAGATCGCGTTCGAGTCGGCGCGCTACGACGAGTTGCTCGAAGCGATCGACCGTGCGGAGTCGGCCCTGGCGGCGATGGGTGCCGCCAGCCGGTCGCATCTGCAGTTGCGCGTCATGCGCAATCGCGCAGAGCTGGCGATGCTGCGCGGCGAGGTGGATGGCTCGGTGCGGATCCTGGAGGAGATGATGGAGCTCGCCGACCAACTGGGCCTCACCCGCCAGGCGGTCGCCGGCTACATGGGCAACATCACCAAGGCGCGATCCGCGCAGGGTCGTGCGGCCGAGACCATCCCACTGTGGCGCCAGCTGTCGGAGGGCTTCGGCGACACGTTCCTCGCCGGTCTCGGCACGGTGTTGCTCGACAGCGGTGAACCCGACGAGGCCGAGCGGATCTACCGCTCGTTCGCCGACGAAGGATTCACCAATGTCACCGCGAATCTCACCTGGTTGCACAACCTGGCGTTCCTCACCGTCCTGTGTCGCCGGTTCGGCACCGCCCAGGAGGCAGCGCAGCTCGAGGCGCTGCTGTCACCCCACGCCGACCTCATCGCGTATGCGGGTGCCGGCTGCTACGGCTCGGTCGCCTATTTCCTGGGCCAGTTGGCCGCCATGCAGCACGATCTGGAACGCGCCGACTGGTGGTTCGATCGTGCGGTGCAGATCAATGCCTCGATGCACGCCCCGTTGCTGCAGGCCGCCACGCTGGTGGCGCGAGCCGAACTGCTGGAAGCGCGTCAGCACGGCAGCGACCCGAGCCGTGCCCAGCAACTGCGCGACGAAGCCGTGGTGCTCGCCGAGGCCTGCGGCGCTCCGGCCATCGCCGCGCTGGCGCGTGCCCAGAACGCCTCACCGAAGCCGCTCGAGCGGTAGCTCCGGCGCGCGGCCGCATCAGCCGAACGGCAGGTCCGTGAACAGCACCGCCGGTCGGTACACCGAGGGGTCCGAGAACACGGTCGCTTGGATCGTCGAGTTGGTGGAGTAGACGATGGCGACCTTGCCGTCGACGGGGAAGGGGTACGGCGCGGCGTCGTAGGTGACCCGGTCAGGCTGTTCGGCGGAGAACGGCATCGGCACGGTCACGAGGTCCGTCCAAGGTCCCTGCGGAGTTGGCGCGGTCATGACGATGATTCGCTCGCCGACGAACTCGTCCTCCTTGGCGACGCCCAGGTACCCGTCGGTGGTGGCCACGACGGACATCCGGAAGTCGCTGTAGCCGCGCTGCACCAGCACCTGGGCCGTAGCAGGGTCGGGGTTCCAGCCGACGCCGTCCCAGTAGGCGGGTGTGGCGTCGAGCTGCCCGCGGGGAACGCGAGCGACCGTCGTCTGGTCGGAACCACCCGGGACGTGGGGCGTGTTGTACTCGACCCCTGTGCCGTAGAGGTAGGACCACTGGTCATCGGACACGACGGAGAACCCGTACACCGGGCGAACGCCGTCGTTCGGCGCCGGCCGCAGGTCGATCAACTGCATGTCGGCCCACGTGTAGGTGGCCAGCCAGGTGCGTACGGGTCGGAAGCAAATGCCCCATTCGGGTTCGTCGCACTGCATCTCCGCAACGAAGACCTCGAGCGTGGCGCCGTCGATCATCCCCCCGAGCGGCCAGAAGAACCGATGGAAGTGGTCGTCGTCGGGATGCTCCAGAAAGTCCCACGGCGCTCCGTTCTTCGTGCTCGTGCGCATCGAGAGCGAGCCGTCGAGGTCGCGGAGGAAGACCACGTTGCGAACGAACATGAACTGGTCCACCGGCGGGCGGCCCGACGGTGGGAGGAACGAGTCGTTCAGCCACCACACCTCGCGCCCGTCGGGCAGCGGATAAACGCGCGGAATGTCGCCGCCCACCCAATTGCCCACCGGCTGCTCGAACGGGTTGGCGACCAGCGGCGCGGGAGGGGTGTTCGCGATCGAGGAAGCGGTGGGGGCGGGTGTGACGACCGGTGTGGCGACGGACGGTGTCGTGACGGACGGTGTCGTGACGGACGGCGCCGTGGGTTTCGCCGTCCCGTCGGGTCGAGCGTTGCTGGCGCTGCTGCACGCGACGAGCGCCAGCCCGCCCACGAGCACCGCTCGAAGGGGTGTGATCGACCAGGTCCGTCGCATCGTCAGTCGCCCGCTCAGAGATCGATCGGAGAGGTGAGGTCGATCTCCATTTCGCGCACGCCGTAGTCCATCGACACCGTGATGCGGTAGCCGCTGCGGCGCAACACCTTGGTCATCGAATGGTTCTCGAGCAGCACCGATGCGGTGAACGTGGTGATGCCGAACTCGGCTGCGAGCTCGATGAGGATGGCCAACAACAGCGTGCCGATACCGCGCCCCTGCTCGCCGTCGGCGGTGATGAACGCGACCTCGGCCGACGTCGAGCCTTCCTCCGGCCGCATCCATCGGCCCACCGCGATGATCCGATCGTTCTCGATGACCACGAGCGCGCAGCGGTGGACCACGTCGATGTCGGTCAACCACGCGATGTCCTTGTCGGTGAGGTGTGGTTTGGTGGTGAAGTAGCGCAGCCTGGTGCTCTCGGGCGAGAGCCCGTCGTGGAACCGGCGCAGGCGTTCGCCGTCGGCCGGCGTGAGCAGCCGGACCTGCGCGCTCGTGCCGTCGCGAAGGACGCGATGGATGCCACCCAGCCGAAGCACCGGGTGTGAGCTCGCGAAGTTGGCGTCGATCACCGACGGAACGGTAGCCAAACCATGCCGCGAGGGAACAGGATCGCCGGAACCGTGGTTGCATGGGCGGCATGGATTCCGCCCCCGACCTCACCGACGTCTCCGAACCCGCCGTCCTCACCGGTGGCGGGCCCGATCACGATCGCAGGGTGCGTGACCTGCTGGAACTGATGGACGTGGTCCGCCCGGCCGTCGAAGCCGACGGTGGCACGCTGCGACTGGTCAGCGCCGACACCGACAACGGCAAGGTCCAGGTCGAGCTCGCCGGCGCATGCGGCAGCTGCGAGGTCGCAGGGATGACGCTCGAGGGTGGCATCTCGCGCATCCTCCGTCAGCGGCTCGACTGGATCACCGACGTGCAGGGCACCGTGCAGGAAGACCCCCTGGCCACCGGCTGGGGCGGCTGGACCCCGCGCGCCTGACCGTGCCGCGATCGGCCGCAGTCGTCACCGGTCTCGCCCTATTGGGGGTGGCCGCACTCGTCGGCTGTTCCAGCGGCACGGCGACGGTGTCGACCACCATCGCTCCGTCCACCGTCGCGCCGTCCACCACGCCGGTGCCGGAGACGACCGTCGGCCCGTCGTCGACGACGCTCGCTCCATCGACCACCGTCGCTGCCATCGACCCGACGTTCGCCGACACGCCCGAGGGAACCTGCGCTCGGCTGACGCCCGATTCGATTTCCTTCAGGAACACCACCGGCAACGTCGCCGACGAGTATCGGGCCATTGGCACGAGCACCGAAGGACGAACGATCTGGTCCGAACACTGGGGGCGGCGCACCGGACCACAGGTGCTGGTGCTCGGTCAGGTGCACGGCGACGAATGCACGCCGGCGTGGATGGTGCAGGCCATTCGAGCCAAGCCGCCCGTCGACTTCGGCATCTGGCTGGTGCCGACGGTGAACCCCGATGGCCTGGCGGACCATCACCGGCGTACGGCGACCGACATCGACCCGAACCGCGATGGTTTCGACCTGCGCACTCCCGAGGCGCAGGCGGTGATGCAGGTGACCGAACGGGTGCAGCCGGTGCTCACGGTGCACCTGCACTCGCCCTACAAGTGGGTGGGTGCCCACAACGGACCGCTCGCGACGCGAGTGGCGACCGCCATGTCCGAAGCAGCCGGATGGGGGCTGCCGCGCAACGCCGGCAGGGTCCGCAACGGGACGCAGGCGTTCCTGTGGGAGGGGCAGGAGCTCGTGCTGCCGGGTGCCCAATCGGTGCTGGTCGAGTTCCCCGCGATCGCACCCGACGAAGCGGCCGACGCACCCGACCCGTCGCAACGGCAGGAGGGCACGGTCGAAGAGGTCCGCATCGCTGCGTTGCGCATGCGTGACGCGATGTACGCCGCCGTCGGTGTCGAGGTACAACGGTGACGTGCTGATCGAGAACCGGAGCGAACGATGAGTGCCGTGAAGCTGTGGACCGGCGCGCTGACCGCGGTGATCGTCGTGGTCTATGCGTTGGGGTCGAGCCGGTGGGTCGACAGTGGCGGCGAGTGGTATCGGTCGCTGCAGGAGCCGTCGTGGCAACCACCCGACGCCGTGTTCGGGATCGCCTGGTCGTACAACTTCATCGCCATCGTGGTGGCCGGTGTGATCGTCGCCCTCCACGGCACGAACGGCGCACGATGGACCTGGCTCGCGGCGCTGGCCGTCAGCGTGGCCGCGGCGCTGCTGTGGGCGTGGTTGTTCTATGTGCGTCATGCCCTGTGGGCGTCGTCGATCGCGCTGGTCGTGGCCACGCTCGTCACGGTCGTCGTGGTGTGGGCGGCGTGGAGCACACGTTGGTGGGCGGGGGCCATGCTCCTGCCGTACATCGTGTGGTTGGCGATCGCGACGTCGTTGGCGATGGGTTACGCGCAGCGCAACCCCGCCTGACCTGATGGTCGAGGCGGAGTCGTGCGCTGGGTCGGGCGCCGCGCGGCCTCAGGCGGCGTGGCGGAGTGGGGCGCGTGTGGGTGGTGCGCCGCGTGGTCGGCTGGTGCGTTGTTGTCCGTCGGGCCAGGTGATCTGGAGGTCCCATCCGTTGACCCATTCGAGTTGCAGGTCGATTTTGTGGATGAGGTGGTGGTGTCTCGAGCACATCAGGGCGAGGTTGTCGTAGTCGGTGGTGCCGTGGCGTTCCCACCAGTGCATGTGGTGGGCTTCGGTGAACTTGACGGGTCGGTTGCAGCCCGGGAAGCGGCAGCCGCCGTCGCGGGCGGCGATCTGCTTGAAGAGCGGTCGTGGCACGGTGTAGGTGGCTCGGCCGAACGAGAGCGGGTTGTTGGCTGCGTCGCGGAGGATGGTGTGGATGATGCAGTCGCACAGCTTGGCGCTGGCGTGGGCGACGTCGATGTGTTCGCCGGTGACGTCGTTGCGGGCTTCGGGACGGTTCACGGTGGATGCGTCCATCGACATCGAGATGTGGGGGTGGTGGCGGGGGGTGCCGTCGCCGGTGTGGTTGAGGTTGAAGAACGCGACGATGTCGAACAGGGCGTCGCCGCGACGTTCGGTGGCGGACCGGGTCTCTTCTTTGCCGTTCCAGGTGATGGCGTTGTCGATGGCGTTGTCGAACTCGGTACGGCCGGCGGGGTCGAGTGTGAACCAGCCCATGCTGCTGCCGTCGTCGAGGGTGGTGGTGTTCAGCGACCGTGTCGGCTCGGCCGCGGGTTCGTCGCCGTCGACGAGTGCGTCGGCGTGTTGCCGCCACGACGCGCATGCTGCGGCGGTGGCGTTGGCGTCGAGGCCGGCGATGTCGCCGGCGAGGTCTTCTTGCAACTCGTGCAGCAGGTCGCGGTACTTGGGTCGGGCGCACTTTTCGACTTCGCGCAGCTGTGATGACGACAACGCGCCGGTGACGGCGCATTCGGCGAACGCGTCGAACTGGTTCAACAGCGCTGCGCGCCGAAGCCATGACCCCGCATCGGTGTCGGACATGCGCAGGTGGTCGCGCATCCATGAGCGCATGGTCACGCTGCCGTCGTCGGCCCATCGACCGGCGTCGTTCACGTGCGCGACGGCGAGCGCGAACACGGCCATCTCGCGTTCCAGTTCGGCCCAACGCGCTGCCAGTTGCGCTGGCGTGACCAGCATCTGGTCGGCGTGGTCGTCGAGCACTCCCATACCCTGGATCGTACATATGTTCGATCACTCGGTCAACCGGCATACCCATGTTCCATATAGGTCTCAGCGATATCCGACGCGCTTCGATCGCTGCCGGTGATGACGCATCCACCCGCGCCTCAACCGGCGATCCGGCTTACATTTTGTTCGCGCGGGGAGGGGTTGTGCAGGGGTCGCGCCTAGTTTCCTCGCGGTGGCATCCGGTGTGCGATTGACGATTCGCAGCAAGGGAGCCGACCCGCGATCTGCCGGCCTCGTGGCCGATGCTCACGCCCTCGGCCTCACCGCCGTCACCGACATCGATGTCGCTGACGTGGTGTTCTTCGCCGACGACCTGCCGCACGACCACCTCGCGGAACTCGAGGCGGTCCTGGTCGACCCACTGCTCCAGACCGGCACCTGGGAGGTTCCCACCGACGGCATCGAGACGGCGTTGCTGCCCGGCGTCACCGACCCGGCCGCCAATGCCGTCCAGTTGGCGATGCAGACCGTCGGTCTGCCCGATGTCGCCGTCGCCACCGGCAAGCACTACGGCATCGCCGGCGTCCTGACCACTGTCGAACGACAGGCCATCGCCCGGCGGCTGCTGGCCAACCAGGTCATCGAGCGATGGGAACCCGCCCCCATCGAGCCGCACTTCATCGATGCGCACGCAACCGCCGACCGCACGGTCGACCACATCACCGTCACCACGCTCACCGACGACGAGCTGCTGGCGCTCAGCCGCGAGCGAGGCCTCAGCCTCGACCTCGCCGAGCTCCAGGCCATCGCCGAGTACTCGCGTGGCGTCGGCCGCGAGCCCACCGACGTCGAGCTCGAGACGCTGGCCCAGACGTGGAGCGAGCACTGCAGCCACAAGACGTTCCGGGCGCGCATCACCACCCGCAACGCGGACGGCAGCGAGGGCGGCGAGATCACGCCGCTGCTGAAACAGCTCCGCGACTGCACCGACCGCATCGACGCGCCGTTCGTGGTCAGCTCGTTCGTCGGCAACGCCGGCATCGTCCGCTACTCCCCCGGCGTCACGCTGGCAGTGAAGGCCGAGACACACAACCACCCGTCGGCGATCGAGCCGTTCGGCGGTTCGAACACTGGTGTCGGCGGCGTCATCCGCGACGTGATGGGCGCAGCCCACCACCCCATTGCCGTCACCGACATCCTCTGCTTCGGACCCACCGACCTGCCCGCCGACCAGTTGCCCGACGGTGTGCTGCACCCGCGACTCATCGAGAGCGGCGTCATCGCCGGCGTGGCCGACTACGGCAACAAGATCGGGCTGCCGAACGTGGCCGGCGCCGTCATCTACGACCCGGGTTACATCGCCAACCCGCTCGTCTACGCCGGGTGCATCGGCATCGCCGCCGACACACCCGAGCTTCCCGGACCCCAGCCCGGCGACCTGGTCGTCGTCATCGGCGGACGTACCGGGCGCGACGGACTGCGCGGCGCCACGTTCAGCAGCGCCACCATGGATGCGACCACGGGCGACGTGGCCGGCGCGAGCGTGCAGATCGGCGACCCGATCGTCGAGAAGCTGGTCATCGATGCCATGGCCGAGTGCCACGGCCTCTACACCGCGGTCACCGACTGCGGTGCGGGGGGACTGTCCAGCGCCGTCGGTGAGATGGCCGAGGGGGTCGGCGCCGATGTCGACGTCACGCTGGCTCCGTTGAAGTACCCGGGTCTGCGGCCGTGGGAGATCTGGCTGAGCGAAGCCCAGGAGCGCATGGTGTTCGCCGTGCCGCCCACGCACTGGGCGGCGATGCGCTCGGTCTGCGACCGGCACGGCGTCGAGGCAGTCAGCCTGGGCACGTTCACCGGCGACGGCCTGCTCCGGGTCCGCGCCGGCGACCTCACCGTGCTCGAACTGGACACGCACTTCCTGCACGACGGGCGCCCCCAGCGCTCGATGACGGCTCAACTTCCACAACCGTCACGCGATGCCGAGTTGCCCCCTGTCTGCGTCGACCCGACACGCGCCTTGCTGATGCTGCTCGCGCACCCGAACATCGCGTCCAAGGAGCGGGTCGTGCGCCGCTACGACCACGAGATCCGCGGCGCAACAGTCGTGCGGCCGCTCGTCGGCGAGCACCACGATGGCCACGCCGACGGTGTGGTCATCGCCCAGCCCGCGGACCAGCATGGTTTCGCCGTCGGCATCGGCGTGAACCCGTGGTTCGGCGTGCACGACCCGGAACGGATGGCCCACTCGGTGATCGACGAGGCCATCCGCAACGTCGTCGCCGTCGGCGGCGACCCCGACATGGTCTGTCTGCTCGACAACTTCAGCTGGGGTGATCCCCGTCGTGAATCCACGCTCGGCGAACTGGTGATGGCCGTCCAGGGATGCTGCGACGCCGCGCTGGCCCACGTCGCTCCGTTCGTCAGCGGCAAGGACTCGCTGAACAACGAGTATCTGGGCAGTGACGGCCAGCGCCATGCCGTGCCGCCGACGCTCGTCATCACGGCGCTCGCGCACGTGCCCGACGCGAGCGTGACCGTCACACCCGACCTGAAGCAAGCCGGCAACGTGCTCGTCCAGGTCGGTACCACTGCGGTCGAGTTCGCCGGCAGCCACTACGCGATGATTCGCCAGCTCGACGGAGGTGCCGTACCGGCACCCGTCGCCGGCGCTCATGCCCTCTACCAACGTGTGCATCGGGCGCTGCGCACCGGTCGAGTGCGCGCCTGCCACGACCTCAGCGAAGGCGGCCTCGGTGTCGCACTGGCCGAGATGGCCATCGGAGGCCGGCTGGGAGTGGACATCGAGCGCGTTCCCCACACGGATCTCGCCACCGCGCTGTGGTCCGAGAGCAACGGGCGGTTCGTGTGCGAGTTGGAACCGGACGATCTGGCCTGGTTCGCCGAGACGGTCGGCGACGTGACGGTGCTCGGCATGGTCACAGCGGAACCGTCGTTCTGCATGCCCGGCATCGAGGTGTCGGTCGACGAGCTGGTCGCCGCGTTCAAGGGAGCCCACCGATGAGCCGCCCGAAGGCAGTCGTCCTCGCCGCACCGGGCACCAATCGCGACCACGACGTGTCGTTCGCGCTCGACCTCGCAGGGGCCGAGCCGCGGATCGTCCTGCTGGCCGAACTGCTGGCCCACCCCGACCTCCTGCGCGAGGCGCAGATGCTCGTCGTCGCCGGCGGATTCAGCTACGCCGACGCGCTCGGCGCCGGCCGCATGTGGAGCCTCGAGTTGTCGCACGGCGTCGGCGACGCACTCACCGGGTTCGTCGCCGTGGGCAAGCCGGTCATCGGCATCTGCAACGGCTTCCAGGTGCTCACGGGCACCGGGCTGCTGCCGGGCGCGCTCGGCCACAACGCGAGTGGTCACTTCCAGTGCGAGTGGGTGGGCCTCGAGGCACCCGCCAGTCGGTGCATCTGGACGCGCGACCTCGAGCCGTTCGAGTGCCCGATCGCCCACGGCGAAGGCCGCTACGTGCACCCCGATCCCACCGCGCTCGCAGCCGCGGGACAGGTGGCGTTGCGATACGTAGGCCACAACCCGAACGGCTCCGTCGGCGACATCGCCGGCGTGTGCGACGAGTCGGGCGTGGTGCTCGGCCTGATGCCGCACCCCGAGAACCACGTCCTCGCCCGCCAGCACCCCCGCCGCGGGCGAGGGACGGCCGGCGCGATGGGTCTGCCATTGTTCGAACAGGGCGTTCGCCACGCCGAGGAGCAGTGACCCGCACCAATGACCGTGACCACCGAACCGTTCCTGGACATCGAGCTGTCGCTGCCCGACCGGCGCGACGGGAAGGTGCGGGTGTCGTACGAACTGCCGCCCGCGACCGACGGGGCCACGACCGACGGTGAACCTCGTCGCCTGTTCGTGACGACCGACCGGTTGTCGGCGTTCGATCGCATCATCGCCGGCGTGCCGTGGAAGGGGCAGGTGCTGAACCAGCTGGCCGCGTGGTGGTTCGCCGAGACGGCCGACATCGTGCCCAACCACGTGTTGTCGGTGCCCGACCCGAACGTGCTCGTCGCTCGCGCCGCCACGCCGCTCCCGGTGGAGGTCGTGGTGCGCGGCTACATCACCGGCGTGACGTCCACCTCGCTGTGGCAGCAGTACGCCGACGGCGCCCGCGAGATCTACGGCCATCGCTTCCCCGACGGGCTGCGCAAGAACACACCGCTCCCCACGGCCTTGGTCACGCCCACCACGAAGGGCGGCGCGGCCGACGGCGACGCCAGCGTGCACGACGTTCCGCTCACCGTCGCCGAGGTCGCGCAGCGCGGCCTGGTCGAGCACCGTCGCTGGGGCGAGGTGGTCGAGGCCGCACTGCTCCTCTTCGAGCGCGGCCAGCAGAAGGCCGCCGAAGCCGGGCTCATCCTGGCCGACACCAAGTACGAGTTCGGCACCGCTCCCGACGGCAGCCTGCTGCTGATCGACGAGATGCACACCCCCGACTCCAGCCGCTACTGGGTGACCGACACCTACGAGGAACGCCTCGCCGCCGGCGAAGAGCCCGAGAGCCTCGACAAGGAGGTCGTGCGCCGTGCCCTGCTGGCGGCGGGCTACCGGGGCGACGGCGACCCTCCTGTGTTGCCGGCCGAGGTGTGGACCGAGACCACCCGCCGCTACATCCAGGCGTACGAACGCCTCACCGGCACCACGTTCGAACCGGGCGCGTACCCCGTCGCGCCCCGCATCCAGGAAGCGATGTCGCATGTTTCCCTCTGAGCACGAATGTTTCGTCGACGCACCCCAGCGTCGCGAGGACCGAGATGACCGCTTCACCGACGACGAGCCGCACGAGGAGTGCGGCGTCTTCGGCGCGTCAACGCCGCACGGTGAAGGCATCGCCCAGCTCGCGTTCTTCGGCCTGTTCGCGCTGCAGCACCGCGGGCAGGAGGCCGCTGGCATCGCCGTCAGCGACGGCTCGCGCGTGCGAGTGCACAAGGACGCCGGACTCGTGGCGAACGTGTTCACACCAGCGACCATGACGGCGCTCACCGGCTACCACGCAATGGGGCACACCCGGTACAGCACCACCGGCGGCAACTCGGTGAAGAACGTGCAGCCGTTCGTCGTCGAGACCATGCACGGCCCGCTCGCTGTCGGCCACAACGGCAATCTCGTGAACGCCTCGGCGCTGCGCGAGGAACTGCTCGCCCGCGGCTTCGGACTCACCGCCACCAGCGACACCGAGGTGCTCACCCTCATGCTCGCCGCCGCCGGTGGCCGCAGCTGGGAAGACCGCATCGAACGCACCCTGCCCGCATGGAAGGGTGCGTACTGCGTCGTCATGCTGGTCGACGATCGCGTCATCGCCGTCCGCGATCCGTGGGGCATCCGCCCGTTGCACGTCGGCCGTCTTCCGCACGGCGGGCATGCGGTCGCGTCCGAGACCTGCGCACTGAACACACTGGGCTGCGTCGACATCGATGAGGTGAAGCCGGGCGAGATCGTCACGCTGCAGGGCGCCGAGATCTTCCGCCGCCAGGCACTCACGCCCGCGGCGACGCCGGCGCGGTGTGCATTCGAGTTCGTCTACTTCAGTCGCCCCGACAGCAACTGGGCCGGCCACAACGTGCACCACGTGCGACAACGCCTCGGCGAGCAACTCGCCATCGAAGGCGGGGTCGAGGCCGACGTGGTGATCCCCGTGCCCGACAGCAGTATCCCCGCCGCCATCGGGTACAGCCGTCAGAGCGGCATCCCCCACAACGACGGGCTGATCAAGAACCGTTACATCGGTCGCACGTTCATCGAGCCGTCGCAGGACCTGCGCGAGCGCGGCGTGGCGTTGAAGTTCAATGCGCTCAGCGACAACCTTCGTGGCAAGCGCGTCGTGATGATCGACGACTCGCTGGTCCGCGGCACCACGGCCGGCCCGCTGGTGAAGCTGCTCCGCGACGCAGGCGCCACCGAAGTGCACGTGCGCATCACCTGCCCACCCATCACCCACGCCTGCCACTTCGGGGTGGACATGGGGCACGACGGCGACCTGATGGCCGCACGCCTGACCATCGACGAGATTCGCGAGCTCATCGGCGCCGACAGCCTGCACTTCCTGTCGGAAGAAGGCATGATGCGTGCAATCGAGCCCAGTACCGACGGCGCGTCCACCGGCTACTGCATCGGCTGCTTCACCGGCAACTACCCCATGCCCGTCGAGGAAGCCCCACCGAAGCTGAGCTTCGAAGGAGTGTTGGCATGAACTCGAGCACCGGCGAGCGCCGAAGCGCAGCGGAGGCGGCGAGCACGTCAGGTGAGGCGAAGCCGAACTGGAGCATGAACGGAGTGTTGGCATGAACGTGCTCGTCATCGGGTCGGGGGGCCGCGAGGCGGCCATCGCGTGGGCGTGCGGTCGCCACGGACACGCCGTGCGCGTCGCCGCTGAACTGCCGTCACCCATCGACGCCGACCTCGTCATCGTCGGCCCCGAGGCTGCACTCGTCGCGGGGGTCGCAGATCGCTGCGCCGACGAACACGTGCCGTGCTTCGGCCCCACTGCGGCGCTCGCCAGACTCGAGAGCAGCAAGGGCTTCACTCGCACGCTGGCGCAGGCGCTCGGGCTGCCGTCGCCTGCCTTCCACATGTCGTCGTCCGCCGACGACGCGCTCGCCTGGTGGCGGGCGTTCGGCAAGCCGGTGGTCGTGAAGCTCGACGGTCTCGCCGCCGGCAAGGGCGTCATCGTGCCCGACAGCGCCGAGGCCACCGAGGCCGCCATCCACGAGCTGGTCGAGCAAGGACCGATCGTGCTCGAGGAACGACTCGTCGGCCCCGAGTGCAGCTTGATGGCACTGTGCGACGGCAACGTCGCACGGCCGCTGCCCATCGCCCAGGACCACAAGCGCATCGGCGAGGGCGACACCGGCCCGAACACGGGCGGCATGGGCGCCTATGCACCCGCACCCATCCCCTATGACCCCGACGAACTGACCGCGACGTTCATCCAGCCGGTGCTCGACCATCTGGCCGACGTCGGTGCGCCGTACATCGGCGTGCTGTACGCGGGGCTGATGCTCACGTCTGACGGACCGAAGCTGCTCGAGTACAAC
>JANMFL010000473.1:0-1539 GCA_031377945.1 Acidimicrobiaceae bacterium | reverse complement strand
CACCCGGCACCGCCGACGATGTCATCGTCAAGATGTCCGACCTGTCCGGCGAGGCAGGCTCGCTGGTCGTGCGCAGCGGCGCACAGGCGGGAACGGCGCTGACGCTCTCGGCTGCGGTCACACGTCTCGGCCGTCATCCTGACAGCGAGATCAGCCTCGACGACATCACGGTGTCGCGTTGGCACGCCGAGGTCGAACGCACCGGCGACGGGTACCTCGCACGCGATACCGGGTCGCTGAACGGCACCTACGTGAACGGCCAACGCATCGAGGACACCGTGTTGCTGCATCAGGGCGACGAGTTGCAAGTCGGCAAGTTCCGCCTCGTCTTCTTCCAGAAGGCCGACGGGTGAGCGTGACCGAACGGCCATACCTGTCGATCGGTGAGGTGCTGGCGCTGTTGCTCGAAGAGTTCCCCGATGTCACGATCTCCAAGATCCGGTTCCTCGAGAGCCAGGGTCTGATCGACCCTGAGCGCACTCCGTCGGGTTATCGGAAGTTCTACGACGGCGATGTCGATCGGCTGCGGGTCATCCTGCGCGAGCAGCGCGAGAACTTCCTTCCACTTCGCGTGATTCGCGATCGGCTCGAGAGCGGTCAGATCGACGACTCGGGGGCCCTCACTCCGCCACGCGGCATTCGCAACGTAACGGTCCTCGACCACGACCTCGACGTCACCGGCGAACAGATGCTGCCGGCCGACGTTCCGGTGCCGACAGGGCATCACCCTGCCGCACAACACCGCTCGCCGACGATGGCCGGTCCCAGCGCCGCGGTTCAGTTCTTCGCGGTCCGCGAGCCCACACCGCAGTTGGACATCGTGCCCGACACGTTCGTCGCCAGCGAGCTCTGCTCGGCCTCGGGCCTGACGGCGTCGCAGCTCGTCGAGCTCGAGTCCTACGGCATCATCTCGGGTCGTGGGGCCGGCTCCACCGCGCTGTACTCCAACAGCGACGTGGCCATCGCCACGGCGGCAGCGGGTTTCCTCGCTCGCGGCGTCGATGCTCGACACCTTCGCGGTTGGAAGCAGTCCGCGGAGCGCGAGGCGTCACTGTTCGAGCAGCTCATTCTTCCGCTCGTCCGTCAACGGAATCCGCAGAGTCGGCAGCAGGCAGCGACGAACCTCACGGAGCTGTCGCAGTTGGGTGCCGAGCTGCGTACTGCGTTGCTCGGCGCGGCCTTGAGCCATCATTTACCGCAGCGAGAATGGCTTTCCAGAAATGGACGCGCCGGAACCCGGTCAGATCGCTGGCGACTAAGTTAGGGTCTGCATTTGCAGCCCCTGGCAGAAAGAGGCCTTGTTGGCCCACCACAGGCGCAGTCGCCAAAGACGGGATCAAGTCCGCCGTAGCCTCCAGCATTTCAATCACCTTGGGCAAATTCGCAGCTTGCTGCAAGGTTGGATTCACGAGGAGCATCTCCCCAGCAATACCCGCCGTCATAGGGGTTGCAAAGGAGGTACCACTGATGTTTCGTAGAATGACGCCGTTAGCGGCCACGGTACCCCCAAGCGGGGTTACAGCGGGAGAACTGGCAATC
>JANMFL010000392.1:0-6362 GCA_031377945.1 Acidimicrobiaceae bacterium | reverse complement strand
GCTCGGACGTGTTCGCCACCACGGCCCGCAATGCCGGCAATGCCTGGAGCCAGCTCGACCCTGCTTTCAGGCGGCTACTCGAGCGCTACAACCTGCGCGAGGGCGAGTGGGACCAACTCGACACCTTGATCACCGACCAGGTACTCGACGCGATCGTGCCGCAGGCGACGTGGTCGGAGTTGCCGTCGGTCGTCGGCGAGTGGTTCGGCGGACTGGTCGACGGGGTGATGCTGCAGGTGCCGGCCGACCCAGCCGACGATGCGCGTTACGCAGAAGTACTTGCTGCGGTTCGCTCGCTCGAATCTGACGGGGCGTCAGACCTCTTATAGGCTCCCGACCGTGCACCTTGCCGAGACTTCCGAACAACAGGCACTGCGCCAGCAGTTGCGGACGTACTTCGCCGAGCTGCTGACCCCAGAGGTCCGCCAGCGTCTCGGCGCGGCGGGGGAGGGGAGCCCCGAGTTCCGCACCATCGTTCGCCAGCTCGGTCGCGACGGATGGCTGGGGCTCAGCTGGCCCGTGGAGTACGGCGGCAGCGGGCGGCCGGCCACCGACCAGTTCATCATGTTCGACGAGATCCAGCGGGCTCACGCCCCATTCCCTTTCGTCACGGTCAACACCGTCGGGCCGGCCATCGCCGCGCTCGGTACGGAGGCCCAGAAAGCGGCGTACCTGTCGGGCATTCTCGCTGGTGAGATCAACTTTGCGATCGGCTACACCGAGCCGGAAGCCGGCACCGACCTGGCGAGCCTGCGAACGGGTGCCGTTCGAGACGGCGACGAGTGGCTCATCAACGGCAACAAGGTGTACACCTCGGGGGCCAATCAGGCGGATTACATCTGGCTCGCCTGCCGAACCGATCCGGAGGCGCCCAAGCACAAAGGCATCAGCATCATCATCGTGCCCACCTCCTCGCCGGGGTTCTCGTGGACGCCCATCACCACCGTCGGCGATGTGTGCACGACGGCCACCTACTACGCCGATGTGCGAGTTCCGGTCGGCAACGTCGTCGGGGAGGTCAACGGTGGGTGGGGCCTGATCACCATGCAGCTCAACCACGAGCGTGTCGGGCTGGCTGCGTTGTCGGGTCTCACCGAGCGGTTGTTGCTCGACGTCACGGAGTGGGCTGCGACCACGCCCGCATCGGCCGACGGTACGACGACGCGCATGATCGATGTCCCTTGGGTGCAGCTCGATCTGGCGCGCTGCCATGCGCTCTTGCAGGCGGTTCGGCTGATGACCTGGAAACTCGTGCGTGCGGTCAGCGACAACACCCTGGGTCCGGCGCAGGCGTCGAGCGTGAAGGTGTTCGGCACCGAGAAGGTGGTCGATGTGTACCGCATCCTGCAAGGGGTGCTCGGTCCTCTCGCCAATCTGCGCCCGGGCTCTGCAGGCTGCGTGTTGCACGGCGAGCTCGAACGGGCCGCACGGGCGGCGCAGATCAACACCTTCGGCGGCGGGGTCAACGAGATCCAGCGCGATCTGGTGGCGACGGCCGGGTTGGGCCTGAGTCGGTCGCGCTGAGCGCTCCGACCGCCATCGTCATCAGGTTCTGCACCCACTGTTCGTGATCCAGCGCGGGTGTGCGGCCAGCAGTGATCTGACGTGCCCGCGATCCCAACGCTTGGGAGACCAACTCGAGAAAGCGCGTCACCCGCTCGTGGCGCAGGCTGTCGTCGAGACCGTCGGGGAGCAGTGCTCGGATGCCGATGAACGCACGATACGCCTGCTTCGGTGTCGCCCCGTCCTCCCAACGGTCGAACAGGTCACTGAGTTGACTGATGATGGAGAGGAACTCGCGGCCGTCGCTGCGGTGGAGCAGGAGCGCCTGTGGTTGCACGACTGCTGCGACGAACTGGTCGAGCGTGAGTGAGGCCGTGGCAGCGTCGAGCATCTGCTGGCGGTCTGCCTCGATGCCAGGGTTGTACGCATCGATGATGGCGGCGAGGAGGCCTTCTCGCCCCCCGAAGTGGTAGTGCAATGCCGATGTGTTGCGTTGCCCGGACGCATCCACGACCGCCTTCAACGAGGTCGCGTACACACCCTTGGTGGCGAACAACGCGCGCCCGGCCTCGACCAAGCGCTCACGCGTCTCAGCGGCGTCACGAGGCATCAGATTCTCTGGATGATCGTTCCAGTTGCGACCGCGCCTCCGCAGCACATGGTGACGAGCGCGAACTCGGCGTCGCGCCGCTCCAACTCGTGGAGCGCAGTGGTGATGAGGCGACTGCCGGTGGAACCCACCGGGTGACCGAGTGCGATCGCGCCGCCGTTGACGTTGACCTTGTCGACGAGGTCGTCGTCGGACAACCCGTACACCTGAGCCCACGACAGGACGACGGAGGCAAAGGCCTCGTTGATCTCGACGATGTCGATGTCGTCGATCGTCATGCCGGTCATCTCGAACAGCTTGGCGGTCGCGTCGACCGGTCCATCGAGGTGGTAGTAGGGGTCGGAGCCGACCAGACACTGGGCAACGAGCCGCGCGCGCGGTCGAAGGCCTTCTGCCTTGGCACGGCCTTCGTCCATCCACAACACGGCGGCCGCACCGTCGCTGATCTGCGACGAGTTGCCCGCCGTGTGGATGCCGCCGGGCATCACCGGGGCGAGTGTCGCCAGCTTCTCGGCGGTGGTCTCGCGCAGGCCCTGATCGCGGCTGAAGGTGGAGGTGGTGCCGTCGGACGATGCGATCTCGACCGGGATGATCTCGCGTTCGAACCGGCCCTCGGTGGTGGCGCGGATGGCCTTCTGCTGCGAGATGAGGCCGAGCATGTCGACCCGCTCGCGAGTGATGCCGCGGCGCTGGGCGATGCGTTCCGCGGCGCCGAACTGGTCGGGCATGTCGATCGACCAGTCGGCAGGTTTGGACGATCCGTTGATGAAGCTGACTCCACCGGCTGCCGTCGGATCGTCGACGCGTGGAACGTTCGCACCGAGCCACACCTTGCTCATGTGCTCGACACCGCACGCCAGACCGACATCGATCGCGCCGACGCTGATGAGGTTGGCGATCATGTGGTTGGCCTGCTGCGACGAGCCGCACTGGCAGTCGATGGTGGTGCCGGCCACCTGGTACGGCAGACCCGCCGACAACCACGCAGTGCGCGTGACGTTGCTCGCCTGCTCGCCGGCCTGGGTGACACAGCCACCGACCACTTGACCGACCGCCCCAGGGTCGACACCGGCGCGAGCGAGCACGCCGACCTGAGCACGTGACAGCAGATCCGACGCATGGATGTCGGCCAGCGCTCCGTTGCGCTTGCCGACCGGCGTGCGGCCCGCCTCGACGATCACCGGGTTGCTCATTGGGACGACCTCCCGCTCAGTAATGGCAGACATTACTCGTGGGCCTCGAACGATGGCCGATCGGAGACCGGCTGTCAACCGGATGCCTTGGTTTCTGGGCGGGATTCATCCCACAACCGCTTCGGGGCGGGAATCCTCCCGGCCCCCGGTTTCCGGGAACCAGACCGCCCAGGTACCGAGCGTCGAGCTGCCGATCACGCGTGGCCCGGAAGCGAGCGAGGCGCCCGGCTGGGAGCCGGACGCCTCGTTGTTTCGCTCACAGTTGGGTGCTCTTTCGTTGACGCCCGTGTGTTTGTGTGTGCTCGGTGGAGCTGGGGGAATCGAACCCTCGTCCGCCTGACCGTGTCGTACCTGCTCAGCAGCAATCGATCCTGGTCAGGCTGAGTTTTCGAGTGACCGTTGTTGACCGGGAGTGACCGGTGTCGACCGGTGTTTCCCGTCCTCTTACCGTTCCGGCCGTCCCTCCTGTCATCGACCCTCCGCTTCCCGTCCTGAGCCTGCAGACTGCGATGTGCAGTTCCGGTTCATGCTTGACGTTGTGGCTCCGGTAGGTGGGCGACAGTTTCGGCCTGCAGACTCGATGGATCGCTACAGGACTTGACGTCGGCGCATCAACCGGCGATGGATGTCGGATCTCCAGACGACTCGTTCCTTCATCAGAGAGTCGACTCAGCCCCCACGGTCACATCGACCGTTCACCCATGGAGAGCGATCGATGTGGCAAAGAGGTCGGAAGTCCCCGACTCTCACTGCGCTAGGTCGGCGGCTTGCCGATGCCGGCGTCGCGGGCGGCCGCGATCGCCTGGGCGCGATCCGCGACTTGCAGTTTGGTGAAGATGTTCGATACGTAGTTGCGCACGGTTCGTTCGCTGAGGAAGAGCTCGTCGGCGATGGTCGCGTTCCGCTTGCCGCGGGCGAGCAGCTCGAGCACCTCCTGTTCGCGTTGGGTCAGTTGCGGGAACGGGCTCGGCGTTGTGTGCTCGGACTGTTCCGGCGCTCGTCCGAGCATGTCCAGCAAACGTCTTGCTGTGGTCGGACCGAAGATCGCTTCTCCACGTGCGATGCCGCGCAGCACTGCAGCGATCTCGTCGTCGTCAGCGTCCTTCAACAGATAGCCGCGCGCGCCGGCGCGGACCGCGGCGAAGACGAGTTCGTCGTCCTCGAACATGCTGAGCACGACGACTCCGGTGCTCGGACTTGCCGCCGTGATCCGACGGGTGGCTTCGATGCCGTCGAGGTTCGGCATGCGGATGTCCATGATGACGACGTCAGGAGCAAGCGAGGCGGCGAGCTCGACGGCCTCGACACCGTCGGCAGCAACACCGACAACGTCGAATCCGCCGATCTCAGAGAGCAGCCGGGCGAGTCCGTCTCGGTAGACGGGGTGGTCGTCGGCGATCACCAGTCGGATGTCGTCGACGGTCACACCGGCACGTCCAGTACGACGGTGGTGCCTGAGCGAGGTGAGCTGGAAATGGTGGCGACCCCGTTCGCCGATCCGGCGCGATCGGCCATGTTGCGCAAGCCCATCCCGGCTGGCATCGACGTGTCGAAGCCGTGGCCGTTGTCGGCGACCTCGACGCGGAGCGTGCCGTCATCATGGTCGACACGAAGCGTGCACAGTGTCGCTCCGCTGTGGCGCACGACGTTGGTGAGGGCCTCAGCCACCACGCGATACGCCGTGCTGGCTGTTGCCGCTGGTAGGTCCGGCAGGGTTGCGGGCGGATCGAAGGTGATGTGCATCCCTGTCGTCTGTCGGAGGTCGGTCAGCAGGATTTGCAGTGCCGAAACGAGGCCGACGTCCTCGAGCACGGATGGCTGTAGGCCATCGACCACCCGACGGACACCGCGGATCGCGTCGGCGAGTTGGTCGATGATGTCGTCGACGGTTGTTCCTTCGGGCAGGTGGCGCCGGTGCGCCGCGAGCTTCAGCCGTGCGGAGGCCAGCGTAGGGCCGACGTCGTCGTGGAGGTCGCGGCGCACGCGGCGTCGTTCCTCGGATTGGGCGTTCTCCAGGTCGTGTTGAGCGCGGCGCAGATCCTCGCCGACGCGAATCGCCTCCGCAGCAATGGACACGTAGCCGGCAATCTCGCGCAAGGTCCGCACATCGACGTCGCCGAGGGCCTCGCCTTGCCTGGCGGTGACCAGCACCTCGCCAACGTGTCTCCGCCCGTAACGCAACTCGACGTGCGTGACCGGTCCGTTCGGCTCGCCGATCCTCGTGTTTTCGAGTCCCTCGACGATCAATTCGATCGAGCCGAGCCGCAACTCGGCGCGCATCGTCTCGGCCAGCGCGCGCGCTGTGGCAAGGGGATCGTCGTCGACGAGAAGCTGCTCGGCGAAACGTGTGGCCATCACTGCAGGAGGACTGCCCCGACCGAACCAGCCTCGAGTCATCCGCGTCACCGCAGCGGCAACCGGTGCACTGACCACGACGACGGCGCCCGCGGCGAGGATGCCCGGCACCGTCAGAGGCGTACTGTCGCCGACAACAGCGGCGATCAGGGTCAACACGCCGAGGTACACAGCGGAGAGCGCTACTGCGGTCAACGCCACAAGGACCGATCGGTTGACCAACGTGCGTAGGTCGTACAGCTGGAACCGGACGACAGCGATCGCGATCGAGGCCGGCAAAGCCAACCCGACGAGTGCCCCGACTGCCTCGGGCAACGCGTGCTGCTGTCCGAAGATCACCGGGACCAGCGCGTCGACAAGCAACCTTGCGACCACAACAGCGGCACCGACAAGGACCGTTGTGTACGGCCGTCGGTCGTCGCCGTGGACGCCACGGCGAGCAACCACGAGACCGATCAATGCGATCAAGGTGGCAACGAAACTGATCAACCGGGCGATAGCCGGCAACCCGATCGCGAACTCGGCTGCGGCCGAACCGGTGATTCCGGGGGCATCGAGGAGCTCCACCGCGTTGCGGGCAGCCACCGGTAGCGAGACGATGGCGGCGACGGCCGTCAGGGTGCCGATGATTCCGCCGAACACCGTTGCGAACCAGAACCAGCGACGGGTGCGCGTGCGTCCGGTCGGGAACAACACAAGTG
>JANMFL010000384.1:0-2594 GCA_031377945.1 Acidimicrobiaceae bacterium | reverse complement strand
AACTTAAATACGCCATCTATTTTTACGAAAAGTAATATGTTGCGATTGGCAGCAATATTAACCGGAGGCTCATTATTCCTTTTGTTGTTTGAAACGACGCTACGAAACCGTCGCGCCAGCCACCAGTCTCAAGTAGGCACTTCTGGGCAGTGCGGCGCGTACGATCAGGGAATGCGAGTGTTCTTCACCGGTGGCAGCGGAAAGGCGGGGCGGCATGCAATCCGACATCTCGTCGAACAGGGGCACCGGGTCGTCAACGGCGACATCGTGCCGCTCGGTGACCCGGCGGTCGCTGATCTGCTCATCGATCTGACCGACGCCGGGCAGGTCTTCAACGCGCTGTCGGGGTACGCCGGCTTCGACGAACTGGAGCCTGGCACCGGAGTTCCCGGGTATGACGCCGTCGTGCACTTCGCGGCGATCCCGGCGATTCTGGTCCGGCCCGACAACGAGACGTTTCGTGTCAACGCACTCAGCACGTACAACGTCATCGACGCCGCAGTGAAGTTGGGGATCGGAAAGGTGATCTTCGCGAGCTCCGAGACCACCTACGGGATCTGCTTCGCCGAGGGCGAGGTCAGGCCCGAGTACGTGCCGATCGACGAGGAACACCCGACGGTTCCCCACGACAGCTACGCCATGTCCAAGGTGGTCAACGAGGCGACAGCACGGTCGTTTCAGGCACGGAGCGGCATCGACATCTACGGATTGCGCATCAACAACGTG
Source organism: Acidimicrobiaceae bacterium (assembly GCA_031377945.1). GTDB lineage: Bacteria > Actinomycetota > Acidimicrobiia > Acidimicrobiales > Ilumatobacteraceae > UBA668. Next base: position 1,868 of record JANMFL010000384.1, on the reverse strand, counting down.
ATCGAGCCGCACGAGTACGAGGCGAAGTTCCCCGCATTCGTCGCCGACCCCGGTCTGCGGCGTCGCAACATCTTCGCCTACATCGATGCCCGCGACCTCGGCCACATGGTCGATTGCTGCCTCCGCACCGACGGACTGGGCTACGAAGTCTTCAACGTCTCGAACGACGACACGTCGGTAGGGATACCGAGCGATCAGGTGTACGAGCGCTTCTACGCCGGCGTCCCCTGTCGACGCGACATGAGCGGATTCGAGACCTTCTACGCCAACGACAAGGCAAAGCGCCTCGTCGGCTTCGCTCCGCAGCACTCCTGGCGCTGAAGCGGCGCTAGAAGCCGAAGACCAGGTCGATGTACCGCTGGCCGAGGAAGATGGCCAGGATCGTGCCGAGCGCGAGGAACGGACCGAAGGGGACGGCCGTGCGCCGACCGGCTCTGCCGACGACCATCAGGGCGACGCCGACGACGGCGCCGAGGACGAACCCGAAGAACAGCCCGACCGGCACCAGCCCGGGGTTCAAGAACCCCATGTAGGCACCGAGCAGCGGCGACAGGCGCACGTCGCCGTCACCCATCCCGCCACGGCTGGCCACGTAGATCAACCCCATGATCACCAGGGCGATGCCCGCACCGAGCAGCATCATCCAGATCCGCTTCGGCTCGCGCTCGACCAGCGCGGCCACGCACAGTAACGGCACGCCGAGCGCGGCAGTCCAGTAGATGATCTGCCGCGGCAATCGCTGGGTCTTCAGATCGATCCAGCTCAAGCCCACCAGCCCGGCCATCAGGACGCAGTAGGCGGGGGTGCGCCACGACAATCCGAAGTGCCACGCAGTGAGGCCGAAAAGAAACGACGTTGACAACTCAAGCACGAGCGGTTCGATGCCGATACCGGTATGGCACTGACGGCACTTCCCCCGAAGCGCCACCCAACTGAAGACCGGAACCAGATCGCGAGCACCAAGGCGCAAGCCGCAGTTCCCGCAGGCCGACCCGGGGTGAACGACAGAAGCTCCTCGGGGCACTCGGTCCACCACCACGGTGAGGAAGGAACCGAACAGAAGCCCATACAGGGCGGAGAAGACGACAATCATCGTATGAGGTGCCGGCCGCATGGGCGGTGGGCACACGGGAGGCTAGCTCCAATGTTCAATCCAGACCCGATGTTGGTCACCTTGCTGCAGGCCACGGTCGCAGCGGGCGCGAGCGACCTCCACCTCACCGTCGGTCGACCGGCCACGGCGCGCCGCGACGGCGTGCTCGTGCCGTTCGAGGGTGTCAGCCTGATGACACCAGAGGAGAGCGAGCGGATCGTGCGATCGCTGCTCACCCTCGAGCAACAGCACGAACTCGAACACGTGTCGCAGGTCGACTTCTCGTTCGGCCTCGAAGGCGTGGGCCGATTCCGTGCCAACGCCTACAAGCAGCGCAACACCTATGCGCTCGCCCTTCGTGTCATTCCCTTCCGCGTGCGTTCGCTCGAAGAGCTCGGCGCCCCTTGGGCGGCGAACGAGTTGCTCGACCGCCCGTACGGCCTGGTCCTCGTCGTGGGTCCCACCGGTTCCGGCAAGAGCACCACGTTGGCGGCGATGATCGACCGCATCAACGAGCGGAAGCCGGTGCACATCCTCACCATCGAGGACCCGATCGAGTATCTGCACCATCACAAGGTCGCGATGGTCAACCAGCGCGAGGTCGGCCAGGACGTGAACAACTTCCTCGACGGTCTGCGCAGCGCACTGCGTGAAGACCCCGACGTCATCCTCCTCGGCGAAATGCGCGACCTCGACTCGATCAGCATCACCCTGACGCTGGCCGAGACCGGTCACCTCGTGTTCGCCACCCTGCACACCAACGACGCCTCGCAGG
>JANMFL010000370.1:0-4641 GCA_031377945.1 Acidimicrobiaceae bacterium | reverse complement strand
GATCGCGGTGCTGATCGCGACGATGGCGAGACCCGGGAGGGCCACCCTCAGGATGGAACCGATGGTGATGCGCCGGAGGCGCTGCAGTTCGGGCGCTTCCACGCCGGCGGCAGCGGCTGCCTCCTCGCGCAGTGCCTCGAGATCCAACTCGTCGTCCTTGGCGGCACGGCGTTGTGCTGCAGTGAGGACGGAGCGCTGCACGTAGGGGAGGAGGGCGGCGACGCCGTCGGTCCCGAGAGCGGCGGTGGCGGATGCGACCGCCGACTCGACATCGGTCAGCAACGCCGCTGCGGCGAGCACCTGGACGCGGTCGGTCTGCAACCGGGCATCGGTGGCGGCGACGCCGGCGTTGCCGAAATCGACGAGTCCGAGGCGGCCGTGCTCGACGATGAGCGTGGTGGAGTCGATCGCGCCGTGGGCGATCCCGCGAGCGTGCAACAGCTCGATCAGTGCCCACATCTGCGGCACCGCGTCGGGCGGCGGAGTGGCTGCGGCGAGCGGGGTGCCGCGAACGCTGAGCACCAGGACGGCGTCGTCGCCGGGCGAGGCCCCTGCCGTGACGACGGACTCGGTGAGCACACCGGACTGTTCGGCCAACAGCGTGACGAACGCCTCGTGTTCCACCTGTTGCAGTCGCCCGATGCGAAGCGGCGCGCCCGGCTCGCGGTACCAGAGCGTTCGCCAGATGGTGGTGGCCAGTGCCGAGTCGTGGGCATCGCGCCCGTAGACCTTCACGACGAGTCCGCGACCGTCGGCGTCGAAACCGGTGACTTCGAACAGACCGGCGGGCTGCCGGTCCGCAGCGCTGAGCGACGAGGTGGTGACGCCCACCTGGCCGAGCGTCCGACGGACGTCGTCGAGGCTGGGACGCCCCGCCGACGACCCGAACGCGAGGTGCGCTGCCGCAGCGCCTGACGCGCCGACGAGGACGCCTGCGAGCGCGCCGAGTGCGCTGGTGGCGCCGAGCGCGAGCACGCCCAGTCCGCCGAAGCCGATCAGCCACCGACCGACGCGGCGCGCCGGTCGCGTGAGGTGTGGCGAGACGGTGATGAGCACTGCGGCGGGCAGCGCGATGCGCGGCGACGGATACCACGACGGCGGGTTGGCCGCGCGGAGGGAACCCCAGATGGCAGGCCACTGGCCTTCGGTCCAACGAGCGACGAGCAGCCACACCGCGATGGTCGCGATGAGCGCGACCACGATGTCGCGCACGACGTCGCCTCGGCGACGGGCCACGCCCGCGACGAGCACCGCCAGCGCGTACAGCGCCAACAGGTCGGCGCTGATCTCCCACGCTGTCTCGAGGAAGGCGGGGGCACTGCGCACGAATGCAGCGAGCGCCACCAGGAAGCCGGGTGGGGGCACGGCTGCGACGCTCGTGGCCCACAACGCGATGAGCGACCCCGACAGCATGGCCACGTCGGTGAAGCGGCGCGCGCGAGGTTCGCTGCGCGCATGAGCGAAGAAGCGAGGTGCGCGGTGACCGTCCCGAGTGCGCATGCGTGACACTCTGCCACGTCGCGAAACCTTGGATGACGTTCATCGCTCCCGGTCCGGTCGGTTCGAACGTGGTCGCTCGTGCAACCGGTGTCGGTCTTCTGCGCGTTCGCCGTGGTGCGGCAGATGGAGATCCCATAGAGTCCGCCGACTGAGAGACCAACGATCGCCAGGGGAGCGCAATGGCCGGGAACGAAACGATCGACCGTGAGGCGCTGCGAGCCAGGTACCGGCAAGAGCGCGACAAGCGGGTGCGTCCCGATGGCAACGAGCAGTACATCGAGCCACGTGGCCGCTTCGCCCACTTCCTCGACGACCCCTACGTGCCCAAGGTCGAGCGCGAGCCGAAGACCGACGAGGTGACGTTCGCCTTCATCGGCGCCGGCTTCGCCGGGTTGGTCACGGGTGCGCGGCTGAAGCAGGCGGGTATCGACGACGTCCGGCTCATCGACGGTGGCGGCGATGTCGGCGGTGCCTGGTACTGGAACCGCTATCCGGGTGCGATGTGCGACACCGCGGCGATGGTGTATCTCCCGCTGCTGGAAGAGACCGGGCACATGCCCTCGCAGAAGTACGTCTTCGCCCCCGAGATCTACGGCCAGGCGAAGCGCATCGCCACCACGTTCGGCCTGTACGACGACGCGCTGTTCTCCACCGCCGTGTCGTCGCTGACGTGGGACGAAGCTTTGTCGCGTTGGATCATCCGCACCGATCGTGGCGACGAGTTCCGCGCCAAGTTCGTGGGCATGGGCACCGGTCCGCTGCACCGGCCGAAGCTGCCCGGCATCGACGGCATCGAGACGTTCGGCGGGCACTGCTTCCACACCAGCCGGTGGGACTACGCGTACACCGGTGGGTCGTACGAGGGCGCGCCGATGACGAACCTGGCCGACAAACGGGTCGGCATCATCGGCACCGGCGCCACGGCAGTGCAGTGCATCCCTGTGCTCGGGCGCGACTCGAAGGAGTTGTTCGTCTTCCAGCGCACACCGTCGTCCATCGACATCCGCAACAACCACGCCATCGATCCGGAGTGGTTCGCCGCGCTGGGCGAGGGGTGGCAGCAGAAGTGGTTGACGAACTTCGTCACGCTGCAGACCGGCGGGTTCGCCGACGAGGATCTGGTGAAGGACGGCTGGACCGACATCTCCACGCGCATCCGCGACCGCATGGTCGAGATGTTCAAGGACGGTACGCCCGACGGCATGACCGTGCAGCAGGCGTTCGTGCAGGCGTACGAGGACAGTGACGACGAGAAGATGGAGGAGATCCGCGCCCGCGTCGACGAGATCGTCGCCGACTCGGCGACGGCGCAGGGCCTGAAGCCGTGGTATCGCCAACTGTGCAAGCGACCGTGTTTCCACGACGAGTATCTGCAGACGTACAACCGGCCGAACGTCCATCTGGTCGACACCGACGGCAAGGGTGTCGAACGCATCGACGAGACCGGGGTGTGGGTGAACGGCGTCCACCACGAGCTCGACGTCATCATCTTCGCCTCCGGCTTCGAGGTGGGCACCACCTACGCACGGCGCGCCGGGTTCGAGACCTACGGCCGCGACGGTGTCGTCCTGTCCGACTACTGGGAGGAGGGCATGCGCACCAAGCACGGCATGCACGTCCACGGCTTCCCGAACCTGTTCATCGTGGCCCCGAGCCAGGGCGCGAACCTCATCTCCAACGTCACCCACAACTTCGGCGAGGCGGGTGCCACCATCGCCTGCGTCGTGCGTCACGCGGTCGACACCGGTGCCGAACAGGTGGAGGTCACCGAGCCCGCCGAGGACGCCTGGGTGGCGTTGCTCGAGGGCAGTCAGCGGGCGTTCATGGGCAACGCCGACTGCACGCCCGGGTACTACAACAACGAGGGCAGGCCCATCGGCCGCCGCGAGAAGCTGAACGGCAGCGGATACCCCGAGGGGCCCGTGGCCTACTTCCAGTACATCGACCGTTGGCGCACGAGCGGCGACTTCGAAGGCCTCGACTTCCGCTGAGCAACCGTCGACACTCCCTAGGGAGTTTTCGCTCACCGTTGGTCCACGCCCTTGCGCCGAGTGCGCCATATCGGGCACTCGGCTCGCCCTGGTTTCTGGGGCTGATTCGCTCCAAATCTGCTTCTGGGGCTCGATCGTCTCGGCCCGCTCAGGCGGTGGTCGCGACAAACTCTGCGAATCGTTCGGCTGCAGTATCCCATCCAAGGACTTCGCGTGGGCGTCCGTTGATGATCGCGGCCATGTGGTCGAGCTCGTCTTGGGTGTGAACTGACAGGTCGGTGCCCTTGGGTAGGAACCAGCGGGCCTTCCCGTTCCAGTTCTCGTTGCTCGGCCGTTGCCAAGGGCTGTGCGGGTCACAGAAGTAGACCGGGACGTCAGTGGCGACCGTGAACGCGTGATGGGCTGCGAGTTCGGTGCCTTGATCCCAGGTCAACGAGCGGGCCAACACCGACGGCAACCGCGACACCACCGCACCGATGCGCTCAGCGACATGATCTGCGTTCTTGCCATCGAGCTTGACCATGATCCCGAACCTGGTCGTTCGCTCGACCAACGTCGCGATCGCGCTCGCGCCGTTGGCGCCGATGATCAGATCGCCTTCCCAATGCCCCGGGACCGCCCGATCAGCAGCCTCAGCAGGCCGTTCCGCGATATTGACCATCCCGACGATCTTGCCGCCACCACTCGTGCGTGTGCGCGGCTGGCGATGCTGGCGACGGGTGTGCAGACAGGCAGCGAGTTCTTTGCGCAGCTCACCACGGGTTTGCACGAAGATCGCCTGATAGATCGCCTCGTGAGACACCCACCACTCTGGCTCATCAGGATGCTCCCGACGGAGCCGCCGGCTGATCGCCTCCGGTGACCACTTCCGTTCGCGCAACATCCCCTGAACCGCATGCCACAACCACGGCCGCTGCTCGATCCACCCCTGTTTCGGGCGCAACGCCGCCCGGTCCGCACGATCCTGGCCGACGAACGCCCGATAGTGCTTCCGGCCGCCCACACGAGTGATCTCACGACCGATCGTGCCGCGATGGCGACCCAACCGGCGACCGATCGCACTATCGGTCTCGTCTCGTTCGATCCCCACCCGGATCTCCTCGCGTTCCTCCAACGTCAACGCCGAGGCCCGCACCTTGCGATCGCGGAG
>JANMFL010000350.1:0-6082 GCA_031377945.1 Acidimicrobiaceae bacterium | reverse complement strand
ATCCGGAACGTCACGACGCCGGCGGTCACGGCCGCGCCGGACACCGACTCGGTGACCGTTGCCGTCCACGTGACGACCTGCGTCGGCTGCGCCGGATTTCGACTCGATGTCAGCACCGTGCTCGTCGCCGTGGCGGTGATCACCTGCTGCATCGACGGGCTGACACCCGACAGGAACGAGGGATCACCGTTGTAGGTGGCGACGACTGCGTGGTTGCCCAGCGTCAGCGTCGAAGTGGCGTAGGTGGCCGTTCCACCGTTGAGCGGTGCGGTCCTCGACACTTCGGAGCTGAGGCCCTTGTCGAACGTGAACGTCACGGTTCCCGTGGCGCTGCTCGGCGCGACGACGGCCGAGAAGACCACCTGGTCGCCATACATCGCCGGACTGGCGCTGCTCGACAGCGACACCGCCGGTCGCACGACGTGCGTGACCGTTGCATCGCTGGTGAAGAGCACACCGGTGTAGGTGGCCGTGACCGTGTTGGGTCCGGCCGGCAACGTCGCTGTGTCGAGTGTGGCCACACCGTTGGCATCGAGCGCCACCGGCGTCTGGGGCGTGCCGTTGACGTCGAACGTCACCGTGCCGGCCGGCACGACGCCGGGAAGGAGCGCCGACACCGTGGCGGTGAACCGCACGTTGGCGCCCGCCGCCGACGGGCTCGGCGTGTGGGTGAGGGTCGTGGTCGATGCATCGACTCGGATCGCCACCGCGTTCGACGGCAGCGACGTGCCGCCCGCATTGACGGCGCTGACTCGGTACGTGTAGGCCACTCCGGCCGCGACGGTGGTGTCGGTCCACGCCGTCGGGATGCCCGCCGGGTTGACGTCGAGCGGCAACGAGGCAACCTGCACGAAGGCGCCGCCGTCGTCCGAGCGCTCGATGACGATGCCGGTCACGGCTGCATTGGTCGGTGCCTTCCAGCCGAGCTGGATGCTGGTGGCATCCTTCACGGTTGCCGTCAGCAGGGTCGGCTTCGGGGGCACTGCGATGGGAGCGTTGGCACCAACGGGGTCCGACGGCGTGATGCCGGCTTCGTTCCACGGTGCCACTCGATACTGGTAGCTCACACCGGGGACGCCGGTGAGATCGGTGTACGTCGTCGCGTTGGCGATCGCCGCGCCCACCGTGGTCCACGCTGCATCGCCGTCCGCCATGCGCTCGATGCGGAAGCCGATCTCCGACTTCTTCATGTTCGTGTTGGCGACCTGAAGGTTCAGCTCGGTACCGGTGAGGCTCACCGGGGTCGGGTCGGTCCAGGTGAGCGTCACACCGTTGCCGGAGACATCGGGTGGATCGACCAATGGCTTGTCCGGCGCGAGCCAGGTGACCTCGACCTGCACGGGACGCATCATGTCCATCTCCTCGTGGCTGAGGATGTGGCAGTGCAGCACGTACTCCCAGTGGAAGTTCTGGACCTGGTTGACGATCGGCTGGATCGGGTTGCCGTTCACGTCGGTGTTGTTGAAACCGGCCTGGCTGCCGAGCGGACCGGCCTGGTCACCCTTGGCGCCCAACGGCATCATCGGGTTCAGCGGTCGACGGCTGTCGGGAATCGCGAACGGCAGGACCGGGATGATCGGTCGCACCGCGACGATCGTGTCCTCGAGCGGGCTGACCCGCACGGTGTCCTTCCAGCCGAGCTCCGTCGGCTCAGGTGGGATGACGATGTTGTCCCACGTCACCCGGTTGATCACCTGTACGTCGTAGAGGTGGAAGTGGATCGGGTGGGTGTCGACACCGTTGTGGGTGATCTTCCAGATCTGCGTGCCGTCGGCCGCCGAGGAGATTGCCGTGACGTCCATCGTGGTCGGGAAGTCGGCCGACTTGAGGATCTCGGTGGCCGGTGACGTGTACGGATACAGGATGATGTTCTGCAGCAGCGGCGTCGCGCCGGGTGCCTCGAGACCGAGGTTGGCCGTCATACGACCGAACTCGTCGAACGTCGCCGAGTTCATCTCGTCGTGAATGCCCTTGGGCTCGAACGGCAGCGCCAGTTGGCCCTGTGGTCCGTTCACCACGCCGCCCGTGGCGAGCACGCCCGCACCGGAGACGAAGCGGACCCCTGTGAAGGTGACGGCCCTGACGGTCGACTCCTCCTTCACCAGACCGCTCTGGGTCTTGTCGATCTTCAGCCCGGTGTACGTGAGATTGGCAGGCCCCCCGGTCGTGACGACGGTGAGCTTGCCGTTGTCACCGAACCCGACGGTCGACGTCGCCACCGACAACGTGGTCGGTTGCCCCGCAGCGCCGGTGAACGACGTCACGTCGATGCCATCGGAGCCAGCGGCGACGGTGGTCGACGCCTGCGCGTTCGGGTTCACCGTGTCGAACTTGAACTGCTGACCGCCCTGCTCGGCGATGCGGGCGAAGCCGTCGCACTTTGAGGTGGGTCGGCTGGGGCTGTTGCACCACCCGGTGGAGGCGAAGCTCGTGCCGAGGGCCGAGTTGTACGCGGCCTGGCCGACGATCGGGGCGTGCTGCCCCTTTTCGAAGACGCCGGTGCCATCGGCCTTGTGGGCGAATGCGGCCTTCAGATCACCGAGTCGATCCGCTGTGGTGCCCGGCTTGTCGAACCGAATGCCGGGCGCCTTGGTCGACACCTTGATCTGCATCACGGTGCGCGTGTTCGGACCGTAGCCCGGCAGCGTGGTGGGCGCTCCAGTGGGGCTGAGGTCGGGCCCGCCGGTGTAGTAGTCGTAGCCCGGAACACGGGCGGGGAACGCCGCGGGGGCGTCGTTGTACATGATCAGGGTCTTCCCACGGAACTGCGAGAAGTCGACGATCACGTCGGCGCGCTCGGCGGGGGCGAGGAGCAGCGAATGCGCATCCACGTTGCCCACGTCGAATCGGGTCGGGTCGGTGATCCAGGTGGTGGGCTGTGCCGGCACGATGACGGGCTCCGGCAGGAAGCCACCTTCGGACGCGATCTGGATCCAGTCCGGTCCGGCCGGGCTCTTCGAGGTGTCGGGCGTCGGGAACACGACCGGGTCGGTCTGCGCCGCAGCGACTTCCGCCTGGTTGAGCGCCACTTCGGACATCGTGCCGGTGGTGGGGTCGGCCACGTAGAGCGACAGGTTGAAGAAGCGGTCGTTGGCGGCGTTGAGCACCCGGAAGCGGTACGCCTTGGGGTCGACCGTGGTGCTCGGGTAGGCGACGCCGTTCACGATCGGCGTGTCGTTGAACGCTTCCATGCCGACCGAGATGTTCGGCGTACCCGGAATGAGCGCCGGTTCGCAGAACGCTGCCGTGTTGGGATCGCAGTTCGGGTCGTAGTACGGGTTGTCGATGGGCGCGTACTTGGTGGAGGTCGCGGGCGGCCAGAACCACGGGCCGTACATCCAGCGGCCGAACGAGCTCATGCCCGTGGCGTCGCCGGGGTTCTGTGCCGGCATGTACACGTGCGGTGTCCACAGGCTGCCGAGACCACCCCAGCGGATCTTGTCCCAGGTCGGGTCCTGCTGGGCCATCTTGTCGTCGCTGGGGACGAAGGTCTTGTCCTGCACGACGAGCGGCGTGCCCGCGCCGAGGTCGGCGAACGGCATACCGGTGCCGAACAGGCTCTGCTCGGTCGAGTCGGTGATGAGATACGGCGCGGCCTCGCCGGCGTACACGTTCAGACGGGTGATGCCCCACGCATGATCGTGGTAGAACATCAGCCGAGCGCTCTGCTGGTTGGTGTAGAAGAACGTCTCAGCGCCCGGGCCCGGGTCGGGCATGTCGGGCACGTAGCTGACGCTGACGCCCTTCGGGTACGCCGTGCTCTCGTTGGCCGGGGTGACCCACTGGTGGGGCGTGCCGTCGCTGATCCACGGTGTGACGCCGCCGTGCAGGTGCAGTTCGGCGCGGTTCTCGGTGTAGCAGCCGGCCGGCTTCGGCGAGTTGTTGCACGTCGGGTTGCGAACGCCGTCGGTCACGGTGCCGTCGTTGACGGCCATCTCCATCGGGGCCTTGTCCGCATTCAACATCATCGCCCCGAGGGGCTGGTCGGCGGCGCCTTCGATGCCAGGACCGGCACCGGCGCCCATGAGCGTGGTGTCGACCGGAAGGAACAGGTCGCCCTTGCTGCCCGTGGGCAGCAGGTTGCGGAACAGGATGCGGACCGGGCGGTTCTTCGTGGCGAGGATGGTCGGCCCCAGGTAGTGGGGGGTGTCGACCCCGTAGACGGGCTGTCCGTCGATGAGGATGGGGGTGTCGGCGACGGTGGGGTCGACGTGGGCGTTGGTGAGGGCCACGTGGTGGCCGGGGACCTCAGTCGTGCTGAGCTGCACGTAGCCGCGCAGCAGCGTGGGCGGAAGGTTGCTGTGGAACTGGTGGCGGTACTGCACCACCGCGATCTCGTAGTAGTCGGTGCCCGGGTAGGTGTTCTTGTCGGGTGTGCCCACGGGCAGGTACTCACCGAGGTTGTTCGCGGCGCCCTCGCCCATGCCGGGCAGGGTGTCGACGAACTTCTTCAGGCCGGGCGTGAGATAGCCCTTACCGGCGTTGCTGAGCGTGATGCCGGCGATCGCGCCCTGTGCGGCGACGGTGGCCGTGGCGCTGGCGCCGCGACCGGTGCCGGGGGCCGTGTCGGTGATGGTGAGCGTCGGCGCCACGGTGTAGCCCGAGCCGATGTTGGTGACGTCGATCTTGGTCACGTCGATGGTGGCGGTGACCTGTGCACCCGTGGGGTTGTCGGCGTTGCCGTCCCACACGTGAACCGTGGGTGCCGAGGTGTAGCCGGAGCCGGGGTCGACGATGGTCACGCTGGTGACGATGCCCTCGGCGTTCATCACCGCGGTACCGGTCGCCTGCGTGCCACCTTCGAGGTCGGGCAGCGAGAACTCGACGATCGGTTGGTTCATGTAGTTGCTGCCGCCGTCGACCAGGACGAGGTCGTCGACGCCACCGCTCACGACGGTCGTGACGGTCGAGGCCGGGGCAACCGTGACGATCGGCTTGGAGTAGCCGTAGCCGGGTGTGTCGACGGTGACCGACGTGATCGCACCGGTGGCGAGGTGCGCCAGAGCGGTGGCCAGCACGAACGGCTCCTGGTGCGCACCGGGGGCCGTGATGGTCACGTTCGGCGGGACCGTGTAGCCGCTGCCTGCGGCGGTGACCGCGACGCCGGAGATCGAGCCGTCCTTCGGGTCGATCGTGGCACTGGCCTCGGCGGCCGAGGGGCTGGCTGCGACGGTGACCATCGGGACGGAGTACCCGCCGCCGTGTGCACCGACGGCGATCGCCGTGAGGGCTCCGTTGGCATCGAGCGTGGTCGCCGTGGCCGTGGCACCGGCGCCGGCGGCGGTGCCACCACCGGCCTCGGTGATGGTCACTGCGGGAGCCGTGGTGTACCCGACTGCACCGGAGACGACGTCGATGCGGTCGACGCTGATCGTCGCGGTGGCGACGGCCGGCGTCGTGGCAGCGGCAGCCGCATCGGTGATCGTCACGGTGGGGGCCGTCAGGTAACCGGTGCCGGGGACGTCCACGGTGACCGTGATCACGCCGGCGCCGTCGACGACGGCCGTGGCCGCCGCCGTCGTACCGCCGGGAAGGGTCGGTGCGCTGAACGACACGACCGGAGCGACGTAGCCCACGCCGGAGTCGCTGACGACGACGGCGTCGACGCCGCCACTCGCCTGCGCCACCGCCGCGGGACCGTCGACGGTCACGAGTGCGTTCGGCATCACCTGCGGGCTGTTCGCCCAGTTCGGGTAGGGGCCGAAGTAGTGCGGCACCTTGCTCTCGTCGGTTGCCGACAGCGGCCCGGCCGCCGTGGCCTGACCGGCTCCGGTCAGCTGCTGCGTCAGCGGCGCCACGGTCGCCATGGTGGCGAGCGCGATCACCGCCCCCAGGAGTGCCCGTCCACGTCGACCTTCACGCGTCCTCGTCGTCATTGTTCCCGCCCTTCGTTTGAATCCCGCCGCCAGGAGCAGTGGGCTTACGCCATACCTCCTCAACGTCGTACGACCATAGGGCCGAAAACTGAGAGAGTCTGTAGGCCGAACGGCCCATTTCACCACCCTGTGCGTTGTCCGTACACCGACCAGCACGCTGTGCGTTCTCTCTTGTGAATGTGAAGATCCGGCACTGAACGCGGCCG
>JANMFL010000344.1:0-3290 GCA_031377945.1 Acidimicrobiaceae bacterium | reverse complement strand
ACGACGTAGGCGCTGCCGACATCGAGGAACCGTGTCTCGTCGCCGTACCGCACGTCGACCGCCTCACCGAACTGGTAGCCCTGCAACGAGCCCGCCAGGAGACGGGTGACGCGGAATCGGGCGGTACTGGCGACGGCGTCGGTGATGACACCTTCGAACACGGCCACCGGCGCGGACGGGGCCACACAGCCGGCCGGCAGGACGGCGAGGGGACCTTGGGCGACGGGCAGACCGGTCGACGGGTCGATCGGCAGCGTGGACGCAGTCGGTTTTCCCTCCGCCGGCGGCACGGTGGACGGCGGCACGGTGGCCGGACGAAGCGTGACCGGACGAAGCGTGACCGGTCGTTCGCTGGCGGCGGCACGAGCGGTCGTCGCGCTGGCGCCGATCCCGAACATCCCGACGGCGAGCAGCCCGGCCGTGCAGCAGACGGCCGTCAGGCCGATGAGCAGCAGTCGGTTTCGCACGCAGCTCACGCTAGTGAACCGCGGTGCTCGGCGGGGGTCAGCGCCCCTGGAAGCGGGGCGCGCGCTTCTCGATGAACGCGAGGAACGCCTCGCCGGTGTCCTTCGTGCCGGCGATGTTCACCGTCTGCGCCATGCCTTCGTCATCGAGGGCCTGCTCCATCGTGACTGCCATCGCGTTGTCGAGCAGATGCTTCGTCTGAGCGAGTGCGATGGGCGGGCCACCGGCGAGGCGGTCCGCCCAGTCGGCGACGAACGCATCGAGATCGTCGTCGGGCACCACTCGGTTGACCAGACCGATGCGTTCGGCTTCGGCGGCGTCGATGATGTCGGCGAAGAAGGCGAGCTCTTTCGCCTTGTGGAGACCCACGCGACGCGGCAGCAACCACGATCCTCCGAAGTCCAGGCTGAGCCCGCGGCGGGCGAAGATCTGCGAGAACCGAGCGGTGTCGCCGGCCACCACCAGGTCGCAGCCGAGGGCGAGGTTGCACCCCGCTCCGACGGCCACGCCGCGCACCTTGGCGATCGTCGGTTGCGGCAGTCGGTGCAGTGCCAGCGCCACGTCGCCGACGTGTCGCATCGTGGCCAGCTGGTGTCTCGTCTGAGCACCTTCGCCGGGGGTGAGGTCGGCGCCGGAGCAGAACTCGCCGTTCGCGCCGGTGATGACCACGACCCGATCGTCGTCGTTGTCGGCGATCTCACGGAACACCGCGAGCAGTTCGTCGAACATCGTGCCGCTCATCGCGTTCTTCTTCGCAGCCCGATCCAGAGTGACGGTGACGATGCCGTTGTCGCGGCTGACGTTGAGGGTCTCCATCCGGCCGACGATACTGAAGGGATGGGCTTCAACCCGCAGCGCAAGCGCGTCGCACGCACCAGTGACTACCTCTTCGTCGGCGCCGCCGTGGTGCTGTGCATCGCGCTCGTGCTGTGGACCTTGCTCGGATGACTCAGCGAGTCATGTCGAACGGCACGCCGGCCAACAGCCACTCGGCGATCCGGCGCGGCGACTCCCCCAGCCAGTAGGTGACCGACAGGCGGCGCGGCACCCGCACGTGCCGACGATCGGCCTTCACCGCGGCCACCGTGCGACGAGCCATCAGTTCGGGCGACTTCTTGGGCAGCAGGTGCAGTCGATTGAATCGACGCAGGATGGGCGCCGACCAGTCCTCGGCTTCGAGTCGGTCCCACATCTCGGTGTCGACCGGACCGGCAGCCATCAACGTCACGTGCACCGGGGTGTCGCGAAGTTCGAGCCGCAGCGAGGCGGCGAAGTTGTTCACGCCGGCCTTCGACCCGGCATAGATCGACATCCCCGGGAACCCGGCCGTACCGGCCAGCGACGAGACGAACACCAACGACCCGCGGCCACGGGCCAGCATTCCGGGCAGCACGGCCTGGGACAGCACGGACGGCACCTCGAGGTTCAGCCGCAGCACGTCGCGAATGCTGTGTGGGGTCTCGTTGATCAGCCATTCCCGGCTCTCGAGCCCCGCATTGTTGACGAGCACATCGATGGGCCCGGCTTCGGCCTCGACGCGGGCGATCAGGCGATCCGCTGCGTCGGCGTCGAGCAGATCCACCGTGAACGCCTCGCCGTGGGTGGCCATCGCCACCTTCGCCAACCCCTCCGCAGACCGCGCCGCGAGCGACACTCGTGCTCCGGCGGCGGCGAACTCGCGAGCCATTGCCGCACCGATGCCGCGCGAGGCGCCGGTGATCAGGACATGGGCACCCTGCAGTTCCATCGGCGCATCGTAAGGCAGCCCACGCAGTGCGACCGCGCACACCGGTCAGAACGCGTCGGCGATGATCTCGACCTTCGCTCCGGTGACGGCCGCGACGTCGAAACGAACCTCCACCAGGCCGGGTCGGTGGACCGCAAGCCATGCCACGGCCAGTCGCCGCAGTCGCGCCTGCTTGCGGCGATCGACAGCCGCCGCAGCGCCGCCGTACCCGGCACTGGCACGGGCCTTCACCTCGCAGAACACGATCAGCCCTGGCGACGCCAGGACCAGGTCGAGCTCACCGTGTTCACATCGCCAGTTGCGGTCGAGCACGTCGTACCCGGCACGCCGGTACCAACGTTCCGCCTCGTCCTCACCGAACCGACCCCGTGCGTGCGCGGGCGTCAGAGCTCGATCGGGGGCAGTTCCTCCACGTTGACGTCCTTGAACGTCAGCACCCGGACCTTCGGGATGAAGCGGGTCTTCCGGTACATGTCCCACACCCATGCGTCACTCAGTTCCACCTCGATCACCGGCCTGGCGGAGTCGCCTGTGACGTTCACGGACACCTCGTTCGCCAGGTAGAAGCGGCGCTCGGTCTCCACGGCGAAGCGGAACATGCCCGCGACGTCCTGGTACTCCTGCGCGAGTTGGAGCTCTCGCTCGGCCTCGAAGTTCTCGAGATCGTCAGAACTCAACGGGGGTGCTCTTCACACCGACAATTTCGATCGGGAGCCGCGCGCCTCAGACGACGCGCTTTTCCTTGATCTTGGCGGCCTTACCGATGCGATCGCGCACGTAGTACAGCTTTGCACGACGCACGTCGCCCTTCTTCAGGACTTCGATCTTCACGACCGTGGGGGTGTGCACCGGGAAGGTGCGCTCGACGCCCACGCCGTAGCTGAGCTTGCGGACCGTGTAGGTCTCGGCCACGCCGCTGCCCTGACGGGCGATGACGTTGCCCTGGAAGACCTGGACGCGCTCCTTGTTGCCCTCGACCACCTTCACGTGCACCTTGAGCTCGTCGCCGGGACCGAAGGCCGGGATGTCGGAGCGGAGGTACTGGGCATCAACGATGTCGGTGGACTTCATGGCTGGC
>JANMFL010000343.1:0-11250 GCA_031377945.1 Acidimicrobiaceae bacterium | reverse complement strand
GGTGTCGAAGCGCAGATCGTCGCCCGTGTCGTTCAGCAGGAACGGCGACGAGAAGTCCAACTGTCGCGCCTCGGTGCCGTCCCACAGCCAGTTCGCCGCCTGCACGTCGAACCCGACGCGACCTGGCTCGACCACCGCCTGCGCATGACCGACGATCGCGGCGAGCAGCGGATGGTCGGGGTCGGGCTCGGCGTCGCGGAGGATGTTGACGCCCAGTTGCGTGGTGTCGGCCACGGGTTGGTGGTGGTAGACGACCACGCTGCCGTCGGCCCTCGCGGTGGTGTGCAACGTGGTCGACAGCAGCGGCACGCCGGCGGCGTGGAGGATGGCGAACAACTGTTCGCACACGTCGATGTACTGCGCGGCAGCCGCAGCATCGCGGAAGGGCGGCACACGCTTCAGTGCATGCTCGGGCTCATCGGCCGGCCAGCCGAGCACGATGCTGATCTCGCCGAAGCCGAGCAGGCGCACACCGTCGGTGGATCGCGACGCGATGGCCGCAGCGACGGTGGACTCGACGACCGCAAGATCGGGGACCTGCACCTCGCTCACGGCACCAACCGCATGCGGATCGCGCACTCGGGCTCGTCGCCCGAACGTCGAACGAGGCCACGGAAGAACGCACCCACCGCCATCAGCTGGGTGAGCAACCGATGCTTGGCGTTGATCGCATCGCGCACCGGACGCGCCTCGTCGCCCAGCAGCACCTCGGCCGTGGCTCGCACCACCTCACTGCCGGCCTTCACGTTGCCGCGCATGTCGCAGGGCTGCAGGGTGACGTCGGGGTTGTTGCGGATGCGCTTCACCTTGCCCGACGACGCCTCGGTGGTGAACCCGCAGGAACCGTCCGGAAGGGCCACGATCCACACCGCGGTCCCCACCCCCTCGCCGGTCTTGCGGAAGGTCGTGAGCAGGACGTAGGTCTCGTCGGTGATCGCCATCGCCCCACGGTAACCCGGTAGCGTCGGGCGAATGTCCGAGACGTTCACCCCCGATCCGTCGCGTGGCCTGAGCAGCACCGAGGTCGCCGATCGGGTGGCCCGAGGGCTGACCAACGACGTGCCCAAGGCACCCACCCGCACCGTGGGCCAGATCGTGCGCAGCAACGTGCTCACGCCGATCAACTTCGTCGTCGGCATCCTGGCCGCCCTCGTGATCCTCGCCGGCTCACCGAAGAACGCTCTCTTCGCCGGCGTCATCGTCTTCAACAGCGTCATCGGCGTCTACCAAGAGCTCCGCGCCAAGAAGGTGCTCGACCAGTTGAGCGTCGTGAACGCGCCGAAGGCACACGCCGTGCGCGACGGCGCCGTCATCGAGTTGCAGGTGCACGAGTTGGTGCAGGACGACGTGGTCGAACTTCGCGCCGGCGCGCAGGTGGTGGCCGATGGCACCATCCTCACCCACGACAACCTCGAGATCGACGAGTCACTGCTCACCGGAGAGGCCGACCCCGTCGTGAAGACCGACGGCGCCGACGTGCTCAGCGGCAGCGCCGTCGTCGCCGGGACCGGCCGCATGGTCGTCACCAAGGTCGGTGCCGAGAACTACGCGGCGAAGCTCGCCGAAGAGGCGCGGCGCTTCACCCTGGTCAACTCACCGCTGCGCAACGACGTGAACCGCATCGTCGCCTGGGTCGGCTACCTCATCATCCCTGTGGGACTGCTCCTCGCGTCGAGCCAATTCTTCCGGCGCGACTCGGGCTGGCAGGATGCGATCATCAGCACCGTCGCCGGGCTGGTGGGCATGGTTCCCGAGGGCCTGGTGCTGCTCACCAGCGTCGCGTTCTTCGTCGGTGTGGTGCGGTTGGCCAAGCAGCGGTGTCTGGTGCAGGAGCTTCCCGCGATCGAGGTGCTCGCCCGCGTCGACGTGCTGTGCGCCGACAAGACCGGCACCATCACCGAGGGCGCGCTCGAGGTCAGCGAGGTCGAGCGCCTGCAGGGCCACGACGAACTCGACGTCGATGCTGCACTCGCCGCGCTCGCCCATCTCGACCCCGACCCCAACGCCACCTCCCGCGCATTGAAGGCGCACTTCGCCACCGCACCGGCGTGGCAGGTGTCGGGGCGCGTGCCCTTCTCGTCGGCCCGCAAGTGGAGCGCGATGAGTTTCGGCGCGCAGGGCAACTGGATGCTCGGCGCACCCGAGAACGTGCTCACCACTGCGTTCACCGGCGTCCTGCAGCAACAGGTCGAGGCGCACGCCGCCAACGGCAGCCGCGTCCTGGTGTTGGCCACCACGCCCACCCCGTTCGCGGACGGTGAGGCGACGCTGCCCGACGTGCAGCCGGTCGCGCTGGTGCTGCTCGACGACATCGTCCGCGCCGACGCTCCGGCGACGCTGCGCTACTTCGCCGACCAGGGCGTCACCGTGAAGGTCATCAGCGGCGACAACAACGTCACCGTCGGTGCGGTCGCACGCCGCGCCGGTCTCGACGGTTGGGAGTCGAACGTCAACGCCACCACGCTGCCCGCCGAGGACACGCCCGAGTTCGCCGACGCCGTGAACTCGAGCACCGTGTTCGGTCGCGTCACGCCGCACCAGAAGCGAGCGATGGTGAAGGCGTTGCAGGCCCAGGGCCATGTGGTGGCGATGACCGGCGACGGCGTGAACGACGTCCTCGCGTTGAAGGACAGCGACTGCGGCATCGCCATGGCATCGGGCAGCGAGGCCACCCGTGGCGTGGCGCAGTTGGTGCTGCTCGACTCGAACTTCTCGGCCCTCCCCCGTGTGGTCGCCGAGGGTCGGCGCGTCATCCACAACATCGAACGTGTCGCCAGCCTGTTCCTGGCCAAGACCGTGTACTCGGTGGTGCTCAGCCTGCTCACCGGTGTCTTCGCCTTCGCCTACCCGCTGCAGCCCATCCACCTCACGTTGTTGAGCTGGCTCACCATCGGCACACCGGCGTTCTTCCTGGCGCTCGAACCCAACGACCAGCGTGTGCAAGAGGGCTTCCTGCAACGTGTGCTCGGCCGGGCCATCCCGGCGGGTGTGGTCATCGCGGCGTCCACCATGAGCGTCTTCGCGATCGCCCAGCTCGACACCTCGATCGACGCCGCACACGCCCGCACCGTCGCCGTGCTCGCCGCCGGCATCGTGGCGCTGATGAACCTGGCCCGCGTGTCGATGCCGTGGAACCCGTTGCGCATCGCGTTGGTGGCCGTGATGAGTGGATTGTTCGTCCTCGCCTTCGTGCTCCCCGCCGGACGCCGCATCTTCGACCTGCCGCTCACCGAATGGTGGGCGTACGGCCTGGCCGTCGTGTTCGGTCTGCTCGCCTGGCCGTTGCTGGTGCTCGGCAGCCAGGTCAGCCAGTTCGTGCACGATCGTCGTCTAGAATCGCACGGATGAGCCACCTGTACGACTTCACGATGAAGTCCATCACGGGTGAGGACGTGTCCTTCGCGGCGTTCCGCGACAAGGTCCTCCTCATCGTCAACGTCGCGAGTTATTGAGGCCTCACCGGCCAGTACGCAGGTCTGCGTGCGCTTCACGACGAATTGTCCCCGCAGGGCTTCGCGGTCCTCGCCTTCCCGTGCAACCAGTTCGGTGCGCAAGAGCCCGGCACCGACGCCGAGATCCTCGAGTTCGCGACGTCGAAGTACGACGTGACGTTCCCGATGTTCTCGAAGATCGATGTCAACGGCGGCGACGCATGCGAGCTCTACGCCTGGCTGCGCGAGCAGACCGGTGGCGACGACATCGCCTGGAACTTCGAGAAGTTCATCATCGGTCGCGACGGCTCGGTCGTCGAACGCTGCACCCCGATGGTGACGCCAGAAGAGATCGCACCGAAGCTGGCCGCGATCCTCTGACTCGCCGATACTCTCGGCGCTGACGGCTTCCCCCGGAACATCCACCTCGTTTCGGGAGGTCCCCCCCATGTCGTTCGCGCCGCGCCTGCGGCTGCCTCGCCGTCGGCAGCCCATGCTCACCCTGCACTCGTGTGATCACGAGTGGTTCATCTACGTCCCCGATCCCGAAGCACCGCTGTCGATCGTCGCGTTCGGCGATGCCGTGTCGCTGGCGCTCGACATCGCCGACCTGCTCCCCGCGCGGCACGAGGTGCTCGTCCTGCTCGACGAGCACCGCCAGATCTCGGGCATGTTGCTCGATCCACCGGGCGAGGTGGGCCTGTTCGTCGGCCAGCACACGCCTCCCGGTCTCGAGGCGCCGTTCTGCCAGACGCTCGCCATCGTGCTGCAGGACCACGTGCCCACCGGGCCACCGGTCGCGGCCGACGTGCGCGGCTACCAGGCGCTGCGCCGCATCCACATGGCCCAGGGCCTGCAACTGCTCGACGTGCTCGTGTCGGATGGCGATGCGGTGCGCAGCCTGGCCATCGGGTCGGACCCCGACCCGATCTGGTTCGACGAGTTCCCCGTGGAAGTGATGAACGAGTGACGAACGTCATCTTTTCTTTCCGTGGTGACGCGCTCACTATCGGTGAGTGACGGCCGCGGGAGGCCAGGCGAGATCATCGGAACGTGCCGATGCGCACGGCCCCGATGCGGCGGAAAGCGAGCACGCCATGGGCGGACTTCGATTTCTTCGGTGTGTCGGCAATGCCGCACCGGTGGCGATCATGGTGACGACGCTCACCATGATGGCCCCCGCCGCAGCGCCACGAGCGCTGGCCGTCGGAGGTGGCGAGACGCAATGGAACCCGGTCGAACTGCCGTGCTCCGCGCCCTGTTCGTTCACCGGCGACAACACGGGGTCGGGCCTCGCGGCCTTCCCCGTCGACGTCGCCGTGAACGGACACGCCACCTGGTGGACCTTCGAGGCCACGGCGAGCACCAGTCACACCGCACGCGCCACCAGCCTGGCGCCGTCGGGATGGCGGAACACGCTGGTGCTCACCGACCTCGACGGCACCGTGTTGGCGAACGACGACGACACCTTCGGCCGCGCCGCCGTGGTGTCGGCGCCGCTCGTCGCCGGCAACTGGTACCTGCTCGCGCTCGCGGGACACGACGAGTCGGCGCAGGGCACCGCGACCATCACGATCGAGACGGGCACGCCCGATGCGCCGGTCGACGTCACTGCAGCGCCGCGGACGGGTGCGGCGCTGTTGGCGTGGACCGAGCCGGACGGGCACGGGGACTCGATCGTCGAGTACCGGGTACGCGTGAACGGGAGCACGTCGTACACCGCGGTGCCCGCGCCGACCAGGAGCACGACCATTGCCGATCTCACCATCGGCACCCCGGTGACCTTCGACGTCACCGCCGTCAACGCCCACGGCGAGAGCGCACGCTCGGCACCCAGCGCCAGCGTCATCCCGTCGGGCGCGACGACCACCACCGTCGCGTTCTCGCCGACGAGCGTGGTCTACCCGGGCACGTTCGACGTGACCGCCACGGTGAGCGCCGCGGTCGAGGTGGGCGAGGGCGTCGTCACGTTCTGGCGCAACGGCACGAAGGTCGCCGATGTCGCCGTGGTGCACGGTCGGGCAGCGCTCACCGGCCAGGTGCTCAGCCCCGGTACGTACTCGTTCGTGGCCAACTACCGCGGCTCGTCGTTCCTCGAGGCAAGCAGCGCAGTCGAGAGCATCATCGTCGACAAGGCGGCGCAGGTACTGACGTTCGCGCCGCTCTCCGACCGACCGCTCACCGACGCGCCGTTCAGCGTCGCGCCCACCAGCACCGGGCCAGTGGCCATCACCGTCGTGTCGTCGACCACAGCGGTGTGCACCGTGCGGACCAAGGTCGTCACCCTCGTCACCGGGGGCGTGTGCACCCTGACCGCCAACCAGGCCGGCAACTCGTCGTACACCGCAGCCACGCCGGTGGTGCGGTCGTTCACCGTGCTCGACGTACCTCCCACGACGACCGAACCCCCGACCACCACGACCGAACCCCCGACCACCACGACGACCACCACGACGACAGAACCTCCGACGACCACCACGACGACCACGTCGAGCACCACCACATCGACGACGACCACCGAGCCCACGACCACTACATCGACCACGACGACCACGACGGAACCGCCGAGCACCACCACGGAACCCACCACCACATCGACCACCACCACGACGACCGAACCACCGACCACCACCAGTAGAACCACCACCACCGAGCCGACCACCACGACCACCGTGGCGCCGCCGCCAGCGGCCGTGGCGATGTTGACGTCGTTCGCGCCGGTGCCGGTCGCGGCGCCCACACGCCCGCTCGTCGCGGGGCAGATCCTGGCCGTGCGCGTCGTCGACCTCGCGGGCCGCGTCCCTGCGACCGGCGTGGGCGCGGTGTCGGTCGTCCTCACCGCATCGCGGGCGACGGCGGCGGGGCATCTGGCGGCCTTCCCGTGCGGGACGCGGCCGGTCGTGTCGAACCTGAACTTCGCGCCGCGCCGGACCACCACGGTGGCGGCGCTCGTGGCCGTCGACCCGCTCAGCGGCCGGATCTGCGTCTCGGCCAACCGTGCCGTCGTGGTGCGGGTCGACCTGCGCGGCTGGACCGCGGCGGCCGGCGGTTACCACGCGGTCACGCCCGTGCGCGTGTTCGACACGCGATCGAGCGTCGGCATCCGACCGGTCGCCGGCGGACGACTTGCCGCAGGCAGCGTCCTGCGGGTGCGGTTCACCGGCTTCGCCGGTCGGGTGCCGTCCAGTGGCGTGGCCGCGGTCGCGATCGGCGTGACGGTGGTCGGCACCACGGGTGCCGGTGAACTGTCGGTGTGGAATTGCGGCACCCGACCGCGCACCGCGACGCTGCACTTCTCGGCCGCCGATGTCGTCGCCAACCTCACCGTGGCGGCGGTGCATCCGTCGACCGGCGCGGTGTGCTTCGCGAGCACTCGCACCACCCACCTCGTCGTCGACCTCGACGGCTGGATCGAGACCGGGCACGGGTACACCGCCTCGGCACCGGTTCGCCTCGTCGACACGCGACCCGGCTCGGCCGCAGCGACGCCGGTGAAGGGCGCCGCGTCGCCGACCCACGTGCTGCGACTCGACGTCACATCGCGAGTTCCGTCGGGCACCACCACGGCGGTCGTCAACCTCACGACCATCGGCTCGACTGCGCCGGGGTCGGTGACGATGGCCACCTGCCCGGTCGGCCGCGCCACGCCCGCCACCGCATGGTTCTCGCCGCACCGCACCGCAGCCACCACCGTGTTGATCGATCTGTCGAAGAGCCGAACCGTGTGCGTCACGGCGACGAGTTCGGTGCACGTCGTGGTCGACCTGGTCGGCACGTTCGGTGCACCACCGCGGGCATGATCCACGTCGCCGCCTACGATGCCGGGCCATGCCCACCATCTCCGTCGTCACCGGTGCGAACAGCGGCATCGGCCGCGCCACCGCCATCCATCTCGCCGCCCAGGGACACACCGTCTACGGCACGGTCCGCAGCATCACGAAGGCCTCGAAGCTGAACGCCATGGCCGAGGCCGCGGGCGTGCAGGTCCGGCTGATCGAACTCGACGTCGCCGACGACGACTCCGCCCGAGCGGGAATGGAGCAGATCCTGGCCGAGACCGATGGCGTGGTCGACGTGCTCGTGAACAACGCGGGCGTCGGCGGCAACGCGACCGCCGAGGAGTGCTCGCCCGCACTGCACCTCGAGGTGATGAACGTCAACCTGTGCGGGGCGGTCCGTTGTGCACAGGCGGTGCTGCCCGGCATGCGCGCCCGTGAGCGTGGCACCATCGTCAACATCAGCTCGGTCGTCGGGCGCATCGCCGCGCTCGCCCAGAGCCCGTACGTCACGTCGAAGTGGGCACTCGAGGGCTACAGCGAGCAACTGGCCCAGGAGCTCGCACCGTTCGGTGTGCGCGTCGCCATCGTCGAGCCGGGCGTGACCAAGAGCGCGATCTTCGCCAAGAACATCGACATGCCGAACCTCACCGGCGCCTACGACCCGCAGTACCGGCGCATGTTCCAGATGTACGCGGCCGGACATCCGCACGCCACCGACCCGTTCGAGGTGGCCGCGGTGGTGCATCATGCCGTCACCACCGACAGCCCGAAGCTGCGCTACGCGGTCAGCTGGGGCGCCCAGGAACTGATCGACGGGCGAGCCAGCATCACCGACGAACAGTGGGTCGAACTCGGCAACGTCACCACCGACGACGAGTACTACGACGGGTTCCAGCGCGCATTCGGATTGGACCTGCGCGATCTCGGCTGACGACCGTGTCCGCCGGTCAGCCGAGGGCCGGCCGGTGGAGCACGGCGCTGGACGGCCGGAACGTAATGGTCTCGTCGCCGACCTCGGCGGTGCCGTCGACGATCAGGCTGTACGCCGCACCGTCGACACCCGGGAACACCATCGTCACCTCGGGACGATCGGTCGCGAACGCACGAGTGCCACGACCTGCCTGCATCCACAGTGCACCTTCACGCCACTGCGTCGGCACGGCCAACGAGTGGGCGCGACCGTCGTGGTTCACCGTGACCAGGTAGCCCCACGGGTATTCCGCCAGCGTGTCGGGCAACGCCTCGAGGGCGACGGGAATGCTCATCAGTACACCCGGCACGCCGCGGGGATGGTGAGCAAGGGCAGCGGGTTGACAGCAGCGCCACCGTTCGGGTGGATCTCGAAGTGGAGGTGATAGTTGCCCGGTCCTGGGTTTCCGGTGTCGCCGACATACCCGATGAGTTGGCCCCGGTACACCTTCGAGCCCACCTTCAGTCCGGTGGCGAACGCCGACAGGTGGGCGTAGACGTAGTAGGTGCCGTCGGCTCGTGTGAGCTTCCAGAGGTTGCCCGACAGCGACGACCCAGCGCTGCCGTCGCCGACCTTCACCTGGTACGTGAGCGTGCCGTCGGCCATCGCGAAGACCGGTTGACCCAGCGTGGCGAGCATGTCCGAGCCGGCGTGGCGACGGCCGCCGCTGCGCGGGTCGCCGAAGTTGTCGAGCACGTCGCATCGCGGACTGGGCAGCATCGGGAAGTTCGGCGGGCCGTAGGTCCGCAGTCGGCGGGCGACGGCA
Source organism: Acidimicrobiaceae bacterium (assembly GCA_031377945.1). GTDB lineage: Bacteria > Actinomycetota > Acidimicrobiia > Acidimicrobiales > Ilumatobacteraceae > UBA668. The sequence continues at coordinate 2,304 of JANMFL010000343.1, read as the reverse complement.
GTGGCATCCGCACCCGATGCCGAGGTCACCTCGACGATCGCAGCCGCCGGCCGAGCGAGCACGCGTGGAGCAGCGCCGGACGGGGCCGACGCCGAGGCGGCGTCGGCCAGAGGGACGACGCGACCGGGGAAAAGCATCGCCAACGCGACGACGGCGATGAGGAACGGTGAACGCTGCATGTGAAGAAACTCTCGAGGACCGACGACAGGGACGGTCCGCCCGGGTCAGCAGGTTACCGAGGGTGCCGCGCAATGCCCTCGCGGGCGCAGCCGCTACCTGGTCACGGCCCTTCGGCCAGGTCCTGATCGACGATCGCCTTGTCCTCCGGGTCGGCGATCGGTGTGCTCTTGGCGGCCGCCCACTCGATCGCGGCCTCGTCGGCGCGACCGAGCGCGTGCAGCGCACGAGCCCGCGCCTCGTGGGCGTAGGCGAGGTCGAAGTCGGCGACACCCAACTCGGCGCACAAGCCCATGCCGGTGTCGGCGTAGTGCAGCGCCCGCTCCTGCTGGCCGGTGAGGTGATGCACCTTCGAGAGCATGTAGTGGGCCCGGATCTCGTTCACCGGAGCCCGACGTGCCGCACGCTGCCAGTGGTACGCCGATGCGTACGCCCGTCGGAGCAATTCCTCGTCGCGCTCGGGCGACGCGGGTTCGCCGACGAGATCCCAGATGCTGTTGTTGCACTCGACCCCCTGGGCACGGTGCCACTCGGCGGCAGGGTCGTCGACCGCGTCTGCTGCAACCTGCGCATCGGCGACCACCGGCAACACGTCGCCGGTCTCGAGCAGCGTCTTCAGTCCGTCCAGGATCCACACCCAACCGGTGCGCACATGGGCCCAGGTGAGCGGACTGCGGGCCAGGTCGCCGTGCACCAGGTCGACCTGCGTGAGTCCGTCGCCGGCCGACGAGAGCGTCCACTCGACCCGGCTGGCGGGCTCCTGCTCCATCGCCGCGTCGTAGAGCACATGCCACGTCATGACCAGCCGGTGCGGCGGCTCGCACACCTCGATGGTGCCGTCGACGGCCGGCGTGCCCTGCATGGTGGTGCGATACGGCTGCCCCGCCTCGGGCGGCGCTTCGAACGCGGTGCCGTGGAAGTAGCGCCGGGTGAACTCGGGGTCGACGACGGCGTTCCAGACCTGCTCGACTGGCGCCTTGATGTAGATGCGGTACTGGTGACGGGTGACGGCCATGGAGGCTCCTTCAGGCGGTGTGTGCCTCGAGGTCGGCCTGCAGGTCGACCAGCGCGCGGGTGAACGGTTGGGCGTACTTGCCGATCCAGCGGTCGGCGACCTGCTGGATGGGCACCGGGTTGAGGAAGTGCAGTTTCGTGCGCCCCTCGCGCCGCGTGGTGATCAGGTTCGCCGTCGCGAGGACGCCGAGGTGCTTCATCACGCCGAAGCGCGTCATCGCCGGAAACCGGTCGCACAGGGCCTGCACGGTCTGGCCGTCGCGCTCGAAGAGCGCGTCGAGCAGCGCCCTGCGGGTGGGATCAGCAAGTGCCTTGAAGACCTCGTCCACACGTCGAACAATATGTGACCAGACAGTCACCTGTCAACCCAGGACTCGCTGCAGGGATTCTTGACTGGAATAGTCGGCTATTGAGATAGGTTGACCCCGCACACACCACACCTCCAATGAAGGAGCCCCCTCCATGAGTGTTCGTCTCGGCGACATCGCCCCCGACTTCACCGCCCCCACCACCCAGGGCGAGATCAGCTTCCACGAGTGGCTCGGCGACTCGTGGGGCGTGTTGTTCAGCCACCCGAAGGACTTCACCCCGGTGTGCACGACCGAGCTCGGCTACGTGGCCAAGATCAAGCCCGAGTTCGACAAGCGCAACGTCAAGGTCATCGGCCTGTCGGTCGACGACGTCGAGTCGCACCTCAAGTGGGAGGGCGACATCGGCGAGACCCAGGGCACCCCGGTCAACTTCCCGATGATCGGCGACCCGGACCGCACTGTTGCCGACCTCTACGACATGATCCACCCCAACGCCAGCGACACGATGACCGTGCGCTCCGTGTTCATCGTCGGGCCGGACAAGAAGGTCAAGCTGACCATCACGTATCCGGCTTCCACCGGTCGCAACTTCGACGAAATCCTCCGCGTCATCGATAGCCTGCAGCTGACGGCGCAGTACAAGGTGGCCACACCCGCCAACTGGACCGACGGTGGCGATGTCATCATCGGCGCAGCAGTCAGCGATGAGGACGCCAAGCAGCTCTTCCCGCAGGGCTGGACAACCGTGAAGCCTTACCTCCGCGTGCTGCCACAGCCCAACAAGTAACCAGATCTCCTTCGA
>JANMFL010000323.1:0-4112 GCA_031377945.1 Acidimicrobiaceae bacterium | reverse complement strand
GCTCCACGCTGCGGCGTTCTTCCGGGCCAGCTTGGCCGACCAGTAGTACAGGCCGCCGGCCGTCGGATACGCCGAGCAGATCTCGCCCATCGCCATTCCCACGAGCAGTGCGAAGAAGCCGACGATGATCCACCCGAGTGTGATGACGATCGGTCCGGCCGTCACCAGGCCCAACAAGAAGCTCGTCATACCACCGGCCAGGATCGAGATGATCGAGAAGCTGATGGCGAAGTTGCTGAAGTGACTCATGCCGCGATGCAGTTCTTGGGCGTAGCCCATGGAGTGCAGATGGTCGCGGTCTTCATCCACGGTGTCAGCCATGGAGACCCCCTTTGTGGCTCGGATTGTGGGACGACCCGACGGCCTCCCGAAGCCCCTCGGAGGTCAGCGAATCGAACGCGTGTCTAACACATCGACGAACTGTGTCGGAATGATGGTCTCGACGAACCAGTCGACCAGTCGCTCGGCGTTGGGGCGGCTGTTCGCGACGTTGCGTCTCGTGGCCTCGATGAGCGCGTCGGGGCTACTGCCGATGCGCAGCAGTTCCTGCTCGCCGAAACCGGTGGCCCAGCGACGGATGATGCCCTCGTGCACCTCCGGGTGGAACTGGGTGCTGAACATGCGGCCCAGCTGCCACGCCTGCGGGCCCGACGCCGTTCGCGCCAACTCCGTGGCGTGCGGCGGCACCGTGACGACGTCGTAGTGCCACTCCATCCACGGCCCGGCGGCGATCACGTCGGGGATGTCGGTCTGCACGTCCTGCCAACCGATCTCGACGATGTCGGCTTTGTGTGCGTCGCCACCGAACGCGTGCGCCATCACCTGATTGCCGAAGCAGATACCGAACACGGGCACCCCACGACGGGCCGCCTCGTGCAACACGCCGACCTCGGCCTGCACCTTGTCGGCGATGTCGGGCCAGTAGACGCTCCACTCGCTGCCGAGCAGCAGGATGAGTTCGTGGCCGTCGAGTTCGGGCCAATCCTGCGGCGACTCGCGGAGGCATTCGTCGAACGAGTAGCCGTGTTCGCGGAAGCGATCGCCGATGAACCCGGCATCGGCATCGGCGCCGTTGGCAATGAGGAGAGCACGCATCGCTGCAACCGTACCCGCGGACTGCTCGCCGATCAGGTGGCGAAGAAGACGTTCTTCAGTTCCGAGTAGTGGTCGAGCACGTGCATGCTGTGCTCTCGCCCGAGGCCACTCTGCTTGAAGCCACCGAAGGGAGTGCTGTAGCGGACACTGGAGTTCGAGTTCACGCTCAGCGCGCCGGCCTCCATCGCTCGCGTGACTCGGATGGCCTTCGCGCCGTCGCGGGTCCACACCGAGCCCGACAGGCCGTAGTCGCTGTCGTTGCAGATGCGGATCGCGTCGGCCTCGTCGTCGAACGGGATGACCACGACGAGCGGACCGAACACCTCCTCGTGGCAGATCGGGTGGTCGTAGTCGGGTGCGGCGATCATCACCGGATGCCAGTAGCCGGGACCATCGGGCACAGTGCCGGTGAACACGGTGTCGAGGCCGTCGGTGTAGGCGCGAACGCGAGCCAGATGCTCGGCAGTGACGAGCGGCCCCATCGCCGTGCCGTCGGCCATGGGGTCACCGACGGTGAACTCGGCAGCGGCGGCGACGAAGAGCTCCATGAACCGGTCGTACACACTGCGCTCCACCAGCACGCGGCTGCGCGCGCAGCAGTCCTGGCCCGAGTTGTCGAACACTGCACCCGGGGCGGCCGCAGCAGCCTTCTCGAGGTCGGCGTCGGCGAAGACGATGTTGGCGCTCTTCCCACCCAACTCGAGCGTGAGCCGCTTCACCTGATCGGCGCAGCCCTTCATCAACCGCTTGCCCACCGCCGTGGAACCGGTGAAGGCCACCTTGCGCACGTCGGGGTGCTCGACGAGTCGCCAGCCGACAGTGGAGCCGGGGCCGACGACGACGTTGAGCACGCCCTCGGGAATGCCCGCTTCGAGGGCCAGTTCACCGAGGCGCATGCTCGTGAGCGGCGTGATCTCGGCTGGCTTCAGCACGGCCGTGTTGCCTGCCGCCAATGCGGGGCCGATCTTCCACGAGGCCATGAGCATGGGGAAGTTCCACGGGGTGATGAGGCCGACGACACCGAGCGGTTCGTGGAAGGTGACGTCGATGCCGCCCGCAACGGGAATGGACGACCCGGTGTGCTTCTCGACGGCACCGGCGAAGTAGTGCAGCGTGTCGGCGACCGCGCCCGCACACCAGCGAGCACTGCCGATGGGCATGCCCATGTTCTGCGTCTCGAGCAGCGCGAGCTCGTCGATGTGATCGCCGACGGTGTCGGCGAAACGGCGCAGCAGACGCGTGCGATCGGCCGGCGCCATCGCCTTCCATGCGAGCGACGCGGCCTTCGCCGCGGCCACCGCAGCGTCGACGTCGTCGACCGTCGCGTGAGGGAGTTCGGCGATGACTGCTTCGGTCGCCGGGTTACGAAGAATGAGCGTGTCGGTCACGGGTTGGAGGGTAGCGGCCGCCGGTCGGTCAGAATGAGGGCGATGAGCACACCGCCTCCCCTGATCGCGTTGTGCGCCCGCACGCTCACGTTCTCGGACGAGGGCAAGCGCGACGCCTTCAGCAGCAGCCAGCCCTACAGCCGAGCGGTCGCCCGCGCCGGAGGCGTCCCCGTGATGGTGCCACCCATCAAGGAGTTGGCGCGCAACGCGCTCACCGTGCTGCGCCACTTCGACGGCGTGCTGCTGCCCGGTGGCGGTGACGTGGACCCTCGCCGCTACGGCCAGGAACCCGACGACGACACCCTCTACGGCATCGTTCCCGCGCACGACGACCTCGACATCGCCGTGTGCCTCGCGGCCATCGAGCTGGATCTGCCGATGCTCGCACTGTGCCGTGGCATGCAGGTGCTGAACGTCGCACTCGGCGGCACGCTCGTGCAGGACATCGGCAACAGCGACCACTGGATGCGCGAGCACCCGGTACAGCTCACCGATGGCAGCCGCCTCGCCATCGCCGCCGGGACGACCGAACTCGAGCATTGTCACTCGGTGCATCACCAGGGCATCGGCGATCTGGCTGCGCCGCTGATGGCATGCGGATGGGCGCCGGATGGTCAGCTCGAGGCGGTCGAGCTGCCGACGGCGACGTGGGTGGTGGGCGCCCAGTGGCACCCCGAGGACACGGCCACGCACAAGCCGCAGCAGCAGGCCATCTACGACGAGCTCGTCCGTCGAGCCGCGGCACGTGCCGAACAGGGTGCCTAGGCTTCACGCGTGAATCCCCTCGTCCTCATCGTCGGCCGCCTGTCCCCCGAGGCCAAGGGAGTGCGCGGCGAGCCCTTCGCTGCCGGTCGTCGCTACTTCCACGCCGTGGCTCGAGCGGGCGGCACGCCGCTGATGCTGCCGCCGATTCTGTCGCTGGTCGACGACGTGCCGGACCTGCTGCGACGGGTCGACGCGGTGGTGCTGCACGGTGGGGGCGACGTCGACCCACGTCACTACGGCCAGGAGCCCGCGGCCGAGCAGCTGTACGGCATCGTCGCCGAACACGACGAGGTCGAGCTCGCCGTGGTGCGCGCCGCTGTGGATCTGGACGTGCCCACGCTCGCGATCTGCCGTGGCATGCAGGTGCTCAATGTGGCGCTGGGTGGCACGTTGCAGCAGCACATCGGCACCGAGGACCACTGGATGGAGTACACCGAGGTGATGCTCGAGCCCGGGTCGCGCATTGCCAAGGCGATGGGTACCGACACCGCCGAGCGGTGCCACTGCGTGCACCACCAGGCGCTCGACCGAGTGGCCGACGGGTTGGTGGTCACCGCCCACAGCCACGACGGCATCGTCCACGCCGCCGAGGTCGAGTCGGCCGAGTGGATCGTCGCCACCCAGTGGCACCCCGAGGACTCCGCCGACACCGACGGCGAACAGCAGCGCCTCTTCGCCGCCCTCCTCCACCACACCTGACCCCACCCCAGGTTGGCTTGGGTTGGGCGCGAGACGTCCCAGATCTGGGTCACTCCGCGCCCACGGGCGATCAAAGTCCCAAATTTGGGAACTTTCGCGCCCAATCGAACAGCTTGGTTGTCGCATCCGGTTGAGAGGATAGGTTGCCGTCGACTTCCCCGTCGA
>JANMFL010000317.1:0-3120 GCA_031377945.1 Acidimicrobiaceae bacterium | reverse complement strand
TCGACCACGAAGGCGGAGATGCCGGCATGCTTCACGGCGTCGGGATCGGTGCGGGCGACGAGCAGGCCCCACCGGGAGATGTGGGCGAGCGTCGTCCACACCTTCTGGCCGTTGATGATCCACTCGTCGCCGTCCTTGACGCCCTTCGACGACAGACCGGCGAAGTCCGAGCCCGAGCCGGGCTCGCTGAACAGCTGGCACCAGATCTCCTCGCCGGTGAACAACGGCCGCAGATAGCGCGACTTCTGCTCCTCGCTGCCCCACACCGCGACCGTGGGGCCGCACATGCCGTGGCCGATCGGGTTGCGGTACCCCGAGTTGGGCGCACCGGCCTTGTACACCCGCTCGTTGACGGTCTTCTGCAGCTTCGGGTTCAGGTCGAGGCCGCCGTGGCCCTTGGGGAAGTTCACCCACGCGAGACCCTTGTCGAACTGCGCACCGAGGAACGTGACGGCGTCGACCTCCTTCGGCGGGAACTCGCTGAGCAGCTCGTCGACGAGCTGGGCGACCAGTTGTTCGTCGGCGTCGAGACGGGCGTCGGTGACGGTCATACGAGGGGCTCCTCCGTGGGCGCGACACGGGTGCCGCTCAGTTCGTGGACAGTTGCCGACGCTATCCAACACTCGGTGCACGTGCCGAACCGGAGCACCGGGTGGGCCGCGATCAGGCGCCGTCGATCGCCTCGTCGGCAGGGTCGTCGGCAGGGTCGAACCCGGCCGCCGCCAGTCGCTCCAGCAGGGCATCACGCACCGAGGTGCCGGGCTCGCGCGCCTTGTCGCCGGCGATCCGCCAGCCGAGTCGGCTGCTGTACAGCAGCGGTGGTTCCTTCAGCCGACCCGGCTGCACCTCGATGACCCGCGCGAAGAACAACCGATGGTCGGGCATGTCCTTGGTGTCGACGACCACACATCGCAACCACGCGATCGCCTCACGGACCACCGGAAGCGTCGTCTCGGGAAAGGTGTCGAGGAATTCGTCGGCCAGGTGCCTGAACTTTCGCCCCGGATACGAGAAGTACTGGCCGGCGGCGACCTGATCGCCGGCGAGAATGCTCACGGCGAACTCGCCGGACGCCTCGATGAGCGGAAACGTGTCGTGCTTCGGCGACACGCTCGCCATCACGATCGGCTCCTCGAAGCTCACCTGCGACACCCAGTGACTGCAGTACGCCCGGGTGACGCCGCCGTGATGTGCGCCGACGACCTGCACACCGTGCATCATCTGGCCGAGGGAGCGCTTCAAAGTGGGGTCGATCATCAGTTCCAGTGTCGCAGCCAGCGGGCGTACTCGGCACGCTCGTGGGCGAGTTCGGGAAACGCCTGCCGGAGCGTCGCCAACGTGCGCAACGGGACCGGGTCGTCCATCGCGACGAACGTGTTCTTCAGGTTGTTGAGCATCCGCAGCAGGATGCCGCGATCACTGACCGGTGCGAGCAGACGGCGATCGAGCGGCTCGCGCAGCCCGGTCATCTGACGCCAGGCCGGCTCCAACTCGTCCGCCGTGTAGATGCGGCCCAGGTGGAACGGGTCGGCGAACACACCCCCACTTTCGACCAGGAAGTGCCCGGGCAACCCGATGCCGTGCACCTCCACGCCCAGCCGACGACCCACCTCGATCGCACACACGCTGAGCGTGATGGGAATGCCGAGACCGCGGTGCAGCACGTGGTGCAGGTACGAGTTCCTCGGGTCGCCGTAGTCGGCGCTGTTCCCGGTGAGGTGGTGCTGGAAGAGGTGCAGCAACGACTCGAACGACGGCTCGCATTCGGCAGCGAGGTGATCGAGCGAGACCACCATCGCGTCGAGATCCGCGTCGGGTTCGAATGAGGCACCAACCAGCCCGGCAGCGACGTCGAGGTGCACGTCGGGCGAAGGGTGCCGCACCACCTCGACGAAACGACCGCTCGGATCCATGCCGTGAAGGTACCGGCGACTAGGTTCCGCTCGCATGTACCCCGGCGCGTTCCTCGACTCCACCCCCGACAAACCGGCCATCATCATGGGTGGCAGCGGCTTCACGCAGACGTTCGCCGAGCTCGATGCCGCCGCCAATCGCCTCAGCCATCTGCTGCGGTCCGCTGGCGTGCAGCCCGGCGATCATGTCGCCCTGTGCATGGAGAATCACGACCGTTACATGGAGGTCCTGTGGGGCTGCCACTACGCGGGTGCCATCTACACGGCGTGCTCGTCGCGTCTCACGAGCGGCGAACTGGCGTACATCCTCAACGACTGTCAGGCGAAGGTGTTCATCACCTCGAAGTACAAGGCCGACCAGGCCGTCGAGATCCTTCCCGAGACTGCGGGTGTCGGACTTCGGCTGATGCTCGATGGCACGGCCGAGGGCCATGAGAGCTACGAGGCCGCCGTCGGACCGCAGCCAGCGACGCCGCTGCCGGAAGATCGAGTCGCCGGTTTCGACATGCTGTACTCGTCGGGCACCACCGGTCAGCCGAAGGGCGTCGCCCGGGCGTACGTCGGCCACCCCCTCGACACCACGGCGAACGGTGTGTCGCCGCTGGTTTCCCTGCTGTTCGGCGGCACTGCTGAGAGCGTGTATCTGTCGCCGGCGCCCTTCTACCATGCCGCTCCGTTGCGCTTCTGCATGGCCATGCAGCAGATCGGCGCCACCGTCGTGGCGATGGAGCACTTCGATCCCGAGCAGTACCTGCAGCTCGTCGAGCGTCATCGCATCACGCACAGCCAGGTGGTGCCGACGATGTTCATCCGCATGCTCAAGCTCGACGAGGCAGCGCGCACGAAGTACGACGTCACCAGCCTGCAGTGCGTCATCCACGCCGCCGCTCCGTGCCCGAAGCAGGCGAAGAAGCTGATGATCGAGTGGTTCGGTCCGATCATCCACGAGTACTACGCAGGCACCGAGGGCAACGGCTTCGTGTACTGCAACAGCGCGATGTGGCTCGCGCACGAGGGCACGGTTGGCACGCCCATCAACTGCACCGTGCACATCTGCGGCGACGACGGCGAAGAGCTTCCTCGAGGCGAGGCCGGGACGATCTACTTCGAAGGTGGGGCCAACTTCGAGTACCACAACGACCCGGAGAAGACGAAGGGCTCGCGGCACCCCAGCCAACCGTGGAGCACGCTCGGCGACGTCGGCTAC
>JANMFL010000306.1:0-6030 GCA_031377945.1 Acidimicrobiaceae bacterium | reverse complement strand
TCGCGGCGCAGGAACTCGACCCGGTGGCGCAACGCGATCGTGCGGTCGTTCCACGTGAGCGCGCCGAGTTTGGTCGTGCGTACTCGGTCGACCAATGCTGCCGCGGTCGCTTCGCCGGCGTGCGGTGTGTACGTGCGCTCGTCGAGCAGCATGCCCCCCAGGCGGGTCTCGACCCGCTCGACCAGGTCATCGCGCTGCTTGTCCCAGACCAGGCTGATGCGCTGCTCGATCTGGTCGGCCAGCGCCTCGATCAGTTCGTCGGTGTCGAGCGCTGCGCCGATGCGAATGCGCGCGTTGTCTCGCTTGCCGTCGAGGTCGGCGGCGACCACGAACCGTTCGTTCGCCAGCGGATCGGTTGGCGGTGTCCACGCACCTCCACCGCTGCGCAGCTGGAATCGACCCGGCTGGCTTCGGCGCACCGCGATGCGGTCGGGGTAGGCGTGGGCGAGCACGGAACCGCAGTGTGCTGGGTCGATCGCGTCAAGGTCGAACGCGATGCCGGCCCGTCGGGCGAGGTCGTTCGCGCGATCGCGGACGCGGCGGACGTCGCGCATGTCGGCGCCGTCGTGGTGCCGATGCCCGGCGAGCACGGCGACGCGCAGCGACAGGTCGGCGGGCAGGTCGTCGGGCCGACCGCGGAAGATGTCGCGCTCGTCGAGCAGCGCGGCGATGACGCAGGCCAGCCCGCGATCGTGCGCGGCCGCAGCATCGACCATGCCGGCCAACCGCGGATGCAGGGGCAGCGCGAGCATCCGTCGTCCGCGATCCGTGATGCGGCCCTCGGTGTCGAGCGCGCCAAGCCGCTGGAGCAGTTCGGTGCCCTGTTGCAACGCTCGGGTGGGTGGCGGGTCCGCCCACCGCAGTGCGTCGGCGGTGGTGCCCCAGGCGGCGAGTTCGAGTGCCAAGCCCGACAGGTCGACCTGGGTGATCTCGGCCTCGAGGTGGGCGCGGCGGGTGCCGTGTTCGAGCTTGCTCCACAGTCGGTACGCGGCGCCCGGCTCGGTGCGCCCGGCGCGGCCGGCACGCTGGTCGGCCGACGCGCGGCTGGTGCTGACCGTGGTGAGTCGCGACATGCCGGTGCGTTGGTCGAAGCGGGGCACCCGAGCGAGGCCGGCGTCGACGACGACGCGCACCCCGTCGACCGTCAGCGACGACTCGGCGATGTCGGTGCTGAGCACCACCCTCCGTCTGCCGGGCGGCGACGGCTGCAACGCGTGGTCCTGCTCGGCCAGTGACAGCGCGCCGGCCAGCGGGTACACGTCGACATTCGGCGGCACCACCGTCTCGAGCAGCGACTGCACGCGGCGGATCTCACCGATGCCGGGCAGGAAGACCAAGATGTCGCCCGTCTGCTCGCGCAACGCCCGGCCGACCAATGCCGCCATCGCCTCGGCGGTGCCCTGCCAACTCGGACGGTCCTGCTTGGCAAGTGGTGCCCAGACCAGGTCCACCGGGTGCATCCGCCCATCACTGTGGGCGATCGGCGTGTCGGGCCCCAGCACGGCGAGCAGGCCCTTGGTGTCGGGTGTGGCCGACATGGCGAGGATGCGCAGATCGGGGCGCACCGCGTCGCGGGCGTCGAGTGCGAGCGCGAGGCCCAGGTCGGTGGGCAGGTTGCGTTCGTGCACTTCGTCGAACACGACGAGCCCGCAGCCGTCGAGCATCGGGTCGTGTTGCAGGCGCCGGGTGAGCACTCCCTCGGTCACGACTTCGATGCGGGTGCGCGGCCCGATGTGTCGCTCGTCGCGGGTTTGGTAGCCGACGGTGTCGCCCACGCGCTCGCCGAGCAGCGTCGCCATTCGCTGCGCGGCGGCGCGCGTGGCCAACCGGCGCGGTTCGAGCATCACGATGCGGTGGCCCACCAGCCATGGCTGGTCGAGCAACATCAGCGGCACGAGGGTGGTCTTGCCGGCGCCAGGGGGCGCGACGAGGACCGCGGAAGAACCGTCACGGAGCGCAGCGACGACCGCGGGCAAGGCCTCGAGAACCGGAAGGTCCGGTGGCTCGAAGGGCACCTGGATCAGCCTGAGCGGATCAGCCCTGGGAGGGCGTGCCGTGGAACGGCGAGGGGTCGCCGGACGAGGGGATGATCGGCGGCAACCACGACGTCATGTCGGCGACGTGCTTGGCGAGCATGCGCCACTCGGCGGGGTTCCAGCCTTCGGTGGCCTGCACGTTGCCGTTGCCCTGGACGAACACGAACGCCGGCAGGGTGGACAGGCCGAGCGCCTTCACGAACGAGCGGTCCGCGTCGCAGAACACCATGAACTCGTCGGCGATGGGCCCGAGGAACTGCTTGGCCTCGTCGGGGGTGCAGGTGAGGATCAGGTTGACCCGCACGTCGGCGCCGCGGAACGCATCGAGGACGCGGGTGGCGGTGGGCAGGATCCAGGAACTCTCGTTCGTGTACGGGTCGAGCACCACGCTCGCCAGATGGAACGTGGTCACCCACTCGTGCAGGGGACGGGTTTCACCCGAGACGGCGGTGAGGTTCAGATCGAGAGCGACGGTGCTGGCCACGGGGAGGAACGGTAGCGCAGCGGGCGGCCTCCGGCCCATCTCGCCCGGCCGTCGCGCCCGTCACCTCGCCAGCGGGGGCGGGCTCGGGTAGGTTCCCGTCGTGCATCCCATCGAGCGTCTTCGCTATCTCGCCCGGTCCAGCGGCGCCGACCAGCGGGTGCTCGTGGGCGAGACCGCGTCGGCGCTCCGAGCGATGCGAATGGATCCCGCAGGCCTCGTGGTCAGCTGTCGGCGCATCGTCGAGCGGCACCCCACGTCGGGCCCGCTGTGGTGGCTCTGCGCGCACATCCTCACCGCGGCCGACCCCGCGCAGGCGGCCCGTGACCTGCCGCACCTGCTCGAGATGGACCCCACGCCGAACCTGTTGGCCGACGCGCTGCCCGAGGCTGCCACCGTGCTCGTGGTCGGGTGGCCCGATCTGTCGGGCGAGGCGTGCATCGACCGCGGCGACCTCACGGTGCTGACCGTCGACGCCGACGACCAGGGCGCGGCGTTCGTGCGTCGTCTCGAACGCAACGACGTGGTGGCCGAGATCGTCGAGCCGGCGCGCATCGGTGCGGCGGTGCTGGCGGCGGACCTGGTGCTGGTCGAGGCGACCGCGGCGGGGGCGACCGAGTTCCTGGCGTCGCCCGGGTCGCGCGCCGTTGCCTCGGTGGCGTACTGCAGCGACATCCCCGTCTGGGCCGTGGTCGGCCGCGGTCGGGTGTTGCCCGATGCGGGGTTCACCTCGCTGGTCGAGCGAGTGTCCGCAGTGCGCGTTCCATGGGACGCCGAAGCCGACGTCGTGCCGCTCGCGCTCGCCACCTACCTGGCCAACGAGCACGGCATCGCCGACGCCGCCGACGTCCGCCTGGCCGCCGAGTGCCCCCTGGCTCACGAGTTGCTGCGATGAGCGCCGTCGACAGCATCGCGGTGGTCGGCAGCGTCGCTGCGGCGGGCAGCGTCGCTGCGGCGGGCAGCGTGGCCGTCGCGGGCAGCGTCGCGACCGCCGGCAGCGTCGCAGTCGCGGGCAGCGTGGCCACCGCCGGCAGCGTCGCGGTCGCGGGAAGTGCCGCCACCGCTGGCTCGATCGTGGTCGCTGGCAGCGCGGCCACGGCAGGGAGCGCCGACGTGCGATGGAGCCTGCTCACGGTGCTCGGCGTGCGCATCCGAGCCTGCATCGCGACGTTCGCCTGCATCACGTGCGCCCGTTGCATCGCGTGTGTCGGTTGCGTGGACTGCATCGACTGCGTGGGCTGCATCGGCTGCGTCGGCCTCCGCGGTGCCGTCGGTCAACGCGGCGTCCGCGCCGCCTGACGCCAGGCGGGGGTCAGCGTTGGGCCGGCCCGGGTGGGGACCGAGCCAGCGCCGGAGTTCGAGGGCGGCGCCGGAACGACAACCCCAACCCATGGGCATGACACGAACGTGGTTGAGCGATGCGTGACGAGCGCCGAGTGCCCGATCTGGCGCTCGCTGCGCAAGGATGGTCACGGCGGGTGAGCGAAAACTCCCTAGGGGGTATCGGGCTTGCGAAGTGGGGCTGCATCGTCTCGGAAACCGAGACGATCGAGCCCCAGAAGGCGATCTGGAACGAATCAGCCCCAGAAACCAGGCGGGGGTCAGCGTTGGCCGGCGCGGGTGGGCACCGTGCCCGCGGCATCGGCGAGGCGCTTGGCGACGTCGTGCAGATCGTGGGCGACCAACCCGACGGTGACGCGCAGCGATGGCGTGTCGGGTTGCACCATGAACGGTTCACCGGGCGCGGCGCCGATGCCCTGCGCGGCGAGGGTGAGCAGTGACGACCGCTCATCGGCCACCTGCATCCACAGGTTGATGCCGTCGGTGCCGGTGAACGACACGCCTTCATCGGCGAGCACCTCGGTGATGCCCGCCCGGCGCCGGGCGTACTCGAGCCGTGCATCGGCCACGGCGTGGACGGTGGGCGCGTGGTCGAGCATCTCGAGCAGCACGGCCTGCAGGATGCGGCTGCTCCAGCCGGCACCGAGCAGGCGGCGGTTGGCGACCGCCCCGACCACGTCGCCGGCACCGCCCACGCCAGCCAGGCGGAGGTCGGGGCCGTGGCTCTTCGAGTAACTGCGGATGTGCACGGTGCGATGCGGCAGGTGGCTGCCGAGGCTGACCAGGGAACCGCTGGCGATGTCGCCCGAATGGTCGTCCTCCACGACGATGGTGTCGAACTTGGCGAGCGCGGCGGCCAACTGCTTGGCCCGACGAGCGGTGTAGGTGACTCCCGTGGGGTTCTGGGCACGCGGTTGCAGGAACACGGCGCGCACGCCCTGGTCGAGCGCCGCCGTGAGCAGGTCGACGCGCATGCCATCGTCGTCGAGTGGGACACCGATGACCTCGGCGCCGAGCAGGTCGAGCAGGTCGAGCAGCGGTGGGAAGGCCGGTTGCTCGACGACCACCCGGTCGCCGAGGCGGACCACGACCGACGCGACGCGGTCAAGCGCGTCCATCGCTCCATCGACCACGGTGAGCTCCTCGGGTGGGAACGGCCAGTGATGACGCAGGTGCTCGTCGAGCGGCGGAAGCACCGGATGGTCGAGGTAGCTGGAGGTGAGCGACTGGCGGCTCACCCTCGCGACCACCGGGCCCAGGTCGGGCAGCAGCGCGGGGTCGGGTGTGCCGGTGCTGAGGTCGAGGGCGAAGTGGCCCGGCCCCTCGGTGACGCGTCGGAAGCGGCGCGGCGTGATGGGCCCCGTGGGCTGGCGGACGAAGGTCCCCTGTCGGCCGCGGGCGTCGATGGCGCCGACCGCGGCGAGGCTCTGCCACGCCTCGCTGACCGTGGTGGGCGAGACACCCAGCTCACTCGCCAGTTCGCGGACCGTCGGCAGGCGTTCGCCGACGGCGAGCGTGCCGCCGGTGATCATCCGTCCGACGGCGGCGGCGATGCCGCGGGCGCTGCGGTCGGTGATCTGTCCGGCCAGGTCGTGAGCGAACGAACGAGTCATTGTCCGGTAACAATACAACCATTGTGCGCCTGTGTCGGTCACATTAGAGTCCCGCAGATGGCACACATCGTGAGGGCAGCGCTGCTGCAGACGGATTGGCCGGGCTCGAAGGACGCGATGCTCGACAAGCACGAGCAGGCGGTCCACGACGCGAAGGCCCAGGGTGCACAGGTGATGTGCTTCCAGGAGCTGTTCTACGGCCCGTACTTCTGTCAGGTCCAGGACTCCGAGTACTACCAGTACACCGAGTACATCCCCGACGGGCCCACCACGCAGCGCTTCCAGGCCCTCGCCAAGGAGACCGGCATGGTGCTGGTGCTGCCGATGTACGAGATCGTCCAGCCCGGTCTGTACTACAACACCGCCGCGGTCATCGACGCCGACGGCCGTTACCTGGGCAAGTACCGCAAGCAGCACATCCCGCAGACGAAGGGCTTCTGGGAGAAGTACTACTTCACCCCCGGCACCGGCGGGTACCCCGTGTTCGAGACCGCGGTGGGCAAGGTCGGCGTGTACATCTGCTACGACCGCCACTTCCCCGAGGGCTGGCGCGCGCTCG
>JANMFL010000304.1:0-2328 GCA_031377945.1 Acidimicrobiaceae bacterium | reverse complement strand
GGCGCCGACCTCGTCTGACAAGCTGCACGACCGTGACCACACCGCTGCGCATCGGATTCCTTGGGGCGGGACGCATCGCCATCTACCACTCGAAGAGCCTGAGGCACAGCGGGGCCGACGTCGTCCGCGCCGGCGTGTTCGACCCCGACACCGAACGGGCCGACGCGTTCGCCGCGGCAAGCGGTCACACCGTGTGCTCGTCGGTCGACGAGGTGCTCGACGGATGTGATGCCGTCTACATCTGCACCTGGACGAACTCGCACCCCGATCTCGTGGAGGCCGCAACGGCGCGAGGGGTGCACGTCTTCTGCGAGAAGCCTCTTGCGTTCACCGCCGCAGACGCCCAGCGCATGGCCGAACTCGCCGACGCAGCGGGCATCACCCATCAGGTTGGCCTGGTGCTGCGCCGTTCGCCGGCCTACGTGTGGGCCAAGCACCTGGTCGACGAGCCGCTCGCCGGGAGGGTGATGACCGTCGTGTTTCGCGACGACCAGTTCATCCCAATCCAGGGCCACTACGCCAGTACGTGGCGCGCCGACAAGTCGCTCGTCGGTGCAGGCACCCTGCTCGAGCACAGCATCCACGACGTCGACATGCTGCACTACCTGGTGGGCGACATCGAGCGGGTCAGCGCGCAGACCGCGAACTTCCACGGGCTCGACGGCATCGAGGATGTCGCCACCGCGTCGCTGCGGTTCGTCAACGGTGCGACCGGCGTGCTGAACAGTGTGTGGCACGACAACCTGGCTCGCCCCAGCCTGCGCCGCGTCGAGATCTTCTGCGAGCGCCGCCACATCGTCATCGAGGGCGACGACTGGTTCGGACCGGTCTCGTGGACCGACAGCGACGGGACCACCGGATCGCTGGATGGCGAGGCGCTCGCCGCCGCAGCGGCACCGATGCGCGACGGCACCGACAACCCCGACGGCGAGTTCGTTCGCGCCGTGCGCGAGGGCAGCGCCGCGACGCCGGACCTGCACACCGCGGTCGCTGCCCATCGCGTCGTCGACGCGATGTACGCGAGCGCAGCCGCCGGTGGTGCGGTCATGCAGCCATGACACACGACGACGTCATCGAGATCACCACGGAGGAGACGTACCCGTTGCGCCTCGCGGTACTGCGATTCGACACGCCGACCAAGGACGTCGCCTTCCACGAGGACGACTGGCCCGATTCGTGGCACCTTGGCATTCGGATCGATGGAGAGCTCGTGGCCACCTCCACCTGGGTGCCGCGCGACCTGGACGATCGGCCCGGAGTCCAACTGCGCGGCATGGCCACCGCTCGTCACCTGCAGGGCAGGGGCACCGGCGGCGTGCTGCTGGATCGGGGCTGCGAGCTGGCCGCCGAGCGCGGCTTCCCGATGGTGTGGGCGAGAGCGCGCGATGCAGCGCTCGCGTTCTACGAACGACACGGGTTCGTGATCGAGGGCGACGGTTTCGTCGACGACGCCACCCACCTGCCGCACCACCTGGTGACCCGCACCCTCCCCTGACCCACCCGTCCCCCGCCCAGTCCCCCACACCGGTCGGGCGCGAAGCCCGACGCCGTTCCCCACCCAGGTTGGGCGCGAAACCTCCCGAATTCGGGTCACTCTGCGCCCGCGGGCGGGAAACATCCCAGATTCGGGACATCCCGCGCCCAACCGACTCGAACCCGGGCCGGGCCGGGCGGGCCGGGCGGGCCGGGCGGGCGGACGGGGCTGGGCGCTGGCGAGGCGCTGGCGGGCTGGCTGGCTGGGCGCGGGCGAGGCGCTGGCGGGCGGGCTGGCTGGCTGGCTGGCTGGCTGGCTGATCTTGCCGATGTGGCGCCGTCGCCGTACCCAGTGGGGGTGCGATGGCACTCCCCACACCTTTCCCTGTCGCGGCCACGTTCCCGGCCGCGAGCCACACGGCCGAACACCTCCGCCGTCGGGCGCTGCTGCTGCGATCGCTGTCGCGCGCCGTGCAGCAGCTCGACGTGCTCGACCTGCAGCGCCATGCCGGCACCGACGTGTGGGTGGGGCCGTCGCAGCAGCGCTGGGACGACACGATGCGCACCGATCGCGCGGCCCTGCTGCGCACCAGCCGCGAACTGCACGACGCCGCACGTCGGTTGGAGCGTCGCGCCGACGACCTCGACCGAGCCGGCGCTCCTGCAACAGGGGCAGTCCGATGACCTTCCTCGCGTACGACCCCGACCGGCTGGCGATGCTCGAACGTCGAGCCCGACTCGCGCTCGACCAACTGCACCGCCTGCGCAGCGACGACCCCGACGCCGACGATGCAATGCGCACGCTCACTCGGGTCGGGTTGCATCTCACCGACGGGCTCCTGCCCGTACTGCAAC
>JANMFL010000250.1:0-5810 GCA_031377945.1 Acidimicrobiaceae bacterium | reverse complement strand
GCTGCGCGACCCCGACACCAGCTACTACCTCCGCCAGGAGCGCCACAGCTACATCCTCGGACCGTACGAGTGGAAGAGCACGGCGATGTGGCTCGACGGCATCCCCGACGAGTTCGCCAACATGCTGTGGCCCGACGACCTCGAGCGTCTCGAGCCGCAGATCCTCGACGCCGGCGAACGCGTGCCGGTGCTCGGCGAAGCCGGCATCGCCCGCGTCGTCAACGGCCCCATTCCCTACGCGCCCGACGGCTACCCGTACCTAGGCCCCGAGCGCGGGCTGCGCAACTTCTTCCACTGCAACACGTTCAGCTTCGGCATCGCCCAGGGCGGCGGCGCCGGCCTGGTCCTTGCGCAATGGATCCTGGAAGGTCGCCCCGCCTTCGACGTGTGGGGCTGGGATCGTCGCCGCTACAAGGAGTACGCGACCACCGAGTACACCATCGCCAAGGCGCTCGAGCTGTATCAGCACGAGTACGCGATGGGCTTCCCCAACAAGGAGTGGCCGGCCGGGCGCCCCGGTTGGACCTCGCCCCTGTACGACACGCTGCAGGCCAAGGGTGCCCACTTCGGCGCGCGTGGCGGATGGGAACGCCCCACGTGGTTCGACCCCACCGGCGCAGTGCCGGTCGACGACTACTCGTTCTTCCGCACCCAGGCGTGGCGTGGCCCTGTGGCCGCCGAGTGCGACGCCGTCCGCAACCGGGTCGGTGTGCTCGACATGCCGGGCTTCACCAAGATCGAGGTGAAGGGCCCGGGTGCCGCCGCGTACCTCGACGAACTGCTGTGCACCAAGCTGCCCCGCCTCGGTCGCATCACCCTGGCTTACGCGCTGCTGCCCGACGGCAAGGTCCTCAGCGAGTTCACGGTCGCCCGCATCGCCGAGGACCACTTCTACCTGGTCGGCGCCGCCGGCGCCGAGTGGCACGACATGGACGTCCTCGAGGCCGCATTGCCCGCCGATGGTTCGGTCACGTTGCACAACATCAGCAAGGACTACGGCTCGCTGGTGGTGGTCGGGCCGCACGCCCGCGACGTGCTCGCGCAGGTCACCACGACGTCGCTCGAGAACGCCGACTTCCCGTGGCTGAGCATCCGCGACATCGACACCGCAGTCGGCGCGGTGCGCACGCTGCGCGTCGGGTACGTGGGCGAGCTCGGTTGGGAGCTCCACGCCGCCAACGACCAACTGGTCGCGTTGTACGACGCCATCTGGGCGGCCGGTGAGCAGTACGGCATTGCCGACTTCGGCATCTACGCGGTCGACAGCCTGCGCCTCGACAAGGGCTACCGCGGATGGAAGGGCGACCTCGAGATCGGGTTCTCCCCGTTCGACGCCTCGCTCGATCGGTTCGTCGACATGACCAAGCCGTCGTTCGTCGGTAAGGACGCGCTGGTCGAAGAGCTGCAGTACGGCTCGACGTGGCGATTCGTGTCGATGACCCTCGACGAGCCCGGCGTCGCCGATGCACCGGCCCTGTCGAGCATCTTCGACGGTGACGAGCGCATCGGCCTCGTCACCTCGGGCGGCTGGAGCTTCACGCTGGACCAGAGCATCGCCATCGGATACGTGCACCCGAAGTACGAGGCGCCCGGCACGAAGGTCGACGTGCTCGTCTACGGCGAGCGGGTCACCGCCACCGTCGGCGCCGAACCGCTCTACGACCCCACGAACGCCAAACTGAGGGCATGACCCTCGCCATCACGCCCGTCACTCCACATTGCGGCGCCGAGGTCACCGGCCTCGATCTCCGCGATGCGAGCGACGACGCGATGGCGACCGTGCACGACGCGCTCGCCGCGCACTCGGTGCTGTTCGTCCGCGACCAGCAGCTCTCACCCGACGAACAGGTCGCCGTCACAAGCCGCTTCGGCGACGTGCTGCGCGTGCCGTACATCCAGCACCTCGACGAGCACCCCGACGTCATCGCCGTACTGAAGGAGGCCGACGAGCGCAAGATCTCCACGTTCGGCGGCACCTGGCACAGCGACTTCTCGTTCCTCGACGAGCCGCCGAGCCTCACCCTGCTGCACGCGATCGAACTGCCCGACGTGGGTGGCGACACGTTGTGGTCGAGCCAATACGCCGCCTACGAGGCATTGTCGCCGGGCATGCAGGCGTTGCTCGGCCCGCTCCACGCCGTACAGACTGCCTGGCCGCACGGCACCCGCGGTCCCGGCCCGAACTCCGCGGTCAGCACGTCCGTCGTGATGACCCGCAACGACCCCACGGCCGACCGCGAGGTCCTGCACCCCGTCGTGCGCGTCCACCCGGTCACCGGCCGCAAGGCGCTGTTCGTCAACCCGGTGTACACGCAGTGGTTCGACGGCATGACCGAGGCCGAGTCACGACCCCTGTTGCAGTACCTGTTCGACCATGCCACCAAGCCCGAGTTCACCTGTCGCCTGCACTGGAAGCCCGGCACCCTGGCCATCTGGGACAACCGCTGTCTGCTGCACCTGGCCATCAACGACTACGACGGCAGCCGCCGCCTGCTGCACCGCACGACGGTCGCGGGCGATCGCCCCGTCGGCCGGTCACACTGAGCCCGGCCGGCAGCGCTCGAGCTCGCGGCGATCACCAGGAACTTAAGTTCGCGAGAACGCCACCGCGGTGACCTGCTCGATCACCTGGTCGGCGGCTTCCTTGGCGTGGTAGCTGCTGCGCGTGAGGGGGCTGGCCTCGACGTGGCCGATCCCCAATGACGACCCGAGCATGGCCCAGCGGTCGAACTCGACGGGCTCGACCCAGCGAGCCACCGGCAGGTGGTTCGACGTGGGGCGCAGGTACTGGCCGATGGTGACGATGTCGACCCCGACGGTGGCCAGGTCGGCGAGCAGGCCGTCGACCTCGACAGAGGTCTCGCCCAGGCCGACCATGAGGCCGGACTTCACGGTGAGCCCGGCGGCCTTCGCCCGGGCCAGCGCCGAAAGGCTGCGCGAGTACCCGGCCGACGGACGCACGGCGCGCTGCAACCGGGCGACGGTCTCGACGTTGTGGTTGAACACGTCGGGCCGCGCGTCGAACAGCAGCTGCAGTGACGCGTCGTCGCCCTTCGCGTCGCTGACCAATGTCTCGACGGTGGTACCAGCCCTGGCGTCGCGGATGGCGTGGACGCAGGCAGCGACGTGGGCGAACCCGCCGTCGGCCAGGTCGTCGCGGGCCACCATCGTGAGCACCGCATGCTGCAGGTCGCTGAGCGCCACGGCCGAGGCGACCCGCCGCGGTTCGTCGGCATCGGGCGGCAGCGGCTTGTGCGTGTCGACCAGGCAGAAGCCGCACGCACGCGTGCAACGCTCGCCCAGCACCATGAACGTCGCGGTGCCTGCGGCCCAACACTCGCTGAGGTTCGGGCAGCCGGCCTCCTCGCACACCGTCACCAGGCCGTGGTCGCGCACCGTCTTCTTCATGGCCAGCACATCGGTGCCCAGTTGCACCTTCGGGCGCAACCACTCGGGCTTGCGGGCCGAGATGCTCAACCCCTCGGACACACCGGCGGCTTCCAGGCGTACGAGCGCGCGCCCCGTCACGCCCGGGCCTTCGCCGCGGGAGAACGGTGCCAGGTCGGTGGGGACGTGTTTCCAGGCGACGTCCTGTCGTTCGATCGTGCCGTCGCCCCACATCTCGGCGGCGCGCCGGGCGACGATGTGGGCCACCTCGTGCAGGGTCGCCAGCACACCCTCTTCGGCGAGCGACGTGACCGGTTTGTCGCCGATGCCGCATGGGACGATGTAGTCGCGCAGGTACCGCATGTCGGTGGACACGTTCAGTGCGAAGCCGTGCATGGTACGACCGTGAGCCAGGCGCACGCCGATGGCGCAGATCTTGCGCGGGTTCGGGCCGCTGACGCCCACCCACACACCGGGGTACTCGTCGAGGCAACCGACATCGGCCACGCCGAGTTCTGTCAACGTGCCGACGACGAGCCGCTGGATGGCACACACATGATCGCTCGCACCCAACGAGTTGGGCACGTTGACGATGGGGTAGCCCACCAGCTGGCCGGGCCCGTGATACGTGACGTCGCCACCGCGCTTCACCGACACCAGCTCGGCACCCACCGACGCCGGCTCGACGAGCACGTTGGTGGACAGTTCGGCCCGCGGCCCGTGCGTGAACACGTGCGGATGCTCGAGCAGCAGCAGATGGTCGAGCGAACCGTGCTCGAACATCGACTGCTGCAGCGCGAGTGCCTCGCGGTACGGGACGCGACCGAGCCAGCGGACGCGAAGCGGACCGGCGTGCGTCACGGCTAGAGCTCCTGGCTCCAGTCGCGGGTCTCGAGGATCTCCTTGACGCGGCTCAGGAAGTTCGCCGCGTAGGCGCCGTCGAAGCCGCGGTGGTCCCACGTCATCGCCAGGTGACCGACCGGATGCACGACGATGGCCTCGGTGCCGTCGGGCAGGAGGGCCACGACCGGCTTGCGGACGATGGCGTCGGTGGACAGGATGGCCACCTGCGGCTGGTTGATGATCGCCATGGTGAGCACACTGCCGGACGAGCCGTTGTTCGTGATGGTGAACGTGCCGCCGGTGATCTCGTCGGGGCTGAGCTTGCGGGTGCGGGCACGGTTGGCGAGGTCGGAGATCTCGCGGGCGATGGCCCGCAGGCGCTTCGTCTCGGCGGCACGCACGACCGGGACCAGCAGGCCCTGGTAGTCGAGATCGACCGCGATGCCGACGTCGATGTAGTGGTGCACGACCAACTCGTCCTCACCGACGCTGGCGTTCAGATGCGGGAACTCGCCCAGCGCATCGACGACCGCACGGGTGATGAACGGCAGGTAGGTGAGACTGAAGCCCTCGGTGGCCTTCCACTCGCCCTTCACCTTGCCGCGGGTGGCGTCGACGTTGGCGTAGTCGACCTCGACCACGCTGAACGCGTGGGGGCTGACCGACTTGCTCATCACCATGTGGCTACCGGTGAGCTTGCGGATCTTGCTGAGCGGCACGGCCGTGTCGTGCTCGCCGCTGTGCACCACCGGCGCAACGGCCGGGGCCGTGACCACGGGCGCCGCAGCGGGTGCGACCGGTGCAGGCGCAGGCGCCGGAGCAGCAGCCGGTGCCGGAGCCGCGGCGGGCTCCGGGGCAGGCGCCGGAGCCGCAGCGGCCGGCGCGGACAGTGTGTCGATGTGGTCGAGCACGTCGTCGCGGGTGATCCGACCGCCAGGGCCCGTGCCCGTGACATCGTCGGGGTTGATGCCGTGATCGGCCACCAGTCGACGCACGACCGGAGAGAGCAGGCGGTTGTCGCCGGTGAGCGTTCCGGCGTCGACCGCAACGGACGGCGCCGCAGCCACCGGAACGGGAGCCGGTGCCGGAGCGGCAGCAGCCACAGGAGCGGGGGCAGGTGCCGGAGCGGGAGCAGGCGCCTCGGCCACCGGAGCGGGAGCCGGTTCGGGCTCAGGTGCCGGAGCCGGCTCGGGTGCGGGAGCCGTCTCGGGTGCGGGAGCCGGCTCGGGTGCGGGAGCGGCGACCGGTGCCGGTGCCGCGGCAGGGGCGTCGTTCGTGCCCACGACCGCGAGGACCGCGCCCACGGGCACCGTGTCACCTTCGTTGGCGCGGATCTCGAGCACGGTGCCCGAGACCGGAGACGGCACCTCGGTGTCCACCTTGTCGGTGCTCACCTCGAACAGGGCCTCGTCGGCCGCGACGGTGTCGCCGACCTTCTTGAACCAGCGCGTGATGGTGCCTTCGGTGACGGTCTCGCCCAGTTGCGGGTGGGTGACGTCGGCCATGGTTCCGGTCTCCTCGTGAGTGTCGAAAATCGGGGGGGGGTGTCAGGCGTTCAGGCTGCGGCCGGTGAGCGACAG
>JANMFL010000170.1:0-1968 GCA_031377945.1 Acidimicrobiaceae bacterium | reverse complement strand
ATGTGCGTGCAGGTTCGTCCCACCCTCACCCAGGTGGCCGTGCTCGAAGGGCGCAACCTCATCGAGCACTACGTCAGCCGACCGGCCGACGACGTCAGCCAGATCCACGGGAACATCTATGTCGGCAAGGTGCAGAACGTGCTGCCCGGCATGGAGGCCGCGTTCGTCGACATCGGCACGCCGAAGAACGCGGTGCTGTACCGCGGCGACGTGCAGTACGACGCCGAGGACATCGTCGAGAAGAACAAGGAGCCGCGCATCGAACAGATGCTGCGCGCCAAGCAGCTCATCGTCTGCCAGGTCACCAAGAGCCCCATCGGCGCCAAGGGTGCGCGGCTGACCCAGGAGGTGTCGTTGCCCGGTCGTTTCGTCGTGCTCATCCCGCACTCGAAGACCTACGGCATCTCCAAGCGCCTGCCCGACGACGTCCGCAAGCGTCTGCGGAACATCCTCGACCG
The DNA here is from genome assembly GCA_031377945.1 of Acidimicrobiaceae bacterium. Taxonomy (GTDB): domain Bacteria; phylum Actinomycetota; class Acidimicrobiia; order Acidimicrobiales; family Ilumatobacteraceae; genus UBA668. Next base: position 1,510 of record JANMFL010000170.1, on the reverse strand, counting down.
GGTGAAGCCCGCCGAGCACGGCCTCATCGTGCGCACCGCCGCCGAGCACGCGACCGAGCACGAGTTGCGCGCCGACATGACCCGACTGCTCGACCAGTGGAACACCATCGAGCAGAAGGCCAAGAAGGTGCAGGGCCCGACGTTGCTGTACCGCGAGCCCGAGCTCGCCGTGCGAGTGATCCGCGAGGAGTTCAACGCCGAGTACCGCGGGGTCGTCATCGACGACCAGCGCCTGCACGACGACGTGAAGGACTATGTCACCGCGTTCAACCCAGAGTTGGCCGACCGTGTCGAGTTCTACGACTCGGCCGAAGAGGGCTTGCCGATGTACGAGCGCTTCCACATCCACGAGCAGTTGCACAAGGCGCTCGACCGCAAGGTCTGGCTGCCGAGCGGCGGCTCGTTGATCATCGAGCACACCGAGGCGCTCACCGTCATCGACGTCAACACCGGAAAGAACGTGGGCACATCGAACCTGGAGGAGACGGTGTACCGCAACAACCTCGAGGCCGCGGAGGAGGTCGCCAAGCAGCTGCGCCTGCGCGACATCGGCGGCATCGTGGTCATCGACTTCATCGACATGGAGATCAAGGACAACCGCCGCAAGGTGGTCGATGCCTTTCGTGGCGCGCTCGCTCGCGACAAGACTCGCACACAGGTGTTCGACATCACTGAACTGGGCCTGGTCGAGATGACCCGCAAGCGCATCGGGGAGGGGTTGCTCGTCAACTTCGCCGACCAGTGCCCGAACTGTGAGGGACGCGGCCTGGTCATCGACCACGCCATGTTGGAGTGACCCGGCGGGAGCGACCGGCCCTGCGGACCCGAATTGCCCTGTTTGGGGGTGGGAACCTCAGGTCGCGCGCCGCTAGGATTGCAGGGCTATGTATGCAGTGATCGCTTCCGGTGGGAAACAAGCTCGTGTCGCCGAGGGCCAGCAGGTCCACGTCGAGTTGCTCGATGCCGAGCAGGGCTCCGAAGTTTCCCTCACCCCTGTCCTCCTGGTCAACGGCGACAACGTGCTCGCCACGCCCGATCAGCTGAAGGGCGTCACCGTCACCGCCAAGGTGGTGGGCTGGGCCCAGGGCCCCAAGATCGATGGTTTCACCTACAAACGCCGCACCAACCAGCGTCGTCGTTACGGTCACCGTCAGAAGTACCACGTCATCGAGATCACTTCCATCAAGAAGGGCTGACCCACCATGTCGAAGACCAAGGGCGGCGGCTCCACTCGGAACGGCCGCGACAGCAACGCACAGCGCCTCGGCGTGAAGGCATTCGGCGGTTCCACCGTCACCGCCGGCGCCATCCTCATTCGTCAGCGTGGCACCACGTTCCACCCCGGCCGCAACGTCGGCAAGGGCGGCGACGACACGCTGTTCGCCCTGACCGACGGTCTGGTGATGTTGGGTCAGCGCAAGGGCCGTCGTGTCATCGACATCGAGCCCGTGGCGTGACGACCCAGTTGTGAACGAAGGCCGGGTCACCCTCTAGGGTGACCGGGCCTTCG
>JANMFL010000157.1:0-39187 GCA_031377945.1 Acidimicrobiaceae bacterium | reverse complement strand
GCCAGCTCGAACTGCGGATGGTTCTTCAAGCCCGGGTAGAAGACCTTCTCCACTTTGGGATGGGCGGCGAGGAAGGCGGCAACGGCGCGTCCGTTGCGGTCGTGCTGTTCCATGCGGACGGCGAGCGTCTTCACGCCCCGCAGCGCCAGATAGCAGTCGAACGGGCCTGGCACGGCTCCTGCGGCGTTCTGGGTGAACCGCAGTTGCTGGGCCAACTCGTCGTCGTCGAGGGCCAGGAAGCCACCGACGACGTCGCTGTGACCGCCGAGGTACTTCGTGGCCGAGTGCACCACCACGTCGGCGCCGAGCGTCATGGGTTGTTGCAGGAACGGCGTGGCGAACGTGTTGTCCACGCACACCAGTGCACCGCGTTCGTGGGCGAGTGCGGCGATGGCCTCGATGTCGAAGCAGCGCAGCAGCGGGTTGGTGGGGGTCTCGAGCCAGATGAGCTTCGTGTCGGCCGGCCAGTCGCGCGCCAGCATGTCGAGGTCGAGCAGGTCGACCGCGGTCCAGGCGAGATGCGTGTGCACTTTGCTGATCAGCCGAAACGTGCCGCCGTACGCATCGTTGCCGAGCAGCACCCGATCGGCCGGCGCCAGGAGGCGCAGCACGTTGTCCTCCGCTGCCAGCCCGCTGGCGAACGCCAGGCCGTGGTCGGCTCGTTCGAGCGCGGCCACCTGCGACTCGTATGCGGTTCGCGTGGGATTGCCGCTGCGGCTGTACTCGTAGCCGCGATGCACGCCCACCTCCTCCTGGGCGAACGTGGTACTCAGGCTGATCGGCACCACCACGGCGCCCGTCGTCGGGTCGGCGTCCTGTCCGGCGTGGATGGCGCGGGTCTCGAAGCCCCATTCGTTCGACTGTTCGATGTCACCCATTGCTCAGCTCCTCGAAGTACGACAGAAGGTCGGTGCGGGTGAGCACGCTCAGCGGTCGGCCACCCGACAGCACCAGGAGGGCCGGGGTCCGGTCGAGCATCTCGACGGCAAGGGCCACCTTCTGCCCGACGCCGATGGTCGGCAGCTTCGGTCCCATCACGTGTCCGACCGGGTGTGCCATCACGCCCGGGTCGCGGTACACGGCCTCCATCAGTTCCAGCTCGTCGACGGCGCCCGACACCTCGGCGTTGGCGAACGGTGGTGTGTTCTTGCACACCGGAAGCTGGCTGATGCTGTTGGTGCGCATCACCTCGATGGCCTCGCGCACCGTGTGTTCGGGGTTGACGTAGAGCAGCGACGGCGTGTCGCCGCGCGCGTCGAGTACCGCGGCGATGCACTGGTCGCACTCGCGCAGGAACCCGAAGTTCGCCATCCAGTCGTCGTCGAAGACGCGAGACAGATAGCCGCGACCCGAGTCGGGGTTGAGGACGACCACGATGTCGTCGGGTCGGGCCCGCTTGGCCACCTGAATGGCCGCGGCGACCGCCATGCCGCCCGAACCGCCGATGAGAATGCCCTCTTCCCGGCTCACCTCGCGGGCGGTCGTGAAGCTGAGTTCGTCGGTGATCGGGATGATGTCGTCGTACAACTCGGGTGACCACGCGGCGGGGAAGAAGTCCTCGCCCACACCCTCCACCAGGTAGGGGCGACCGGAGCCGCCGCTGAACACCGACGCATCGGGATCGGCGGCGATGACCTGGATGTCGGGGTTCTTGGCCTTCAGGTACCGCGCAGTGCCGGTGATCGTGCCGCACGTGCCGGCACCGGCGACGAAGTGGGTGAGGCGCCCGCCGGTCTGCGCCCACAGTTCGGGGCCGGTGGTCTTCTCGTGCGCCAGCGGATTGTTCGGATTCGCGTACTGGTTGGGTCGGAAGGCGTTGCGCTCGACCGTGAGCCGTTCGGCGACGCTGTAGTAGCTCAGCGGGTCGTCGGGGGCCACGGCGACGGGGCAGACCACGACCTCGGCGCCGTAGGCGCGCAGGAGGCTGACCTTCTCGGGCGCCACCTTGTCGGTCATCACGAACACACACCGGTACCCGCGTTGTGCAGCCACGATGGCCAGGCCCACACCGGTGTTGCCGCTGGTGGGCTCGACGATCGTGCCGCCCGGTCGCAACAGGCCGTCGCGCTCCGCGGCGAGGATCATCTCGAGCGCCGGCCGGTCCTTGGCAGAGCCACCCGGGTTGGTCGTCTCGAGCTTCATCGCCAGCACGCACGGAAGGTCGTGGATCTCGCTGATCCGCTTCAGGCGCACCAGCGGAGTGTTGCCGATGAGGTCGATGACGCTCTCGGCGATGGTCGTCCCGTGCAGTCGCGGGTCAGCCGCGTCGTTTCCCCATGCCATGCGCGGAGGGTAGTGCCCCCGGAAGGAGGCGTGCACCGCGTCAGGCGGCGACGTTGATGAGGAACTGGCCCTCGGGGTTCATCTGGCACACGCCCGACAGTTCGCCCGGCTGCGTGAAGCGCATCGCGAGTTCCTGCCCGGCGGTGACGAAGAACGGGCCGATCATGTAGTCGCGCCCGTCCTGGTTCTTGATGCGGATCGACTCACCCACCTTCACGTCGAGCCGCTGGGGCATGAGGTCGACCTTCTGGCCCTGATCGATGCGCACGCTGGTGCCGTACGGCACGACATACTCGTAGGTCGCTGCCTCGCCCTCGGCGAGCGCGCCCCATTGTGCCTGGGTCGTGCTGGAGCCGCTGTCGCTGCAGGCGCTGAGGCCCACCAGTGCGACGGGGAGCAGTGCGACGAGCAGGGTGCTCGTGAGGTGGCGTCGGAGTGACATGGTCATCCCTTCCCGTACAGGATCTCGAGGTCGGTGGCGATGGCGCCGGACTTGATGCCGAACAACCACTGGAGCACGACGTCGCCGTTCTGGTCGACGACGTACAGGTTGCCACTGTGCACGACCTCGGGTTCGCCGGAGTCGTTCTTGGTGACGCTGTACGTGGTGCCGAAACCCTTGGCGACGGCTTGCAGCGCCGAGTCGTCGTCGGTACGCAGCGAGTGCGCCCCGTCGATGAAGCTCTGGACGTATTTGGTGAGCAGTTCACCGTTGTCGCGTTCGGGGTCGACGGTGATCATCGCGACGCCGGTGCGCGCCGTGATGTCGTCGCCGGCCTTCGCCAGCGCCTTCTTCACCTCGGACAGCGTGGTGGGGCACACGTCGGGGCACGTCGTGTAGCCGAAGTAGACGATGAGGAAGTTGCCGGCATCGGCCTTGAACGTGAAGGCGGCATCGCCGTTGCTGGCGTCAGGAAGCGACAGGGTGCCGACGGCAGGGGGTGGAGTGAGTTGCAGGCCACTCAGGACCTTGGCGGCCGTGTCGCCGCCGCAACCGACGATGCCGAGTGCGGCCACGGCGAGCGCGGCGAGCAGGGCGAGCCCAGGGGTGCGGAACGTCACGGGTCGGTGCCCTTCATCTCGGAGGTCGTGCCAGCGGCGGCGCCAGAGGTGGTGCCAGAGGTCGTCGTGTCGGTGAAGGCGGTGGCGATGCGGTCGCGGAGTTCGTCGGCCGTCATCGCGCCAGCATGCACCTCGACCACGTTGCCATCGGCGTCGACGAATGCGGTCGCGGGGAGGCCGGTGACCGCGAAGGCATCGGACAACGCGCCGGTCGGGTCGTTGAACTGCTCGTACCCGACGCCGAGATTCTCGGCGAAGACGGCGGCGTCGGCGGCGTCGTCGGCGACGTTCACTCCGATGATGCGCACCGCGTCCTGTGACGAGGCGACCTCGTCGAAGGCCGGCATCTCCTTCACGCACGGCTTGCACCACGTGGCCCACATGTTCAGGACCACCGGCGTGCCCTTCATGCTCGCCAGGGTGTGCGCGGTGCCGTCGGCAGCGGTGAACGGCACCTCGGTGACTGCACCGACGCTGGCGTTCGACGAGCCACTTCCGCAGCCCGCTGCGGTCGCCACGGCGAGCACGACGAGTGCCGACCGGACGAGCGGGGCGGGAACGCGGACGTGGCGTCGGATCACGGTGCCTCGTCGAGCACCGGCACCTCGACGTCGATCGAGCCGGCGTTGGCGAACGTGAGCGTGACGGTGATGGTGCCGCCGACCTTCAGGGGGGCGACGAGGCCGAACAACATGATGTGGTAGCCGCCGGGCTCGAACACGAAGTCCTGGCCGCCGGTGAGGTCGATGGACTCGACCGGCGACATCTGCATGCCGCCGCCGCCCATGCCCATGGTGGTCTCGGAACCCATCATGGTGGTCTCGGTGGGTGCCATCATCGTCTCGTGCATCTCGGCGCGACCGGCGACGGTGGCCGGCACGCTGATGCCGGTGAGCGTGTCGTCGGTGGCGGGGACGATCGTGACGTACACGGCACCGGTGGTGGCGCCCTCGGCCGAGGCGCGGGCCCACTGACCGAGGATGCCGAGCTGGCCGACGGTGGACTGCGTGGAGGTCTTGGTCCCCTCGCTGGTGCCGCCGTCGTCGCCACACGCCACGAGGGTGAGGGAGAGTGCGCCGATGGCCAAGGTGGCACCTGCGGCGCGACGGATGATGGACGTGGAGGTACGCATACCTTTCATGTCGTTCATCATGCCCATCCCGTTCCCGTTTCGCAGTGTGACCACCGGCCGGATCTGCCCGGGACCAACGTCCCGACCACCGCAACGGACGTATCGTACGACGGGTGCGGCCACAACGGCACGCGCCCGGCAGGACCCTGCGACACCCCCTGAGTACCGTGGCATCCGTGCAGAGCGACTCGACGAGGCAGCCCGAGCAGGGCAAGCAGGGCAGGCAGGCCAGGCAGGCCAGGTGGCAGGTCGAGCAGGTGCTCGCCCTGGCTCCCAAGCCCACGTCGGTCGCTGCGGCGCAGCCGCTGGCGGTGCCCGGTCGCTGGGTGGCCCTCGGGTGCGACGATCGCGCCGTCTGGGGTCGCTGCATCGGCACGGGTGCCGAGCCGTACGAGTGCATGGTCGACCACGTGGCGGTCGGCATGCGCTGTTCGTGTCCCAGCAGGTCGCACCCGTGCAAGCACACCTTGGCCCTGCTGCTGCTCTGGGCGCGCGGTCACGTGGCCAGGGGCGACGCGCCACGGTTCGCCGCCGGCTGGTTGGCAGGGCGGGCGGGCACCGAGATCGCCGAGATCGCTGAGATCGCCGAGGTCGCCGAGGTCGGCGCCGAACCGGTGGCTGCCCAACCCGATGCCGCGTCGTCCACGAACGACACGGCGTCGCCACCCGATTCGGCGGTCCCCGAACGTGACCCCAGCCAGTCCCGCGACGATCGGGTGGCGCGCATGTCGGCCGGTCTCGCCGAGCTCGATCGGTGGCTCGACGATCGCATGCGCACCGGCCTGGCCGACCCCGCGCTCGGCGCGTACCGAACCTGGGACCAGCTGGCCGCACGGCTCACCGACGCCCAGGTCGGAGGCCTCGCCAACCGAGTTCGTCGTCTGGCTGGTGCCGTGGGCGCCGGCCCCCAGTGGCACGAGCGGGTGCTCGCCGAGATGGGAGTGCTGCACCTGCTGGCCGTCGGCGGACGGCATCTGGGCGACCTCCCTCCTCGGCTCGCCGATTCCGTGGCCGCGGCAGTGGGCTGGCAGATCCGTCAGACCGACATTCTGGCGGGGGTGCCCACCACCGACCATTGGCTGGTCATGGGGCGCAGCGACGTACGCGAAGACCGCATCGAGGTCCGCCGCATCTGGCTGCTCGGCCGCGAGAGCGGCGAGTGGGCGATGGTGCTCTCGTTCGCCGCCTACCAGCAGACGCTCGACACCTCGTTCGCGATCGGCACCAGCCTCCACGCCGACCTGTTCCGCTACCCCGGCGCAGTGGCGTTGCGGGTGCTCGTCGGTCCCCGGCACGCGCCGCCCGAGCCCTGCCCGTCCGTGCCCGCCGTGGGGGTGCGACAGGCGTGCGAACAGATCGGCGCTGCACTGGCGCTCGAGCCGTGGCTCGACCGCTACCCGGTGTGCGTCATCGCTGCCCCCGCGCGAGTCGAAGGCCGCTGGGTGCTCACCGACGCCGACGGCTCGCTGCCGATCGTCGACGGCACCCCCGGCATCGGCGCGCTGCTGTCGTGCAGCGAGGGGCGGCTGGTCCCGGTGACCGTGGAATGGACTCCGGGCGGATTGGTGCCGCTCACGGTCCACCTGCCCGACCGGACCATCGACATCGGTCCCGTCGCCGAGTCGTCGTTCGTGGGGGCCTCGTGAGCACCGTCGACGCGTACTGGACGGAAATGGTCACGGTCGCGCTGCTCGGCACCGACCGGCGTGAACCGCCATCACCGCCCCACGGCGGGCTCGCCGACCTCGCCGCCGACGCGCCGGAACCGACGGCATCGCAGCGCCTGCTCCAGCAGGTGGCCGCGACCACCGTGGTCCGCCGTGCCGGTGTGCTCCCGGGCCCACCGGTGTCGACGGTCGCACCCCCGGACCCAGATCCGCGACCGCTCACGCCGCCGTCGGCCACGGCCACCTGGCGGCGGATCGTGTCCGACTGGGCGGTCCTCGAGGACGAATGGGTCCTCACCGTCATCCGCAGCGGCCGTCGGCTGTCACCCGAGCTGGTTCCCCCGCTGCTGGCCCGGCATCGCACCGACGCCACCCGTCACGCTCGTGTCCGCGCCGCTGCCGGGCCGCTCGGCGAGTGGATGATCTCCTGGTCGCCGCGCCTCGGGTGTGCGTCGAAGCAGCGGGTCGTGCCCGAACTGCTCGGCGAAGTGCCCGAGCTCGCCATCACCCCCGACCTCGCGCCGTTGCTCGGTGCTCCTGCAGACCGAGTGGCAGCCGTCCTCGCTGGCGGACTCGTCGGGGGTGCGTTCCAACATGCCCACCGCGCCGTCCTCGTCAACCTCGTCGCGCGGGTGCAGCCGTCGTCGCTGCCCGCGATGTGCACCGCGCTCGACCGCGTCGATCCGTCGTGCGCGGCCATCGGCATGGCGTTCGCGCTCGCTGATCTCGCCCACCTCCGCCTCCACCTGCTCACCGAACTGGAGCCCACATGACCTCGAATGCACCCTCGGTGCTGCGGCCGCACGCCGAGCACGAGTACGCGCACGAACTGGCCGCGCTCGCCGCTGTCGACGATCGCGAGCGCCCACCCAGTTGGCGACTGTCGCCGTGGGCGGTGGTCACCTACGTGCTCGGCGGCACGTTGGCCGATGGCACGGTCATCGTGCCCAAGTACATCGGTCGGCGACGACTGGTCGAGATCGCCGTCGCCACGTTGGCCACCGACCGTGCGTTGCTGCTGCTCGGCGTGCCCGGCACGGCGAAGACCTGGATGAGCGAGCACCTGGCGGCCGCCATCAGCGGCGACTCCACGCTGCTCGTGCAGGGCACGGCCGGTACGGCGGAGGAATCGCTGCGGTACGGATGGAACTACGCGCGGTTGTTGGCCGAGGGCCCGTCGCCGGCTGCGCTGGTGGCGAGCCCGGTGTACCGGGCGATGGAACGGGGCTCCATCGTGCGCGTCGAAGAGCTGACGCGCATGCCCAGCGACGTGCAGGACGCACTGGTGACGGTGCTCAGCGAGAAGACGCTGCCCATCCCGGAGCTGGGCGGCGAGATGCAGGCGGTGCCGGGGTTCAACCTCATCGCCACCGCCAACGATCGCGATCGCGGTGTCAACGACCTGTCGGCGGCGTTGCGCCGCCGCTTCAACACCGTGGTGCTGCCGCTGCCCGACGATGCCGAGGAAGAGGTCGCCATCGTCGAACGGCGCGTCGCCGAACTGGGTGCGGCGCTGCGTTTGCCACAGGTGCCGGCGGCCGACGACGAGATTCGTCGAGTCGTGACGGTGTTCCGCGAGCTGCGCGCGGGCGTCACGGCCGACGGGCGCACCAGCCTGAAGGTGCCCAGCGGGTCGTTGAGCACGGCCGAAGCGATCAGCGTGGTCACCAACGGGATCGCGTTGGCGGCTCACTTCGGCAACGGTCGACTCAGCGCAGCCGATGTGGCGGCGGGCATCGTCGGCGCGGTGGTGAAGGATCCGGTGCACGACTCGGTCGCATGGCGCGAGTACCTCGAGGCGGTCGTGCGCGACCGGGCCGAGTGGGGCGAGTTCTACGAGGCGTGTCGCGAGCTCTGACCCGTGACGGCACAGGTTCGGCTGCTCGGTGTTCGGCACCATGGCCCGGGCTCCGCCCGGTCGGTGGTGCGCGCCCTCGACGAGTTCGATCCGACCGCCGTGCTCGTCGAACTCCCTGCCGATTGTGAACCCGCGTTGCGATGGGTGGGACACGAGCAGCTCCGCCCACCGGTTGCGTTGCTCGGTCACGTCGTCGACCGGCCGCAGCGTGCAGCGTTCCTGCCGTTCGCCACGTTCAGCCCCGAGTGGCAGGCGTTCCAGTGGGCCCGCACCCACGCTGTCGTCCTTCGGGCCATCGACCTGCCGCTGGCGTTCGCACTTGCCGACGCCGCCGATGACTCGCTCCCACTCGAGGTCGCGCCAGTCCACGACCCGCTCGGTGCGCTCGCTGCCGCGGCGGGCGACCCCGATGCCGAACGCTGGTGGGACGACGTCATCGAGCACCGCGGTGACGGTGCGCCCGCGTTCGCGGCGGTGGCCGACGCCATGCGAGCCGTACGCGGCGGTCGCGACGCGGCGACGGTCCGCGAAGCACAACGCGAGGCACACATGCGCCAGGTGCTGCGCGCCACGATGGCCGCCGGCCACGAGCGCATCGCGGTGGTCTGCGGCGCCTGGCACGTCCCGGCGCTCGAGCAGCCGCTGCCACCGGCGAAGGTCGACGCGGCCACGTTGCGCGGCTTGCCGAAGGTGAAGGTGGGGGTCAGCTGGGTGCCGTGGACGCACCGCCGCCTGACCGCTTCCACGGGATACGGGGCCGGCGTGCGCAGTCCTGGCTGGTACGCGCACGTGTTCCTGCATCCCGGTCCGTCCGGCGCCAGCCGCTGGTTCGTCGACGCGGCGCGGCTGTTGCGTTCCCGCGGCATGTCCGCCTCGCCCGACCATCTCATCGCAGCGACACGTGCTGCGGGTGCACTCGCGTCGTTGCGTGGCCGGCCGCGGCCGGGACTGTCCGAGATGCTCGACGCCGCCGATGCGGTGATGGCCGGGTCCGCCGGACTCGCACTCATCGAGCGTGAACTCGTGGTGGGCGACGCGATCGGTGATGTCCCCGACGACGCGCCGCAGGTGCCGCTGGCGCGCGACCTCGCCGCCCAACAGCGTTCCGCTCGGCTGAAGCCTGCTGCCGATGCGAAGGTCGTCGAACTCGATGTGCGCACCGCCAGCGGGCGCAACCGCTCCGTGCTGCTGCACCGACTGACCGCTCTCGGCGTCCCGTGGGGGCGCATCGAGGAAGGGCGCGGGTCCAGCGGCACGTTCCGCGAGACCTGGAGCCTGCAATGGGAACCAGAGCTCACCATCGGTCTCATCGAACGCTCCGCCCATGGGACGACGGTTCGCAGTGCGGCGACGCACCGGCTGCTGGAAGTGGCCGAAGCGGCAGATGCACTCGCCGATCTGGTGCACGTCCTCGATCAGGCACTGCTGGCCGACCTGCCCGAGGTCGTGCAGCCGGTGGTCGCCCGGGTCGAGGCGCACGCCGCACACGACCCCGACGTGGTGCAGGTCATCGACACGCTCGGGCCACTCGCTCGAGCGATGCGCTATGGCGACGTGCGCGGCACCGATGCCACCGCGCTGCGCGGGGTGTTCGACGGCCTCGTCGTGCGCGTCGTCGCCGGCACGCTGATGGCCTGCCGCTCGTTGGCGCCCGATGCCGCAGCGGCCATGGTCGAGCGACTGGCGGCGGTGCAGACGGCGCTGTCGCTCGTCGATCACCCCGCACGTCGTGCCGAATGGCCGGCGACCCTCACACTCGTGGCCGAACGTGGTGACGTGCATGGCCTGGTACAGGGCCGCGCCACCCGACTGTTGCACGACGGCGGCGTGTGGAATCGAGCGCGTGTGGCGGCTCGGTTGTCGCGGTCGTTGTCGGTGGGCAGCTCGCCCGCCATCGGTGCCGCCTTCGTCGAAGGCTTCCTGGCCGGCAGCGGCACCGTCCTGGTGCACGATCGCGAGTTGCTCGACGTCATCGACACGTGGGTGTCGGGTCTGTCGCCCGATGCGTTCGCCGGCACCGCGCCGCTGTTGCGTCGCACGTTCGGCTCGTTCGAGACCGCCGAACGTCGTCAGCTCGGACTGCTCCTGGCCGACGAGACCCCCGCCACCGCAGTGGGGTTCGGCACGGACATCGACCCCGTCCGGGCCGCAGCGGCGTTGATCACCGTGCGCCACCTGCTGGGAGTGCCGTCATGAGCGGCGCGTCGTTCGCCGAAGCAGGCCGCGTCAGCGATCACGAGCGCCTGCGCCGGTGGCGCATGGTGCTCGGCGGCACCCCCGACGAGGAGGGCGGCGGCGCAGGTGTCACCGGCATGGCGCTGGAAGGGCACGACGCCCGCATCGATGCCGCGCTGGCAGCGGTGTACGACTCGAAGCCACCGTCGCGACGCAGTGGCGGCCGCGCCGGAGGGCTCGGCAAGTCGGCGCCGGCAGTCGCTCGATGGCTGGTCGACATTCGTCGTTACTTCCCGTCGCCGGTCGTGCAGGTGCTGCAACGCGACGCCATCGACCGACTGCAGCTGCGGCAGTTGTTGCTCGAACCCGAGATGCTGGAGGCGGTCGAACCCGATCTGCATCTGGTCACCCTGCTGGTCGAGTTGAACAGGTTGCTGCCCGACGCCACCCGAGTGAGCGCCCGCCGGGTGGTGGCCGAGGTCGTCGATCAGATCCGCCAACGCCTTGCCTCGCGCACCCAGCAGGCGGTGCACGGTGCGCTGGCGCGCTCGCAGCGCACTCGTCGGCCACGGCACGCCGACATCGACTGGGACCGCACCATTCACGCCAATCTGCGGCACTACCTTCCCGAGCACGGCACCGTCGTGCCGGAACGTTTGGTGGGTTTCGGCCGCCGTCAGCGGAGTCTGGCCCGCGACGTCATCGTCGCCATCGACCAGTCGGGCAGCATGGCCGACAGCATCGTGCATGCCGCGGTGTTCGGGGCGGTGCTGGCGTCCATGCCGGCGCTGCGTACCAGCGTGGTGGCGTTCGACACCGCTGTCGTCGACCTCACCCCGGTGCTCCACGATCCGGTCGAGGTGTTGTTCGGGGTGCAGCTCGGTGGCGGAACCGACATCGCCAACGCCATCGGCTACTGCCAGCAGCTCGTCACGCGGCCTGCCGATACGGTGCTCGTGGTGGTGAGCGACCTGTTCGAAGGCGGCAACGCCGGGCTGCTCCACGACCGAGTCGCGCAGCTGGTCCAGGCGGGGGTCACGGTGCTCGTGCTGCTGGCGCTCAGCGACGAGGGCGCCCCCGCGTACGACCACCACGAAGCGGCGATGCTCGCCGACCTCGGTGTGCCGTCCATGGCCTGCACCCCCGATGTCTTCCCCGACCTGCTCGCTGCCGCACTCGAAGGCCGCGACCTCACCCGCTGGGCCAACGACCACGGCCTCCACACCGCGGCCGCCCCCACCGCACCTCTCACCGCGCGAACTTTAGTTCCTGGTGAACGCGACGGGACCAACAGGAACACGAACTCGGTGTCGCCGGGCTCGGCCGCTCCGCCCGTCGGACGGCGCACTGCTGCAACCCGCAGGCCGGCATCGAGCGCGAGCTGGGCGAACCCATCCTGGGTGTACCAGTGCAGCACCCACGGACGTTCGACGATCGAGGTGCCGGTCGCATCGGTCAGTTCGTAGCGCAGGATGGTGGAGCGCGTGCGGGCGTGCTCGTCGATGGTCTCGTCGATCGCCGCGACCGACATGGTCGTGCCGTCGTCGGCGACGTGGTGGCGGGTGACACCCAGTTGCTCGGGTGGTGTGGCCGGAGGGACGAACAGAGGGATCAGCGCCGTGCCGTCGGGCAGCAGGTGGGCGGCGACCGCGGCGAGCGCTCGCGACGCCGTGGCGTCGTCGGGCAACAGGTTGAAGGTGGGGCCGGCGAGGAACACCGATCGGTAGTGGCGGGGAAGTTGCATCCGTTCCATCGGCTGCTCGTGCAGTGTCACCTCGATGCCCTGCGCGCGGGCGGCATCGCGGCAGCGGGCGAGCATGTCGGGCGACGAGTCGAGGCCGTCGACATCGAGTCCCATCTCGCGCAGCGCGAGCAACGGCTCGCCATCGCCGCAACCCAGCTCGAGGGCGGGCTCGCCCGAGCGGCGGATGAACGCTGCATACGGAGCCGGGTCGGGTGCGCCCGTGCCGCGCAACGGCGCGTAGATGGTCGCGACGATGCCGGTGTAGAACAACGCAGGGTCGGTGTGGTCGGACGCCATGCGGCAGTGTCGCGCACCGTGGACATGGACCCCGGCCAGTTTCACTACGCTGCCGCGCATGGGCCGACTCGACCGGATCTCGAACTCGAAGGCCGCGAACATCGTCATCGTCGCCGGCCTGGTGATCATGGGTGCCGCGGTGCTGTCTGGTCTGCTGAATGCGCAATCCGATCAGTTCAACTTCGCGTCGGCCAGCGGCGAGGTGGCACTGACGGAGCGGCTGCAGACCTTCCTCAACACGGCGATGAACGGGGCGCCGATCGGGGCGCTGGTCGTTGCCGTGGGATTCGCCCTGCGCACGATGTCGCAGCGCACGCCGCCCGTCGCACCCACGCCAGGAGCGTCCGGCACGCCCACGTTGCCGGTCCCGTTCGAGGACGTGCCGGTGCAACTGCCGAACCTCAGCCCCATCACCATCGACGTCGTACAGTCGCCGGCCGACGACGACGTCTGGCGCCGCTGAGTCCGTTGGCTCCGTTCCGCTCGCCCTGACGCGCGGTTCGGCAGCGCGGCTCGGCGCCGCGCGGCGCTCAGCGGGTGATGTTGACGGTGCCGGCGGCGCCGTCGACGGTGACCAGGTCGCCCTCGTGGATGATGCGCGTCGCGTCCTTCACCAGCACCACGCAGGGGATTCCGAACTCGCGGGCCACGGTGGCGGCATGCGAGAGCATGCCGCCGGTCTCGACCACCACGGCGCCCGCCGGAATGAACAACGGCGTCCACGGCGTGTCGGTGAACGGCGCGACCAGGATGTCGCCGGGCTCGATGTCGCGTGCGAACGCGGCCTCGGTGTTGAGGATGATGCGTGCCCGACCGGTGGCCACACCGGCGCTGACGCCCAGGCCGGCGAGCCGCTTCGAACGTGAGATGGCACCCTTCTTCGCTGGCGTGACGTCGCCCACCCACGAATCGGGCAGGGTGTAGTCCTCGGCCTTGGCCTTCTGCTGCTTGCGTCGGCGCACCGTGGCGGCGATGTTCGGCACGGTCTTGCCGTTCACGAGCGTTTCGACCTCGCGGTACGTGAGGTACAGCGCGTCGCTCATGTCCTTCACGTGGCCGGCGTGGGCGATGCCGTCGCACACCGCGAGCAGCGGCGGGCGCAGGCGGCGGGTGCCCAGCACCCACACGGCCTTGGTGAGCTCGCGCATCGCCGTGAAGCGTTGCGCCTGCAGCAAGGCCGCGTCGTAGTGTTCGCGCACTTCGGGCGCCAGCGAGGCGCGCACCGCCTTCTCGAGCTTGGCTCTCGATGCGCTGGCCTTCTTGACGTGCGCGGCAGGCGAGTCGGCCGACTTCAACGCCATCATCGACCGCACCTGCGAGAGCAGGAACGTCGGTACCTCGCCCCAGTCGGGCACGCTCGGGTCGGCCTCGCCCTGCACGCGGAAGCCGTAGCGGTGGACGAACTCGTCGAACTCGTCGGTGAACGATGCCCAGGCGCGCTCGGCCGAGGCCATCGCCTCCAGGGCAGCATCGGTGTTGCCCGACTCGAGCACCTTCCGAACGGCTGCCGATTTCTTTGCCACCTGCGCGAGGTCGTAGAGGGCGAGCGCCGGCTTCGAACTCTCGACGTTGCCGAGGCCGCTGACCAGTCCGACGATGGTGTTGGGGTCGCCCCCGCCGGCGGCGATGACGCCCGCGAGCCGCACCTGCATCTCGCCCGCGGCGGTGGACACCATGAGGTGGCGGTTCAGCAGCACGCCGTCGGACGCCAGAAGTACCTGCATTCGCTTCCACGCGGCCTTCAACGGCAAGCCGCGGTCGACGATGGCCTGGTCGGTGATGCGTTCCTCGTAGAGCGCCTCCATGTCGGCCAGCGACTCGGCCTCGGCGACGTCGCGCTGTGCCGTGACCACGACCACGGCAGCGTCCACTTCCGCAGCAGGCGCCTTCACGATGAGCCGCAGGGCGTCGTCGCTGCCCTGGAAGAACTGGGCAGCCATCGCCGTGGCGATATCGGGGTCGAGACAACTCATCGCAGCGACGGAGAAGCCGACGTTGAGCGCGAGCCTTCCGGCGGTGATGCCGAAGAAGTTGCCGATGGGCGGCTTGTAGATGGCGACACGCTTCCCCGTCGGGTACGCGCCCATGAGGTCCTTCAACCCCTTGGCGTCGATCTCGTTGTAGAGCGTGGCGATGAACGGTGTGAGGACACCCGGCAGGATCTCTCCGCCGTTGGTCACCGTCCACACGTCGTAGCGCGGGTTCGGTGCGGTGTCCCATTCGGTGCGGAATGTGGCTGCCATGGCCCCACATTGTCGCGCAGCTCAGCCCTTCTGGGTGCCGACCTTGAGGTCCTTGAACGGTGAGGTGCTGTCGATGCCGAGGTCCTTCGGCAGTCCGAGCACACGCTCGCCCACGATGTTGCGCATGACCTCGTCGGAACCACCGGCGATGCGGCCGCCGGGTGTGCCGAGGATGAGCTGGCTCCAGGCGTAGGTGCCCCACTCGCCCGAGTCGGCGATGAGCTTCGGTCCGAGGATCTTCGACACGAAGTCGCACAACCGCAGCGAGTTCAAGGTGCCGGCGAGCTTGGCGATGCTCATCTCGGGTCCGGGCAGCTGACCGGCCTTGATCTTGTCCATGGCGCGCTGGTTGTTGTAGCCGGCGACCTTGCTGTGGATGAGCAGGGTGGCGAGCTCGTTGCGCACCAACGGGTCGGTGTCGAGCCCGTAATGGCGCACCATCTCGATGACGCGCTGGTACATGTTCACACCGCCGCCGCCTCCTCCTCCAGCACCGATGGCGGCACGCTCGTTCATGAGCGTGGTGAGTGCCACGTTCCAGCCGTTGTTCACGTCGCCGAGGCGGTGGTCGTCGGCGACGCGGACCTCGTTGAAGAACACCTCGTTGAAGCTGGCGCCCCCGGTCATCTGGCGGAGCGGACGAACCTCGACCCCCTCGGCGTGCATGTCGACGATGAAGCCGGTGAGACCCTTGTGCTTGGGCATGTCGGGGTCGGTGCGGGCGATGATCTCGCCGAGGTCGCTGAACTGAGCGCCGGTGGTCCACACCTTCTGGCCGGTGATGATCCACTCGTCGCCGTCGCGCTCGGCCTTCGTCTGCAGGCTGGCCAGGTCGCTGCCGGCGCCGGGCTCGCTGAAGAGCTGGCAACCGACGATGTCGGCGCGGTACATCTTCTTGAGGTACGCCTCCTTCGCGGCGTCGCTGCCGTGAGCGAGGATGGTGGGTGCGACCATGCCGAGACCGATGGTGAACGCGCCCTGGTTGGGCACCTCGTACTGGGACTCGACGCGCTGGTAGGCGCGTTCGTGGGCGCTCGTCAGGCCTGCGCCGCCATAGGTCTCTGGTCCGGTGATCCAACCGAAGCCGGCATCGAACTTCTTCTGACGCCACGCACATGCCGCGGCGACGTCGCGGGTCTCGGTCTCCTTGTCCTTCTCTTCGAACATGGCCACCTTGTCCTGGCCTTCACCCCACACGAACTTCTTGTCGGTCTCCTTGCGGGTGGAGTTCGCCTCGAGGAATGCGCGGGCGTTCTCTTCGAACGCCTCCAGGGTGATGTCAGCCATGTCGCGGACCATAGCGAAGGGTGTTCTCGCCGGTCGATCCGAGCGTCCTCGAGCCTTCGCCGTTAACATTTTGTCAATGGCCCGATACCTGACCGTCGCCGCCGCCCAGATGGGACCGGTGCAGAAGGAACACGCGCGCGATCAGGTCGTGCGGCGGCTCGTCGTGCTGCTCCAGCAGGCACACTCCATGGGCGCAGAACTGGTCGTGTTCCCCGAGCTCGCGCTCACCACGTTCTTCCCCCGCTGGTTCGTCGACGACATCACCGAGGCGGACCACTGGTACGAGCGGACCATGCCCAACGAGGTCACCCAGCCGTTGTTCGACGCGGCGAAGCGCCTTGGGGTGGGGTTCTGCCTGGGCTACGCGCTGCTCGACGCCGAGGGCCGTCGCTGGAACGTGCAGACGCTGGTCGAGCGCGACGGGAGCATCGTCGCCACCTACAAGAAGACGCACATCCCCGGCCACGAGCACCACGAGCCCGATCGTCCGTTCCAGCACGCCGAGCGCTACTACTTCGAGCCGAGCACCGATGGCTTCGGGGTGTGGCGGGCGTTCGAAGGTCTGGTCGGCATGGCCATCTGCAACGACCGGCGCTGGCCCGAGACCTATCGCGAGATGGGCCTGCAGGGCGTCGAGTTGGTGCTCATCGGGTACAACACGCCCATCCACTACGTGCCCGACCCCAGCCAGGACATCCTCCAGGGGTTCCACAACGCGCTGGTCATGCAGTCCGGCGCATACCAGAACGGCACCTGGGTGGTCGGCGTGGCCAAGGGCGGCGTCGAGGAGGGTGTCGACTCGCTGGGTCAGAGCATGATCGTCGCTCCCAGCGGCCAGATCGTCGCCCAGACGCTCACGACCGACGACGAGGTCGTGGTGGCGCGTTGCGACCTCGACTGGTGCGAGAAGTACAAGGGCACGCTGTTCGACTTCGACCGCTACCGCCGGCCCGACATGTACGGCCGCATCACCGGTCAGCGCGGCGTCGTCCTTCCCGACTGAGGGGTAGGGTCCGATCATGGACGCCGCCCAGCCGCAGCCCGTGTTCCCGCCGCCGACGATCCCGAGCGTCCCGCAGATCGCGCAGGTCGCGCAGATCGCGCAGATCGCGCAGATCGAACTCGAGCCCACGCCGCCGCCGAAGCGACGTCGCACGGGTCTGCTCGTCGGTGTCGGAGCGGTCGTCGTGGCGGCCGTCGTTGCCGTCGTCGTGTTGCTCGGTGGTGGCAGCAGCGATGCGACGTACAGCCTGAAGGCTGCCACGAAGGGCGCTGCCGAGGCCCGGAACGTCGCCTTCGAGATGACGATGTCCGCAGGTCCGGTCCAGATGACGATGACCGCGCGCGTGGATGTCGCAGCCGAGTTGACGGCGATGAAGGCCGAACTGCCCGCGCTCGCCGACGTCGTGGTCGACGCCATCATCGACACCGGGAACCAGGTGATGTACATGGATGCCTCGGCGTTCCCTGGTGCCGAGCAACTCGCCACGCCGTGGATCAGCATGGACTTGTCGAAGGTGCCAGGCGCCGCGGAGTCGTTCGGTGCCACGGCGGTGAACCCGCTCGACGCCGCGGCGCTGTTCGAGGACGCAGCAACGGTGGTCGACAAGGGCGTCGAGGAAGTGAACGGCGAGCAGGTCAAGCACTACGTCGTCACCGTCGACCTCGCCGAGGCGATGGCCGCCCAACCCGGCATGTTCGATCAGATCGACGCACTCGGCGGCGACCTGCCCGACACGCTCGACTACGACGTGTGGGTCACCGAGGACAACCAGATGCGGCGGCTGTCGTTCGGCATGGACGTCGCGGGCCAGACGGTGTCGATGGACATGACCGTCACCGCCATCGGCACGATCGATCCCATCGTGATTCCGGCCGACGACGACGTCACCGACATCACCGACATGCTGCCCGCCGGCTGACCCTGTTCACACGGGGTTCACGGGACTCGCTCGCATTGCGGTCCGGTCTTTGACAAAATGTAAAGCAATGTCTGTCGACTTCGTCCTCAACGGCTCACCGGTCTCGGTGCGTGCGGATCATCCGCACCTGCTCGCCGCCCTACGTGAAGAGCTCGACGTCACGTCGCCGAAGGACGGCTGCTCGCCGTCGGGGCAGTGCGGCTGCTGCACGGTGATGATCGACGGCAAGGTGCAGATCTCGTGTACCTACTCGGTCGACAAGGTTGCGGGGAAGGCCATCACGACGCTCGAGGGTGTCGATGCCGACGAACGCCAGCGCTTCGCCGATGCGTTCGCCAGCTGCGGCGGTCTGCAGTGCGGGTACTGCATCCCCGGCATCGTCATGCGTGCCAAAGCCCAGATCGACAAGAAGGGCGCGTCACTCGAGCGCGACGACATGGCCCGTCACCTGGGCGCGCACCTGTGCCGCTGCACGGGCTACGTGAAGGTGCTCGACGCCATCGAGGCCGTCGCCAAGGGCACGCCGGTCGACCCTCGTCTGCCGGGTGGCATCGGCACCAGCGGCGCCAAGTACGAGGCGGCCGAGCTGACGTTGGGGGATCGCGGCTACGTCGACGACCTTCGCCTCCCTGGCATGTTGCACGCTGCGCTGCACCTCACCGCGCACGTGCGGGCCGACATCGTCGGCATCGACACCTCCAAGGCCGCAGCAGCCCCCGGCGTGGTCGCCGTCTTCACCGCGGCCGATGTTCCCGGCGAGCAGTACGTCGGCATCATCTACAAGGACTGGCCGGTGTTCATCGGCGAAGGGCAGCGCACCAGCTACGCAGGCGACGTGCTCGCCATCGTCGTGGCCGACACCAAGCAGCACGCCCGCGAGGCAGCCAAGTTGGTGGAGATCACCTACGACGTCCTGCGGCCCATCACCGATCCGGTCGCGGCGATCGACGACCCCGAGGTCGCCGTGTTCGGCACGAAGAACAACGTGCTGTCGGTCAGCGCGTACCAGCGCGGCGACGTCGACGACGCACTCTCGTCGAGTGCGCACGTGGTGCACGAGGTGTTCCACACGCAGCGCATCGAGCACGCGTTCCTCGAACCCGAGAGCACATTGGCCGTGCCCTCACGCGGCGACGACGGGTCGCGCCACCTGCACGTCTACTCCGGCGGCCAGGGCGTGTGGGACGACCGTGACCAGATCGCCGCCATGCTGGACCTGTCGATCGACACGGTCACCGTCGAGTTGGTGTCGAACGGTGGCGCCTTCGGTGGCAAGGAGGACATGAGCAATCAGGGCCAAACCTCACTGGCCGCATGGCTGCTCGATCGCCCGGTGAAGTGCACGCTGTCGCGTGAGGAGAGTTTCCTGATGCACGCCAAGCGGCACCCGATCCGTCTCGAGTATTGGGCCGGCTGCGACGCCGATGGGAAGCTCACCGCGCTGAAGGCGCGCGGCATCGGCGACTCCGGCTCGTACGCCAGCGTCGGCATGAAGGTGCTGGAACGTGCGGCCGGTCACGCGAGTGGCCCGTACCGCGTGCCGAACATCGACGTCGAATGCATCGCTGTGCGCACCAACAACCCGGTTTGCGGCGCGTTCCGTGGCTTCGGCGCCAACCAGGCGCAGTTCGCCATGGAGGGCGTGATGGACCGACTCGCCGAACTGGTGGGTGTCAGCGGGTGGGAGATGCGCAAGCGCAACGTCATCCACCCGGGCGAGGTGTGGGGCCCCGGCCAGATCATGGACGACGGTGCCGGCGGCGCCGAGGAATGCCTCGACCGCGCCAAGCCGCACATCGACGCCGCGCTCGCCGCCGGCAAGGCCGTCGGCATCGGCCTGGGCCTGAAGAACTCCGGTCTCGGCAACGGTCTGCGCGAGGTGTGCGCCGCGGTCGTGCGCTTCCGTAGCCCGGCTCCTGGCGAGACGGTCGGCAAGGTCGAGGTGCGCCACGGCTTCACCGAGATGGGACAGGGTGTTCACACCGTCGCCATGCAGACGGCCGTCACCGAACTGGGCATCGACCCGGCACGCATCGAGGTGATCGTCGACACCACTCGCCAGCTGGGCTTCGGCCAGACCACCGGCAGTCGCGGCACGCTGATGGTCGCAGCGAGCGTGCAGAACGCATGCCAGGTCGCGCTGGCGAGCGACTGTGCGCTCGACATCGACCACTACGCCGAACACGTCGTCGACTGGACGCAGAAGCTCGGCGACCCCGCCGTGCCGAACCCCACCATCCACGCCGCGTTCGGCTTTGCCGCGCAGGTGGTCGTGGCCGACCGCGAGACGGGTGCCATCGAGAAGGTCGTCGCCATCCACGACGTCTGCAAGGCGGTGAACCCACGGCTGTGTGAAGGCCAGATCGAGGGCTCGGTGCACATGGGGCTCGGTTATGCACTGACCGAGGACTTCCCCAGCGACGAGCGCGGTTTCCCCACGTTCACCACGCTGCGGCAGTTGGGCATCCTGCGGCCGAAGGACGTGCCGCCCATCGAAGTGGAGCTGGTGGAGGTACCGCAGCCGAAGTCGGCGTACGGCATCAAGGGTGTCGGTGAGATCGGCCTGGTGCCCACCAGTGGCGCCGTCGCCGCGGCGCTGCACATGGTCGACGGTCTGTGACGCAACACGCTGCCCATGCGCCGGGTCGGCGACTCGGAGGAGTGAGCGTCGTGTCGGCCGCCACGCCCGGCATGGTGTGTGCACACCACCACCTGTACTCGGCGTTGGCGCGCGGCATGCCCGCCCCACCGAAGCAGCCGACGAACTTCCTCGAGATCCTCGAGCAGGTGTGGTGGCGACTCGACGTGGCGCTCGATGCCGAGATGATCCGCTGGTCGGCCATGCTCGGCGCCGTCGAGGCGCTGCAGTGCGGGACGACAGCGATCGTCGACCACCACGAATCACCCTCGTGCATCGAGGGAAGCCTGTCGATCATCGCCGACGCGTGCGCTGAGGTGGGCGTGCGCACCAACCTGGCCTACGGCGTCACCGACCGTCATGGTGCCGAAGGGGCGCGACGCGGCCTTGCCGAGAACGAGCGGTTCCTCCGCGCCGGTGGTCGCGGCATGGTCGGTGTCCACGCTGCGTTCACCTGCAGCGACGACACGTTGGCCGCTGCCGCGGGCCTGGCCGCCGACCTCGGCGTCGGCGTCCACATCCACGTGGCCGAGGGGCCCGACGACGTGGCGGCAGGGGAGCGGTTGGCATCGCTCGCTCGCGACGATTGGTGGCTGGTGCACTGCGTGTTCCTCGACCGCGACCTGCCGGGAACCATCGCCCACAACCCGCGCAGCAACATGAACAACTCGGTCGGCTACGCCCGGCCTGCCGCCCGGCCGAACCGCATCGTGCTCGGCACCGACGGCATCGGCGCCGACATGCTCGAGGAAGCCCGGCTGGCCTACGTGCGGCTGCGCGAGGACGACGTGCTCGCCTCGCCCGACACCGTGTGGGGCTGGCTCGACAACGGCTACGCGCTGTTCCCCGAGGCCCGCCTCGACACCGTCACCTGGAACTACCCGCACGCCGACAGCGCGTGGCACGTGTCGTTCACGCCCGGCGTGCGCGCCCTGGACGTCACGCTCGACACCGGCGAGCAGGTGCTGGCGAACGGGCTGCCGACCCGTGTCGACATCGACGAGGTTCGCGCCAAGGCCGAGGAGCAGGCGGCCCGCCTGTTCGCCCGGCTGTGATGAGCCTCGTCGACGAGTGGCGTGGCGAGTTCACCAACGCCGAGGTGAACGCGCTCCACGCCGAAGCATTCGACACGCGTGTGTTCGCCGACGACGAGTGGGACTGGGTTGCGCTCACCGCGCAGCACAGCCTGGGCTGGGTCACGGCCCGTTCCGGCGACGCGCTCGTCGGCTTCGTCAATGTCGTGTGGGACGGCCTGGTCCACGCCTGGCTGCAGGACACGTTGGTGGCCGCCTCGGCCCGTCACCAGGGCGTGGGCGTCGGCCTGGTGCGGGCCGCGCAGGAGGGAGCCGCCGCGGCGGGATGCGAGTGGTTGCACGTCGACTTCGACGACGACTTGCGCCCCTTCTACTTCGAGGCCTGTGGCTTCCGCCCCACCAACGCCGGCCTCATCCAACTCGAGCCCCCGCCCGCTCACACGTGAGTTGCTGCGTGACATGTCACGCAGCAACTCAGTTCTGCGTGACGGCGTAGGGTTCCACCATGCCCAGTGACTTCATGCTCAAGGGAATGAACCTCGTCCACCGCGGAGTGCTCGCCGTGAGCTTCGGGAAGCTCGGGTGGGATGCCGCCGGCATGGCCGTGCTCGAGTTGACCACCACCGGTCGCAAGAGTGGCGAGCCGCGCTCGGTGATGCTCACCTCGCCGCTCCAGGAGGACGAGACCATCGTCATCGTCGCCTCGCGTGGCGGCGACGACCATCACCCTGCGTGGTACGTGAACCTGGTGGCCAATCCCGAGGTGCAGGTGGTGTGGAAGGGTCAGCCGAAGGTGACCATGATCGCGCGCACGGCAACGGCCGACGAACGCGCCCGCATGTGGCCGATCATCACGGAGAAGTACAAGAACTACGCCGGCTATCAGACCAAGACCGATCGCGAGATCCCCCTGGTCCTGCTGACGCCCTTGGGGTGACGCTCGTGCGGTACATGGTCATCGAGCACTACACGTACGGCCCGAGCCCGATCTACGAGCGGGCAGCGGTCAAGGGGCGGATGTTGCCGGACGGGCTGCACTACATCGACAGTTGGGTCGTGGCCGACGACGCGCTCGACACGTGCTACCAGTTGATGGAGACCGACGACCCGGCCTTGTTCGACATGTGGCTTGCGGTGTGGGCCGACCTCGGCACGTTCGAGGTGCAGCCGGTGCTCACGTCGGCCGAGGCCGCGGCCCGCGTACAGGTGCAGTGGCCTGACGCGCCACGCAGAACTTAAGTTCGGCAGGGGTGGTCCTGCTGACGCCCGTGGCCTGACAGTTCACACTGGCGTCACACCGGTGAGCGGTTGTACAAAATGTCAACGACTAGCGTGCCGTGCATGGACACGCCAGTTGCCGTCTACCTGCAGGACGCCCACCCCATCCGCGAAGGCATGGAGATCGCCAAGTACGCGGAGGCGAAGGGCTTCCACGCCGTGTGGCAGGCCGAGAGCCGGCTGGTGCGCGAAGCCACCGTGCCCATGGCGGCGTTCGCCAGCGTCACCGACACCATCAAGGTCGGCTCGGGCGTGGTCGACTGCTGGAGCCGCAACCCGGCTCGCCTGGCCGCCACGTTCAGCACGCTCGACGATCTGGCGCCGGGTCGCGTCATCCTCGGCATCGGTGCCTGGTGGGACCCGCTCGCGCAGAAGGTCGGTATCGACCGCGCCCGCCCGCTCACCGTCATGCGCGAGATCGTCACCGTCGTGCGCGCGCTGCTGCACAACGAGACCGTCACGTTCGACGGCACGTACGTCCACCTCGACGGCGTCGAGCTGGACTACGTGTACCAGGAGCGCCGTGCCAAGGACGTGCCCATCTACATCGGTGCCACCGGCATGCAGATGATGGAACTCACTGGCGAGATCGCCGACGGTGCGGTGCTCAACTATCTCGTCTCGCCCGACTACAACCAGCGCGCCATGGAGGCGCTCGAGGCCGGCGCAGCGAAGGCCGGCCGATCCATCGACGACATCGACCGGCCGCAATTGGTGGTGTGCAGCGTGCACGAGGACCGCCAGACCGCGCTCGACATGGCGCGCATGATGGTCACCCAGTATCTGGGTCAACAGCCGCACATCATGAAGGCGTCCGGCGTGCCGCAGAGCCTGCTCGACAAGGTGGGCGAGGTGCTCACCTGGCCGGCCACGCACGAACAGGTCGAGGCGGCGAGCAAGCTGGTGCCCGACGAGATCGTGCAGATGCTCACCGCCAGCGGCACCCCTGCCGAGGCCAAGGCCAAGGTGCAGGAGTACATCGATCACGGCTGCACGTGCCCCATCCTCTACCCGTTGGGCGACGTGAAGGCGATGATCGACGCGTTTGCCTGACGTTCGGGCACCTACCTAGGTGCCCAGCCCTCTGAACGTGGTCGCAAATAGGTAGGTCTGCCGATGTGGCCGACCGTGCCCGGAGCGCATCATCGAGGTGTCCCCACAGCACAAGGAACACTCCGATGCCCCCGATGACGACCCTCCAGTACCTCGCCGATCTGCAACATGCACAACGCATCGAGATGGCCGAACACCGGTCCCGGCTCTTCCGCCGGCCGCTGCTGGCCCGGCCCACCCGCATCCCCCGCCCCGCGGCGTCGGTCATCGCCATGCCCGTCCTCTGCCACTCGGCCGCCGCCCCGGCCAGGGTGGCGTGAGGCGGGAACATGGCCATGACCGACGCCGCTAGCGTCCAGCCCATGCTGCGCGCGCGAACCGGCCTCTCGCCGATCATGATCGGCCGGCGCGGCGCACTCGACCGGCTACAAGGTCTGCTCGAGGCTGCGGAGGTCGCAGTCGGTACACGTGCCCAGGACGGTCCGGCCATCGCACTCGTGTCGGGCGAGGCCGGCATCGGCAAGAGCCGCCTGCTCCGCGAGCTCATCGACGGCCTCGACGACTCCGTCACGGTGCTCGCCGCGCAGGCGCAGCCCGGCTCGATGGGCCGCCCGTTCGACGTGCTCGGTCAGCTCGCCGAGGGCTCGGGAGAGCCGGACGGTGGCGGCGGGGACATCGCCACCGAGGTGCGCCGCCGCGTGGCCGACGCCGTGGCCCGCGGGCGCACGTTGCTGATCGTCGAGGATCTCCACTGGGCCGACGCCGACAGCGTCCACCTGCTGGACCAGCTGTGCTCGCAACCGTGGCCGCAGCTCGTGCTCGTCGGCACGTACCGCGGCACCGACCTGTCGCGCAAGGCGCCGGGTGGCGAGTTGGTGCTGCGGCTCGAGCGACAGCACAGCGTCGAGCAGTTGCGTCTCGACCGACTCGATCGGGTGGAGGTCGCGGCGATGCTCGGCGCGATCGGCGGCGACGCGCCGTCGTCCGGTGCCGTCGAAGCCGTGTTCCGTCGGAGCGGGGGCATTCCCTTCGTGGTCGAGGAGCTCGTGCGGTGCTGCGGGCCCGACGCGTGCACCGACGATCTGAAGACGGCGACCCTGCCGTGGTCGCTCGACGAGGCCGTGCGGCAGCAGTTGGGTGGTCTGTCGGCCGACGAGCGCAAGGTGGCCGATTCGCTCGCGGTGTTCGGCGACGCTGCGCCGTTCGATCTGCTCGGCGCCATCGGCGAACTCGACGACACGCGCCTGCTCGGCGCACTGCGCTCGCTCGTCACGCAGGGCATCGTCATCGAGCCCAGTGACGACCGCTTCTGGTTCGCTCATGCGCTGGTCGCCGACGCCGTGCATCAGCAGCTGCTCGGGCGCGAGCGCCGCCGCCTGCACGAGCGGTGCCTCACCGCGTTGCGTGGCAGCCCTGCGCCCGACCATGCCGCGCTCGCCCGCCACGCGGTCGGTGCCGGCCAGTTCGAGCTCGTCCCACCCATCGCCCGCGAAGGTGCACGGCGCTACCTCGATCGCGGGGCGTCCTTTCAGGCGTTGCGACTCGCCAGCGAAGGGCTGGCCGAGGCACCCACCGACCCGGAGCTGTTGGCCGTCGCCACCGACGCGGCCTGGCGCCTCGAGTACGGCGACGAGGCGCTGTCGTTCGCTCGGGCCTGGCTCGACCACGCCGTGACCGACCTGGACCGCATCGAGGCGATGCGGTTCACCGCACGCCTTCACCACGAGCTGGGGCACGGGGAGCGACGCGACGTGGTGCTCGAGCAGTTGGAGGACCTGGCCGAACAGCTGCCTCCCGGCACCGCACGAGGTCGCGCTGCAGGCGCAGTGGCGCAGGTGCACATGCTGGCCAACCGCAACACCCAAGCCCTGTCGTGGGCCGACCGGGCCTTCGACGATGCCCGTCGCCACGGCGACCAGTGGTTGGAAGCGCAGGCCACCGTCGAGCGCGCTTCGGCGATGGTCGGTCACGACAGCCGGGCGACCGCCGAGGCGGCGCTGCTCCACGCGCACGAGGCGGCACGTCGCGTCGGCGACGGGGTGCTCGAGTGTCGTGTGCTGAACAACCTGCTCGGGGTCGTCAGCCAACGCAGCGCCACCGCGCAGTGGGCGCGGAGCGAGCTCCGCTCCGCTGCCGCACGATCCGGCCTCGACAAGCTCGGTGGAGCGGGGATGATCGCGGCCTGGGACGCCGAGGCCGCGATGGCGGTGGCCGACATGCGAGCCATGCGCCAGGCGGTGTCCGAGTCGCGTGCCCTGCCGCACGCCGGCTCGTTCGAAGCCTGCGCCTCGTACCTGCATCTCGGCCTGCTGAAGATCGAAGAGGGCGTCGTGTCCGGGGCGCTCGAGGCGTTCGCTCGTGCCCGCGAGCTCGACGACGACAAGCCACTGCCGTTGGAGGTGTTGGCGTACTCCGTCGGTGGTCGACGCGGCGACATGGAGCGTTCGTTCGACCGTTACCTGAGCACCGAACCGCCGTCCGATTCCAGCAGCAGTGTGTTCGTGATGACCGAGGTCGGCCTCGCTGCGCTGATGGCCGGCCTGACGCCGGCGCGGGTCCGCGACGACTTCCTCGGCACGTGGTTGCACGAGCACGCCGGCCAGCACTGGGTCGCACGTCATCTGGAGGGCCCGCTGCGTCTGGCCGAGGGCGACGCGACCGGTGCGGTCGAGGCGCTCCTGGCCGTGCTCACCGACCCGGACCCGACGCTCTACGCCACCACCCAGGCGGCGCTGCAGATCTCCCTCGCCGCCGCGTTGCTGGCCTCGGGCGACCGGGAGGGCTCGCTGGCAGCCGTGCGTGTGGCGCTGGTCCAGCTGGAACGCTGGCCCGGGTGGCGCCGCGACCGCGCCGAATCGCTGCTGCGCCGACTCGAGGGCTCGGGCCGCAGCGATGGTGAACTGACCGCTCGGGAACGAGAGGTCGCCGCGCTCATCGCCGAGGGCCTCACCAACGGTCAGCTGGCCGAGCGGCTGTTCATCTCACCGAAGACGGCGGCGGTGCACGTGTCCAACATCCTCACCAAGCTCGGCCTCTCCAGCCGGGTCGAGGTGGCCGCATGGGCCATCCGCCACGGTGTCGTGCTGCAGCCCGGCTGACGGGCGTCTCGCCAGCATTGGACGGCGGTCGCTCGAGGGGGTCGTCACAACCAGTTGTTGCGCTTGAACCAGCGCCACAGGATGACACTCATCGCCAGCATCAGCCCCAGCGCGAACGGGTAGCCGAGCTTCCAGTCCAGCTCTGGCATGTGCGCGAAGTTCATGCCGTAGATGCCGGCGATGAGCGTGGCCCCGAAGACGATCGAGCCCCACGCGGTGAGCTGCTTCATCACCAGGTTCATCTGGTTGCTGATGACCGCCAGGTGCGCCTCGACGGCGTTGCCCACCAGTTCGCGAAGTTCATCGACCAGATCGACCGCACGCAGCAGCTTGTCGAACGTGTCGCGACACACGACGAGTGCGTCGCCCTGCACCCACTGCACCTCGTTGCGCAGCAACGCCTGCAGCACCTCGCGCAGCGGCAGCACGGCACGGCGCAAGCGGATCAGTTCGCGGCGCACGTCGAACAGCGCCTGCTGCACGTCCAACTCGTCGACGACCGCGATCGGTCCACTGTCGGCCCCTTCCGGCGGCGGGTCGCCGAAGATGCGATCCTCGATGAACTCGATCTTGTCCTCGAGCGCATCGGCCGAGTCGAAGTATCCGTCGACCAGGTCCTCGAGCACCAGCGCGAGCATCATCCCGGGTGAGATCTCGCGCAGCCGACGGGCGCGCTCGATGGCCGTGGTGGGTTCCCACTCGTGGCCTTCGTCGTCGTGTCGTCGAACGGTGGCGAACCAGTCGTCACCCGCCCACATGTCGATCTCGGCGTGCTGACCGCTGAACGCGACGACATAGACGTGGTCGGGGAAGCGCTGCATCGTGGGGCGAGCGGCTCGACGGTGCGCCTCGTCGAACGTCCGATCGGCGACGCCTCGGTCGCCGGCGAGCTCGGCGAGCTCATCGGCCGTGGGATCGACGACATCGATCCAGCTGACTCCGTCGATCTGATGGTGCGTGATCACCCTGTTGATCGTAGGGCCGATCGTCGGGCTGATCGTCGGGCTGATCGTCGGCGTCGATCGCAGGGCTTCGTCGGAGCGCTCGTCCCCACTACGCTGGAGACTCATGGGTCAGCAGATCGCCGTCGTCGCCAAGCCGAGCCACACCCCTGGTGTCATGCGGTACGAAGCGAACCGCAACCTCACCGGCATGGGGCACGAGTTGTTCACCTCGGTCGCCGACGCTCATGGCCCGCGACCTGCGGCCCTGTTGGCACGTCGCCTGCTCGGTACCGGTCAGGTCGCCGGTGTGCACGTGTTCGGCAACATGATCACGGTCGACGTCGCCAAGGGCCACACCGCCGACGGCCTCGATGCCATCATCGCCGACCTCTACGGTTACTGGAAGCCCGGCATGGAGTTGCCGACGTTCGACGACGTCGCCCCCGAGGCAGCGGCCGACGCCGGCGGTGCCGCGGTCGCCGAAGGTGCCAGCCCGGCAGAGGCCGAGTTCCTGCGTCGTGTGCCGGCCGTTCTGGTCGAGCGCAGCCGCGCTGCGATGGTGAAGTGGAAGGCGAGCCACTGAGAATTCGGCCACTGAGAATTCGGCCAGCTGCGTTACGCAGTCGGCGTGTCGTCCTCGTACGGTGCTCCCGGTGAGCGCCGCCGATCTCACCCTGCATGAGGCCGCCGAACTGCTCGGTGTGCACTACATGACCGTCTATCGCTACGTGCGACTCGGCGTGCTGCCCGCGACGAAGGCGGGTGGCACGTGGTCGGTCACCGCTGCCGACCTGAACACCTTCCAACACCAGGTCCCCGCGGCGGGCGAGCCGGGCAATGCCAAGCGTCGAGCACCCTGGGCCTCGCGGCTCGAGGCGCGCCTCGTCGCCGGCGACACTCGTGGCGCATGGGGCGTGATCGAAGCGGCGCTCATCGCGGGCGCCGAGCTCGACGAGATCTATCTCGAGGTCATCACCCCGGCGATGCGCAACATCGGCACTCGGTGGGCGGCGGGCGAACTGGACATCTCGATCGAGCACCGCGCCACCGGGATCGCCCAACGATTGATCGGCCGCCTCGGTCCGCGGTTCTCGCGTCGAGGACGTTCCCGGGGCTCGGTCGTGCTCGGTGCCCCGGCCGGTGAACGGCACTCGCTGCCGGTCTCGATGCTGGGCGACCTGTTGCGTGGCTCCGGCTGGGAAGTGTCGGACCTGGGAGCCGACATGCCCCCCGAGTCGTTCGTGCACGCCGCGTCGGGCACGGCGGACCTCGCCGCAATCGGCGTGTCGATCAGTTCGCCGGAGGGGCTCGTGAACGCACCCGAACTGCTCTCCGCACTGCGGGATGCGCTGCCCGACGTGCTCGTGGTCGTGGGCGGGGTGGCGGTGCGTGATCGTGAGCACGCCATGCAGATGGGGGCCACCGAGTACGCCGGTTCGGCCGAGGATTTCGCGGCGCTCCTGGCAGTCGACTGACGAACAGGTGTTCGATAGACTGTCGCCATGGCGGCAGCGACGAACCCCACCCACCTGTCCGATCTCGCCGCCCGCGGCCTGGTCACACGAGCCGCGTCGGGAAATGCGGCCGCCGAGCGCACGCTGCCGTTGCTGCCCGCGTTCTCGTCGTTGCTGCCCGCCGCCGCCGTACAGCGAGGCAGCGTCGTCGGCTGCGCCGGTGCGGCAGCGGTGTCGCTGGCGCTCGCCTTCCTCGCCGGCCCATCGCAACAGGGGGCATGGGTCGCTGTGGCAGGCATGCCCACGCTCGGCCTGGCTGCCGCGGCCGAGTCCGGTGTGGTCCTCGAACGACTGGTCGCCGTCACCGAACCACTCGACGCGCAGGGTGCGGTTCGACCGTTCGACGATGCCCTGTGGGCCGACCTGCTGGCCGCCTGCATCGACGGGTTCGACCTCGTGCTGCTCGGACCGGGCACCCAGCAGGTGCGGCCCGCCACCGCCCGCCGATTGGTCGCCCGACTGCAGTCGCGCGGTGCGGTGGCCGTCACGGTGGGCGCGCCGGTGTTCGGTGCCGACCTGCGGTTCGAATGCGCGTCGTCGTCGTGGTCGGGGCTCGGCGACGGTCATGGCGTCGCTCGAGCGCGACGCACACTGGTCGAGATGTCCGGGCGTCGCGTCCCCCAGACGCGGCGGGCCGAGTACTGGTTGCCCGCCATCGACGGCCGGCTGCAGTCGGTCGAACCGGGCACCGTCGTCCCCCTCCGCCGGACCGGCTGACATGACCAGTGTTGGGGTACCGCGTCTCGGGGTACCGCGTCTCGGTGTGTTGTGGTGTCCGCACTGGCCGGTGATCGTGGCCGGCGCGCAGCGCGACGAGCCCGTGGCCGTGGTGCACGCCAACCGCGTGGTGGCCCATTCGTCGGCCGCCGCGGCCGATGGCATCGCCCTCGGCATGCGTCGGCGCGAGGCCCAGGCGCGATGCCCGCGCGTGCGCATCGAGACCCACGACCCGGCGCGTGACGCCCGCGAGTTCGACCGGGTCGTGCAGGCGGTGGGTGCCATGGTGCCGCGTCTCGAGATCACCGAACCAGGCACGCTCACCTTCCTCGCCCGCGGGCCGTCGCGCTACTTCGGTGGCGAGCACTCCATGGCGCTGAAGGTGGTCGCCGTCGCGGCCGAGTCCATGGGGCTCTCGCTCGCATCGGTCGGCGCACTGGGCCTCGGGGTCGCCGACGGTCGGTTCGCCGCTGGCATCGCCGCCCGTCGTGCCGCGGCACAGGCGGCGCCGCTGGTCGTCCCCGCCGGCCAACGCGCCACCGCCGGGTTCCTGCGCGGCCTTCCCGTGCAGCTGCTGGCCGAGGTCGCCGAGGTGCCCGCCGAGTTCGTGCACCTGCTCCACCGGCTGGGTCTGCACCACCTGGGTGCGTTCGCCGACCTGCCCGGCACCGATGTGGCGGCACGCTTCGGCCCACTCGGCGAGTTCGCCCACCGCATCGCCGCCGGTGGCGACGACCGACTCCCCGGTACGCAGGACCCGCCCAGCGGTCTGCAGGTGCAGCGCGTGTTCGAACCGTCGGTGCAGCACAGCGATGCGCTCGTGTTCGTCGGGCGTCAACTGGCGGAGGAGCTGGTGACGCTGTTGGCCACCGACGGACGTGTCTGCACCCGGCTGTCCGTCGTCGCCGAGACCGAGCACGGCGAGCGCAGCGAACGCGTCTGGTACCGCAGCAGCGGACTGGGTGTCGCCGCGATGGTCGAGCGGGTCCGCTGGCAGCTCGATGCCTGGACCACGGCGGGCGACCTCACCGCCGGCGTGACCCTGCTGCGCCTCGATCCGGTGGAAGTGCGCAGCGACGACGGTGTGCAGCTGGGGTTGTGGGGCGGCCGAACCCAGGCCGACGACTGGGCCGTGCGTGGCGTCGCTCGGTTGGTGGCGTTGGCGGGCGAGTCGCAGGTGTTGGTGCCGGCGGCGCGCGGTGGCCGCCAGCCGCACGACACGCACACGTGGGTGCCGGCGGCGACGGCCGATCTGGTCGATCCCGCCGAGCGTCTCGCCGTCGTGCGCTCGCCGTGGCCGGGCAGCCTGCCGACGCCGTCACCCGCGGTGGTGCACGAGCCCGCCCGGGCCATCGGTGTGTTCGATGCCGCGGGTACGCCCGTGGCCGTCAGCGGCCGAGGTGTGGTCAGCGCAGCCCTCGCCACCGTGCAGGTGGGCGCCGATGCCGAACCGGTGCAGGCGTGGGCGGGGCCGTGGCCCCTCGACGAACGGTGGTGGGACGTCACCCGGGCGCGGCGAACGGCCCGGTTCCAGGTGCTCACCCGGTCGGGCCGTCTGCTGTTGGTGGGTGTCGAGCGAGGTCGGTGGTGGTTGACCGCCGAATACCGCTGACGCCCGGGTTGGGCAGGTCAGGCCGAGATGAGCTCGCGGCCGTCGTCTTCGTGCTCCGGCTGCTGTTCGGCAGCACGGAGCAGATCGTTGCTGAGGCGGAAGCCCACACCGCGCACGGTGTGGATGAACCGCAGCTCGGGAGCACGCTGCTGCAGCTTGCGGCGCAGGTTGCTCAGGTGCACGTCGACCACATGGGTGTCGCCCACCCAGTTCGGTCCCCAGACTTCTTCGAGCAGTTCGGTGCGTGAGCACACCTCGGCCGGGCGGCGGCAGAGCTGCTCGAACAATGCGAATTCGATGCGGGTCACCGGCACGTCGTCGCCGTGCACGCGGATCTCCTTGCGACCGACGTCGACGGTGAGGCCGCCGAGGTTGATCACCGAGGCCTGCATCGGGTCCCAGCGAGCGTGCAACTGGCGCGGCCGACGCAGCAGCGCCTGGCAGCGAGCAGCGAGCTCGTCGGGGTTCAGATCGGAGGACACGACATCGTCGGCGCCGGCGCGCAGCGCACGGATCCGGGCAGTGTCGGCGTCGGGGGCGGCGATACCCACGATGTAGGCATCGGTGAGGGCGCGCATCGTGTCGAACAGGTTGCCGCCTTCGGGGCTGGGCAGATCGAGGTCGACCATCACCACGTCGGGTGAGAACGAACGGGCCAAGGTCAGCGCAGCGTCCTCTTCGGTCGTCGCGCTCACGGAGTAGCCCCGTGACCGCAGCGCCGAACCAGCGACCCGTCGCAGCTCGGGGTCGCCCACTGCCAGCAGCACTCGGGGTGCGAGTTGTGCGTCGGGTTCCATAGTGAAGTTCTTCCGCCTCGGGGTGATTGCAGTCCGGCCCTGCGCCGGCTATCGCACCGTTCGAAGTCACTATCGGCGCGTTCTCAGGGCGACTGAAGTGATGTTTTTGACGATCTCGTGCCACGGTCGTGACGACCAACCCCTACCTTGGGTGCATGTCCGACACCCGCCAGCAGGTGCGCGATGCCGTGGCGGCGCGCCGTCCGGTCGATGCGCGCGAACGCGCCGCCATCGCCGACTTCCTCGTTCGGTTCGATGCCCTCGACCAGCCGTTCTCCGAAGCCGCGAGTCCGGTGCACGTCACCGCGTCGGCCATCCTGGTCACGCCCGATCGCACCCGCGTGCTCCTCCACAAGCACAAGCGACTGGGCATCTGGCTGCAACCCGGAGGCCACGTCGACGAGGGTGAACTGCCCTGGGAAGGGTCACGCAGGGAGGCCGCCGAGGAGACCGGATTGCCGGTCGTGCTGGTGGGCGGCACGGCCGGAGAGGGCGACGGCGACACTGCACCCGAGTTGGTGCACGTCGACGTGCACCCCGGGCCGCGCAAGCACACCCATCTGGACCTTCGTTACCTGGTGGAGGCGCCGCATCAGCGACCGGAGCCGCCCGAGGGCGAGAGCCAGGAGGTCGAGTGGATGCAGTGGCATCAGGCCATCGCCATCACCGAATCGGGGCTCGAGGGGGCCCTGCGTGCCCTGCAGCCCGGTGCGCCGCGACTGCGCACCGTGCGGGCTCAGGACGCCGTCGAGTGTGCACACGTGTACCTGCGCTCGCGTGCCTTCGGCTTGCCCGAGGTGCCGTTCGCGTATCCGCCGAGCGACGTGAAGCGCTGGATGGCCGACGAGGTGGTCGGCCGCGCGGACATGTGGGTGGCCGAGGTCGATGGCGTGCTCGCCGGTCTGATGGTGCTCGGTCACGAGCGTGATGGCTCGTGGATCGAGCATCTGTATCTCGACCCGGCCTGGACCGGTCGTGGCCTCGGTGATCAGTTCGTCGAACTGGCCAAACGGCGTGGTGCCGATGGGCTGCAGCTGTGGACGTTCCAGTCGAACGAGCGTGCCCGCCGCTTCTACGAGCGTCACGGCTTCGTCGCCGAGACGTTCACCGACGGCGCCGGCAATGCCGAGCGGACCCCCGACGTCCGCTATCGCTGGACCCCCTGAGTCCGACGAATCAGGATCAGTGGCGTTGCTGTCAGTGATATCGACCCGGGACATCCGGGACATCCGGGCCGCGACCGCGGCGAGTTCGGCTTTGGCCGCCCCGGAGGGCGCGGCCCGCGCGCTCGTCGCGGCGACATCCGCTTCGCCGTGCTGTCGGCCCTGACCGACGGCCCGGCACACGGCTACGAGATCATCCAGCGGCTGAAGAGCGCACCGGCGGACGGTGGAAGCCGAGCCCGGGTTCGGTGTACCCGACGCTGCAGCTGTTGGAGGAGACCGGGCTCGTCACGGCCAGCCAGCAGGACGACAAGCGGGTCTTCACCCTCACGCCCGCGGGGACCAAGGCGCTCGACGAACGACTCGTCGAAGGTCCACTGCCGTGGATGAATCCCGAGTCCGCCGAAGGGCACGGCGCGTACCGCCACGCCCTCGGTCAGCTGGTGATGGCCGCCAAGCAGGTCGCCAACTCGCACGACGCGACCCTCGTCGAGCAGGCGACGGCCATCCTCAACGACGCCCGCCGCAAGCTGTACCAGCTGCTCGCCGAGGCGTGACCGCCTCGCAGAACTCGAGTTCCTGGAGACGGGTCAGCGGGTGTACTTGGCGGCCGGCACGCTGAGGCAGAACCGCGTCCCCTGGTCGTCGGTGCACTCCGCCGCCCAGCCGCTGTCGTGGAGCACCGGCTCGGTGGAGGTGCCGCCCAGTGCACGCACCTGAGCCACTGCGGCATGGATGTCGGGCACGGCGAACCACAGGTCGGCCTGTTCGTTGCCCGGGTGCAGGCCGCCGGGAGGTGACGAGATGTTGCCGGCATGGCCCGACTCCGGGCCGTCGAACTGCCAGCCGAGCACGGCGCCGAAGAACGCCTTCGCTCGGGTCAGGTCCGGTGTGGGCAGGGTGAAGTAGTACAGGTCGCCCTGTTCGTGGTGCTTGACCTGGTGGTCGTGGGCGCCGGCCATGTCGCCAGCCATGTCAACGGTTGCGGCGCCAGGGCGGTAGTCGAAGCCGGCGGCCTCCGCCTCCTCGCGGTAGCGGTCGTGGATGTGGCTGCTGATGGTCCAGCGGTGACCCCATGGGTCGCGCAGTTGGCCGTTGCGGTGGCCGTGGAACTGGTCGGACGGCGGTCGGACCGCGGTGGCGCCCAGCTCAACGGCTCGGGCGAATGTGGCGTCGACGTCGGGCACCATGAGGTTCAGTGCCACGGGCGACCCGCCCAGGCTGCCGGGCCCGACGACGTCGTACTCGGGGTATTCGTCGGCGAGCGCGAACTGGGTGTCGCCGAGCACCAGTTCGGCGTGCCCGATGCGCTCGCCGTCGATCAGTCGGTGGTGTTCGACGGCACCGAACGCGGCGACATAGAAGTCGATCGCCGCGGCGGCGTCGTTGACCGTGAGGTAGGGCGTGAGGGTGCTGGTCATCGTGGGCTCCGTTCGAGCTGAGGGGCCGATGGGTGTGGTCTCGGCGAGTTGTCGGCGAAGGCGCGTCGCGAATGCTGGCAGAAATCTTCCCCCTTGTGGATCGAACAGGTGTTCGGTAAGGTCGCCCACCTCCTATGGGGTTCAACAATCCTGACATGCCCTGGTCCGACGTGGAACGCCTGCTCTCCGGCAGGGGCAAGGACGGTCGCGTCCCCGGTTCGCCCTCGTGGAACGCCGGTGGCGACGGGCCTGCGTGGGGGCGAAAGCGGCAGCCGTATGAACCGCCGGCGGCAGCTGGCGAGCCCGACACCACCCAACCGCTGTGGCGCCCCGACCCGGTGCACGTGCCGTACGCCGAGTTGCACTGCCACAGCAACTTCTCGTTCCTCGACGGCGCATCGCACCCCGAGCAACTGGTCGAAGAGGCTTCCCGCCTGGGGCTGGAGGCATTGGCGCTCACCGACCACAACGGCTTCTACGGCATCGTCCGTTTCGCCGAAGCGGCCCGCGCCGTGGGCCTGCCCACCGTGTTCGGCACCGAGATCACCCTCACCCCTGGTCTCGACGGCCGTAAGGCGCGCACCGAGGCCGACACCCAGCGCCAGGTGCACACGGGCATGCTGCCCGACACCCACGCCCCCGACCCCCACGGACAGCACCTCGTCGTGCTCGCCGACGGGCCCACCGGCTACGCCCGTCTGGCCAGGGCGCTGAGTCTGGGTCACCTGGCTGGTGAGAAGGGTGTGCCCCAGTTCGGGCTCCTCGACCTGGCCGATGCGATGCGCGGCCACGGCTGGGTGCTCACCGGGTGTCGCAAGGGTGCAGTGCCTCAGGCGCTGGTGCACGACGGCCCGGCCGCGGCTGGTCGCGAGCTGCACCGGTTGATGGACCTGTTCGGTCGCGACCGGGTGTTGGTCGAGCTGTGGGACCACGGTCATCCGATGGACTCCGTGCGCAACGACGCACTCGCCGAACTGGCCGCGCGTCACGACGTCGGCGTGGTGGCGACGAACAACGTGCATTACGCCACCCCTCAGCAGCGCCGTCTGGCCACGGCCATCGCCGCGGTGCGTGCCCGACGCAGCCTCGACGACCTCGACCCGTGGCTGCCCGCCTCGGCCGGGGCCCACCTGCGCAGCGGAGGTGAGCAACTGCGCCGCTTCGTCCGCTACCCGGGCGTGGTCGAGCTCGCCGCCGAAGTGGGCCGCGCCGCAGCGTTCGACCTGTCGCTGGTGGCCCCCAGCCTGCCGCCGTACCCGTGTCCGAACGGGCACGACGGGCAACCGCTCACCGAGATGCAGTACCTCCGCCAGCTGGTCGAAGCCGGAGGTCGGCGTCGCTACGGCGACCGGCCGGTCGCACACGAAGACCTGTCGTTGCGCGCCCGGGCCTGGCGCACCATCGATCACGAGCTCGACGTCGTCGAGCACCTCGGCTTCGCCGGCTACTTCCTGGTGGTGTGGGACATCGTCGAGTTCTGCAACCGGGCGAACATCTTCTGCCAGGGCCGGGGGAGCGCGGCGAACAGTGCGGCCTGTTATGCGCTCGGCATCACCAAGGCCGACGCCGTGTCGCTCGGCCTGCTGTTCGAACGGTTCCTGTCCACCGAACGCGACGGCCCGCCCGACATCGACCTCGACATCGAGAGCGACCGTCGCGAAGAGGTCATCCAGTACGTCTACGAGCGCTACGGGCGGCACCACACCGCGCAGGTGGCCAACGTCATCACCTATCGAGCGAGATCCGCAGTACGCGACATGGCGAAGGCGCTCGGCTACGCGGCCGGCCAGCAGGACGCGTGGAGCAAGCAGATGGATGCCTGGGGCACGGTGTCCACCACCGCCCAGCAGACCAAACCCGACGGCTCTGCCGATCACGACGTGCCCGAGGCGGTGCTCGACCTGGCTGCCGAGATCGAGGACGCGCCGCGCCACCTCGGCATCCACTCTGGTGGCATGGTCATCTGTGACCGTCCGGTCATCGAAGTCTGTCCGGTCGAGTGGGGGCGCATGGACCGACGCAGCGTGCTGCAGTGGGACAAGGACGACTGCGCTGCGGCCGGCCTGGTGAAGTTCGACCTGCTCGGCCTGGGCATGCTCAGCGCGTTGCACTATGCGGTTGATCTCATCCGCGAGCACCGCGGCTACGAGGTGGACCTGGCCACCATCCCGCAGGAGGACGACGTCTACGCCATGCTCTGCCGGGCTGACACGGTGGGTGTGTTCCAGATCGAGTCGCGGGCGCAGATGGCCACGCTGCCGCGACTGAAACCGCGCCGTTTCTACGACCTCGTCGTCGAGGTCGCGCTGATCCGCCCGGGTCCCATCCAGGGCGGATCGGTGCACCCGTACATTCGCCGCCGCAACGGGCAGGAACCCATCACCTACCTGCACCCATTGCTCGAGAACTCGCTGGGCAAGACGCTCGGGGTGCCGCTGTTCCAGGAGCAGCTCATGCAGATGGCCATCGACGTCGCCGGCTTCACTCCGGCCGAAGCCGACCAGTTGCGTCAGGCGATGGGCTCGAAGCGCAGCCGGGCGCGCATGGAACGGTTGCAGCAGCGACTGTTCGACGGCATGGCCGAGCGGGGCATCACCGGCGCGGTGGCCGACGAGATCTTCATGAAGATGGCCGCGTTCGCGAACTATGGGTTCCCCGAGAGCCACTCGGTGTCGTTCAGCTACCTCGTCTACGCATCGGCGTGGATCAAGTTCCACGAACCGGCAGCGTTCTGTGCAGCGTTGTTGAACGCGCAGCCGATGGGGTTCTGGAGTCCGCACTCGCTCAGCCAGGACGCCCGACGGCACGGCGTCGTCGTGCGCTCGCCCGATCTGAACGCCTCGCTCGCCGCAGCGACGCTGGAACCGTGCGACCAGAGCGTCGGTGGCGTGGCCGTGCGGCTCGGCCTGCGCAGTGTGCGCGGCCTTGGTGTCGAGCTGGCCGAACAGATCGAGGCCGGCCGCCCGTTCGTGTCGCTCGAGGACCTGGTGCGTCGGGTGCCCGGCCTGGATCTCGCCCAACTCGAGGCGCTCGCCACCGCCGGTGCGTTCGAGGAGTCGCTCGGTCTGGAGCGACGTGAGGCACTGTGGGCGGTGGGTGCCGCGGCGCAGTCGCACCCCGACCGGCTGGAGGGTGTGGTGGTGGGGCAGCAGGCGCCCCGCCTGCCGGGTATGGACCCGGTCGAGACCGCCATCGCCGACCTGTGGGCCACGGGCGTCGCCCCGAACGGGCACCCCACCCAGTTCCTGCGCGAAGCGCTGGCCCAGCGCGGTGTGGTCACTTCGGCCGGCCTGTGGCACTGCGAACCGCGCAGCAAGGTCCTGGTGGCCGGTGTGGTCACTCACCGTCAGCGCCCGATGACCGCACAGGGCACCACGTTCATGAACCTCGAGGACGAGACCGGTCTCATCAACATCGTCGTGTCCAAGGGATGTTGGGTGCGGTACCGCACGATCGCCAGGGGGGCGGCGGCGCTGCTCATCCGTGGTCGTCTCGAGCGAGCCGAGGGCGTGATCAACATCGTCGCCGAGGAGCTCACGCCCCTCCCCGTCGCCGCCAGTGCCGCCAGTCGCGACTTCCGCTGAGCGGCGATCAGAAGATGAACCGCTTGAGCACCGCGATTCCTGCGGCGCAGGCGAACGAGAGCAGGCCGAGCCGAACGGCCCGGCCGCGTGACCGGTCGCCCCGCCGTGCTTCGACGGTGACCAGCAGCCCCACGCACACCGCCGCGACCAACCGTCCTGCGAGCAGCCGCAGGTCCTCGGGGGTCACGAGCACGGCGAGGCTTGCGGCGATCGCCACGCCGGACGGCAGCACCAGATGCGCGCCGAGGATGTGGACCGTGCGATGGTGCCCCGACGGATCGGGAACCAGCTGTGCGGCAACCGTTGCGGCGCACCAGTGCGCCAATGCCAGCCCGACGGTCGTCAGCCAGATCAGCGCGAGGAGCTCCGCCAAACGAGGCGGCGCGTACTCGTCGCCGATTGCCAAAACGGCGAACAGGGTCACGCAGACGTAGAAGCCCATCGTGTCCGCTTCGCGGCGCAGTTCGCCTTCCATACCGCGATCGTTTCGCATGCGCGTCCGCGGCACATCACCCAGGGAGGGGTGATGTGCAGGTCGATGGAGTGGGGTACCTTGTCGTCCGTGATGGCGACTCGACGGAAGGAGTCGCAGTGCTCGACGAGCTGAAGTCGCGACCGACTCGGCACGACCTCGCGGCGGGGTTCGTGCTGGGCGTCCAGTCGG
>JANMFL010000146.1:0-6282 GCA_031377945.1 Acidimicrobiaceae bacterium | reverse complement strand
CCGCGCCAGCGCGCCCAGTGCGCCGTGAGTTCGGACGGGTGCTCGCAGCCGTGAGCGAGCAGGTCGGGGCCGAATGCGTTCCTCAACAGGTGCACGGCACCGGCGATCGTCTCCTCGCGGTACATCGGGAAGGGGTCCATCACCCCTTCGCCGTACCCCTCCACGCCTTCGGAGCGCACGGTCACGATGGTGGCGTGCTTCTCGGCGTCGGCGCCGAACGAGGTCTTGAAGGGCGACCGGTAGGGCAGCCGGATGACACGCAGCTCGATGGAATCGATCTTCACGGGCACTTCCTACCAGGTGTCGATGTTCGGACGCTTCTTGCCCTGTCGGGGCGCGGTCACCGGCACCGCCTCGAGAATGGCGGTGATCCACCTGCGCGTGTCGGCAGGGTCGATGACGTCGTCGATCTCGAAG
The DNA here is from genome assembly GCA_031377945.1 of Acidimicrobiaceae bacterium. Lineage (GTDB taxonomy): Bacteria > Actinomycetota > Acidimicrobiia > Acidimicrobiales > Ilumatobacteraceae > UBA668. The sequence continues at coordinate 5,865 of JANMFL010000146.1, read as the reverse complement.
TGCGATGCCACGTTGACCGCTTTGCCGATCTCGTACATGCGGTCGACCATCGCCTGAAAGCTGCGGTCGCGCTCGTCGACGTCGACGATGGCCTCGAGCTCGTTCCGATACCCGAGGCGCACCGCACCCTCCAGCCCCATGCCGCCGAACTCGCCGGTGGGCCAGGCGACGCAGGCCGCCGGCGCCTTGGTGCTCCCGCCCATCATGGCCTGCGCTCCCAGGCCGTAGCTCTTGCGCAACACGACGCTGATGACGGGCACAGTGATGTTCGCTCCGGTGACGAACAGCCGGCTGCAATGCCGCACCAGCGCCGTCTTCTCGACCTCCGGCCCGACCATCATTCCTGGAGTGTCGACGAGCGTGACGACCGGGATGTCGAACGCGTCGCACAGCTGGAGGAACCGCGCCGCCTTGTCGGAACCATCGCTGTCGATCGCGCCGGCCAGATGGCCCGGGTTGTTGGCCACGACACCGATGGGACGGCCCTCGACCCGTGCGAACGCGGTGACCATGCCCAGACCGAAGTCGCGTCGAAGTTCCAGGACGCTGCCGGTGTCGAACAACCCCTGGATGACGCGGTGCACGTCGTAGCTGCGCTTGCGATCTTCGGGAATGACGTGGCGCAGCTCACGTTGGTCGGAGCAGTCCCACGTATGGGACGGCTCGTCGGAGAAGTAGCCGAGGTACTGCTGCGCAGCGGCCACCGCGGCCGCTTCATCGGCGACGACGATGTCGACGACGCCGTTCGCCCGCTGCACGTCGATGGGGCCGATGTCGTGAGGGTCGAACACGCCGAGACCGCCGCCCTCGATCATGGCGGGCCCGCCCATGCCGATGTTGCTGTCGGCGGTGGCGATGACGACGTCGCAACACCCGAGGATCGCCGCGTTCCCAGCGAAGCAGTAGCCGGCGTTGATGCCGACGATGGGCACCAAGCCCGACAGCTCGGCGAAGTAGAGGAAGGCCAGGCAGTCGAGACCACTGACACCGGTCTGGTCGGTGTCGCCCGGTCGGCCGCCGCCGCCTTCGGTGAAGAACACCACCGGGAGACGCAGTTGTTCGGCCAGCTCGAACAAGCGGTCCTTCTTGTGGTGGTTCTGCGTGCCCTGTGTGCCGGCCAGGACCGTGTAGTCGTAGCTCATCGCCACGACGGACCTGCCGTTCACCTTGCCGAGGCCGCCGATCATGCCGTCGGCCGGCGTGCGGGCGATGAGGTCGGCGAGTTCGCGACGGCGACGCTGCGCGGCGATGACCACCGGCCCGTACTCGACGAACGAGCCGTCGTCGACGAGGTCGGTCACGTTCTCGCGGGCCGTCCGGCGGCCCACCTTGCGTCGTCGGCCGACCGCATCGGGCCGGGCGGCGTCGAGACCCACGTGGTGACGAGCGATGGCCTCGGCCAGGTCGGGCCGCACGTGTGCCGGGTCCTCCTGCACCTCGGCAGCCACCGCTGCGACGGTGACCGATCCCGGCTCGATCGCAGCGACCACCGTGCCTTCCATGACGGTGGTGCCGGCCTGCACCGCGACCGTGACGACCACACCGTCGGTGGACGCCTCGATGGCGTGATGCATTTTCATCGATTCGACGAGCATGAGTTGCTGGCCCTTTCGAACCTGCTGCCCCACGATCACGTCGATCACGACGATGGTGCCCTGCACGGGTGCGGTGATGTCGGTGATGTCCCCCACACCGAGGACGGTAGCCGGGGTAGGGTCCGCGGGTATGAGCGAGGCCGTGGAGCTCCCCGTCGCAGGCCGCACGGTCACCATCACCAGCCCCGAGAAGGTGTACTTCGTCGCCCGGAACGAGACCAAGCTCGATCTCGTCGAGTACTACCTGTCCGTCGGCGACGCGGTGATGCGGCAGATGCGGGACCGCCCGGTGCTGCTGCAGCGGTTTCCCAACGGCGCGCACGGCAGCAACTTCTTCCAGAAGCGAATCCCCGAGAGCGCGCCCGAGTGGCTGCAGACCACGACGGTGCTCACACCCAACGGCACGCCCTCGCGCGCCCTCGTGATCGCCGACCTGGCCCACCTGATCTGGGCCGTCAATCTGGGTTGTCTCGGTTTCCACTCGTGGCCGGTCCGGGTGCCCGACCAGGACATCTGCGACGAGCTTCGCATCGACCTCGACCCCGGTCCCGGCACCACGTACGCGATGGCGCAGGAGGCCGCCATCGAAACAAAGCGGCTGTTCGACGAGGTGGGGGTGACGAGCTTCATCAAGACCTCGGGCAACCGCGGGCTGCACGTCTACGTCAGGTTGTCGACAGGCCACGACAGCTACGTGGTGCGTTCGGCGTCCGTGGCCGTCGCCCGCGAGCTGGAACGTCGTCGACCCGACCTGCTCACGGCCGCATGGTGGAAGGAGGAGCGTGGCGAACGGATCTTCATCGACTTCAACCAGAACGCCCCGCACAAGACCGTGTTCGCTCCCTGGTCGGTCCGTGCGCTGGACCACGCACCGGTCAGCTTCCCGTTCCCGTGGGAGCTGCTCCTGACCATTCGACCCCACGACATGACCATCGCCACGGTGCCGGCGTGGGTGGACCGTGGCGGCGATGCGTGGGCGACGATGAACGATCACCCTCAGCCCATCGAGCCGCTGCTCGAGATGGTGCAGGCCGATCAGGCCGCGGGCCTGCCCGACGCGCCATGGCCGCCGCAGTACCCGAAGATGGCGGGTGAGCTCACCCGCGTGCAGCCCAGCCGGGCGAAGAAGAAGGCCGATCCCGCATGACGACACTGCCCCTCGCGCATCGTTGGTTCGAACGCACCCGGGTCGACGACTCGATCACACTCCTCTGGGAACCCCACGTCATCCCGCTCATGCGGTGCAACATCTGGCACGTGCGTGGCCGCGACCGCGACCTGGTCGTCGACACCGGAATGGGGGTGATGAGCCTGGCCGACGAGATGAGCGACCTGGTCGACAAGGTGGTCACCGCGGTCGCCACCCACGGCCACGACGACCACATCGGCGGTCACCACGAGTTCGACGACGTGGTCGTGCATGCCGCCGAAGCGCACCTCTTGCTCGATCCGCCGCTCGCCACACTGCACATCCGCGAGGCGTGGGGGGACGACGTCGTGGACGGTCTGGAGGCGATGGGCTACCCCGTCCCGGAGACGTACTTCGTCGACGCCCTCCCCGTCGGCGTCGCCGTCGACGCGTTCCACCAGCAGGCCTCGCGCACCGTGCGAACCGTCGCCGAGGGCGACGTCGTCGACCTGGGCGATCGATCGTTCGAGGTACTGCACCTCCCGGGCCACTCCCCAGGTTCGATCGGCCTGTGGAACGCCGCAGAGGGCACGCTCTTCTCGGGCGACGCGATCTACGACGGACCGCTGCTCGACGAGTTGCCCGACAGCGACATCACCGCCTATTGCCGGACGATGGAACGCCTGCTCACGCTGCCCGTGCAGGCAGTGCACGGTGGCCACGACCCCAGCTTCGGACGCGACCGGCTTCGGGAACTGGCCCGCGGCTACCTGCAGCGCCGCGGCTGACGACCGATGCAAGCGATCCGTTTCGCCAACGATCGCTCAAGGCGACGCTTGCACATCCCGACATAGGGATGATGGACGCATTCGCTTTGCCGCCGGCACCGTCGCTCCCCGCGCCGACCGCAGCTCCGACGACCGCTGTCGTGCACCATGCTCCCATCGACATCGCCCAGCTCCGACGGCCCCGGAGGCACATCCGATCCACGATCGTCATGACGACGGTGGTCGGCCTGTTCGCCGGGTTGCTCGCCGTCGGTGGCGTGCTGGCCTGGAGAACGATCGACGAACAGCCGGGCACGCCCGTCACGCAAACGACGCAGCCGACGCCGATCCGCTGATGGCATCCATCGGCACGCGTTGACGCGACCGTTGCCTGATCAGACACCCAACTCGTCGGCCCGGGCGAGCACGCGCTCGCGCTCGTCGCCGATGGTGGTGCTGTCGCCGTGGCCGGTGTGCACGACCGTGTGATCGGGCAGCGTGAGCAGCCGATCGCGGATGGACCGCAGGATGGTCGGCTCGTCGCTGTAGCTGCGCCCCGTTGCTCCGGGACCTCCGCAGAACAGGGTGTCGCCGCTGAGCACCACCCCAGATGCTGCGTCGTGGAAGCAGCAGCAACCGGGCGAATGGCCCGGCGTGTGGATGATGCCCAGCTCGTGCCCCGCGATCGAGAGCACGTCGCCGGGAGTGACCATTCCATCGGGCTGCGCCACCGGGTAGACGACGTCCCACAGCATGCGGTCCGCGTCGTGCAGCAGGATGGGCGCATCGACGAGGTCACGCAACGGCACCGCTGCGTTGATGTGGTCGTTGTGGCCATGGGTGAGCACGATGGCCTTCACCCGGCGACCGTTCACGGCGGCAGCGATGGGAGCAGGGTCGTGGGCGGCGTCGAACACGATCACCTCGCGTTCGTCGCCGACGATCCAGATGTTGTTCGTGACATTCCACTCACCGCCATCGAGCGCGAAGATGCCGTCGGTGGTGACCAGTTCGATCGCCACTCAGAGCACCACCACGGACCGCAGCACTTCGCCGCGCTCCATCTTGTGGAACGCCGCTTCGACCGCATCGAGCGAGATGATCTCGGACACGAACTTGTCGAGCGGCAGACGACCCTGCTGATGCAGCGTGACCAGCATGGGGAAGTCGCGCGACGGCAGGCAGTCGCCGTACCAGCTGCTCTTCAGCTGACCACCACGGCCGAACACCTCGATGAAGGGCAGTTCGAGCGTCATGTCGGGGCGCGGCACCCCGACGAGCACGACGGTGCCGGCCAGGTCGCGCGCCTCGAACGCCTGCTTGTAGACCTCGGGGTGGCCGATGGCCTCGATGCACACGTCGGCGCCGTTGCCACCCGTGACCGAGCGGATGTACTCCACCGGGTCGGTGGTCGTCGAGTTCACCGTGTGCGTGGCGCCGAACTGCTTGGCCAGCTCGAGCTTCCGGTCATCGATGTCGACGGCGACGATCGTGTGGGCGCCGGCGAGCAATGCGCCGGCGATGGCCGCGTCGCCCACACCGCCGCAACCGAACACGGCGACCGAGTCGCCACGCCCAACGTTGCCGGTGTTGATCGCGGCGCCGATGCCGGCCATGACGCCGCATCCGAGCAGCCCTGCGGTGGCGGCCGGGACCGCAGGGTCGACCTTCGTGCACTGGCCGGCGGCGACGAGCGTCTTCTCGACGAACGCGCCGATGCCGAGCGCCGGCGACAGCTCGGTGCCGTCCTCCAACGTCATCTTCTGCGTGGCGTTGAACGTGCTGAAGCAGTACCAGGGACGACCGCGCAGGCAGGCGCGGCAGGTGCCGCACACGGCACGCCAGTTGAGGATGACGAAGTCGCCGGGCTGCACGTTCGTGACACCTTCGCCGACGGACTCGACCACGCCTGCTGCCTCGTGGCCGAGCAGGAACGGGAACTCGTCGTTGATGCCGCCCTCGCGATAGTGCAGGTCGGTGTGGCAGACGCCGCACGCCTGGACCTTCACCACTGCCTCGCCGGGGCCAGGATCCGGGATCACGATCGTTTCGATCGTCACCGGCGCACCCTTGCTCCGTGCCACCACACCGCGAACCTTCTGAGCCATGAGTCCTCCTCGAAAACCGCTGCGACCTTAGTGGTTCGACCTCCCGCCGAGCCACCGAGCCACCGAGCATCCGGTCGCCGTCCATACCCGAGCGCACCGGCACACTGTGGCGACCGGCCTCACTGGGCGCGAAACGTCCCAAATCCGGGTCACTCCGCGCCCGTGGGGGCGATTCGTCCCATTACTGGGATGAATCGCGCCCAACCTCGTGCACGCAGAGCTGCCGGGCACGCAGAGCTGTCGGTCGGTCGGTCGGTCGGTCGGTC
>JANMFL010000115.1:0-1943 GCA_031377945.1 Acidimicrobiaceae bacterium | reverse complement strand
GGGCGCTGCTGAAGGCCATCGACCACCACGCCGAGCTGCCGCCCGTGCTGCTCATCGACGAGATCGACCGCGCCGACGACCAGTTCGAGGCGTACCTGCTGGAAGTGCTGTCCGAGTACGCGATCACCGTGCCCGAACTGGGTCGGTTCGCCGCAGTGCGCCCACCACTGGTGGTGCTCACCTCGAACCGCACCCGCGACGTGCACGACGCACTGAAGCGTCGCTGCCTCTACCACTGGGTCGAGCACCCCGACTTCGAGCGCGAGGTCCGGATCGTGCGCATGCGTGTGCCGCAGGCGCTCGATCGCCTGGCACGCCAGGTCGCTGGTGCGGTCGAGACGCTGCGCACGCTCAACCTGTACAAGCCGCCGGGTGTGGCCGAGACCATCGACTGGGCGCAGGCGCTTGCCGCGATGGGCGTGAACGAGCTCGATGAGCGAACGGTCACGGCCACGCTGGGCACGGTCCTGAAGTACCGCGAGGACCAGGACCGCACCCGCCAGCACGGCATCGCCGAACTGGTGAAGCAGGCGTTCGAGCGGGGCATTCCCGCATCGTGAGTCCGACGCTCGAGGCGCACACGCCTGCGGAGCGCATGGCGGTCGCGTTCGGTCGGGTGCTGCGCGGTGCCGGATTGCGCGTCCCCCTGGGCAGCGTGCTCACGTTCGTCGACGCGCTCGGACGGCTGCGCCTCGACGACCACGACCAGGTGTACTGGGCGGGCCGGGCCACGCTCGTGCGGCACCCGGAGGACATTCCCCTGTACGACCGATCGTTCAAGGTCTTCTGGTTGGCCGTCACCGGCGGTACCGACGAAGCCGAAGCGCCGCCGCTGCACATCACCCTGGCCGTCGACGACGACAGCGACCAGGGCGACGACAGCACCAGCAGCAGTGACGCCTCCGACGAGCCGCAGATCACCCTGCGGTTCTCGGCGATGGAAGTGCTGCGCAACAAGGACTTCGCCAACTACAGCGACGACGAACTGCGTGATGCGCAGCAGTTGATGAGCCGCCTGCGGTTCATCGGCCCACCGCGCCGGTCGTTCCGCAACCATCGTTCGAGCCGCGGCCGTCGCCCCGATCTGCCGGCCACGCTGCGGTCCGCGCTGCGCACCGGCGGCGAGCCAATCCACCGTCACTGGAAGGAACCCGGTGAACGCCTGCGCCGACTGGTGCTGCTCGTCGACGTCAGCGGCTCGATGGAGCCCTACGCCCGAGCGCTGCTGCGGTTCGTGCACGCGGCCGTGTCCGGACGGCAGAAGGTGGAGGCCTTCGCCATTGGCACACGCCTCACACGGGTGACCCGCGAGCTGAACAGTCGCGACCCCGACAAGGCCCTCGACCAGGCCGGCGCACGTGTGGTCGACTGGAGCGGCGGCACACGCCTCGGCGAGTCGCTGCGCTCGTTCAACGACCAGTGGGGGGTGCGCGGCATGGCCCGCGGCGCGATCGTCGTCGTGCTGAGCGACGGGTGGGATCGTGGCGACCCCACCGTGCTCGCCGACGAGATGCAGCGGCTGCAACGCATCGCGTACCACATCATCTGGGTGAACCCGCTGAAGGTGACGCCGGGGTACGCCCCGCTGGCCCGCGGCATGGCCGCCGCACTGCCGTTCGTCGACTCGTTCGTGGAGGGCCACAGCATGGCGGCGATGGAAGAACTCGCTACGGTGATCGCGCAGGAGAGGCGCCAATGAGAGAACTGCTCGACGACATCGACCGCTGGCAGGCGGCGGGGGCACGCGTGGCCATCGCCCGCGTCGTGGACATCGAAGGCTCCGGGCCCCGCGAGCCGGGCGCGGCGATGGCCGTCAACGAACACGGCGAGGTCGCCGGCAGCGTCAGCGGTGGCTGCGTGGAGGGGGCGGTCGTCGGCGAAGCGCTGGCCATCCTCGCCGGCGAGGCGTCGGCACGCATCGTCACGTTCGGCTACAGCGACGA
>JANMFL010000092.1:0-1502 GCA_031377945.1 Acidimicrobiaceae bacterium | reverse complement strand
GCCGCCGTGGTCGCCGTGGTTGGGATCGTGCTGTCGGGCACGTCGATGGTGTCCGGTGCATCAGTCGGGGTGGGCTCTGTTGTCAGGTCGGTGACGGGCGGGGTCGCCGGGCCGAGTTCATTGTCCGAGTCACGGTTGAGGACCACCACACCGGCGGTGACGGCGATGACCGCAACTGCCGCAGCGCTGAGGCTGGCGGTCATGAACCGCACCCGGCGCTGGCGCCATTGGGTGACCGACCCGGTCGAGACGATCTGGTGGAGCCCACCGTCGATGTCAATGACGCGGGCGGCGTCCGCACGTGCGGTGGCGCCAGCGTTGTTGGCGATGTCGTCGAATGTGCCCATCAGATGTCCTCCACGATTCCGAGAGTTGTTGCAAGGGTTCTGCGTGCGGCGTACAGCGATGATTTGACGGTGCCGTCGCTGACGTCGAGAACTGCGGCGATCTCATCGATCGGCATGTCTTCGACATAGCGCAGCGCCACGGCGGCACGTTGCCGTTCAGGGAGATCTCGAACCGCCGCCCAGAAATCCTGTGAGCTCGGCTGCCCGTCGGGCGGTCGCTCGGCGCGGAGCCTTTCCATCCCTCGGATCTGACGTGCTGTGCGGCGGTGGCTGTCGTGAGCGAGGTTGATCACAACCCGGCGCACCCACGCCCCCGGGCGCTCCATGACGCCGACCTTGGCCCACTGCTTGTACGCACGCAGCATCGCTTCGTTCGCCAGATCGGCGCCGGTGTCCGGGCTACCGGTCAAGGTTGCAGCAAGGGCGACCATCGACGCCAACTCCGTGCGGTACATCGCTTCGAACGAGGCCTCGTCGGCGACTGCCCGCATCCTGATTCCCACGATGCTCATATCAGAACACACGACGCTGGCCCCGACTTCGTTCAGTCACGTTCGAGAGTTCTTGTGCGCTGCTCGACAGCGAACCACGCCGCATGCCACTGGTCGCCTGCGACGGCAACTCGTGCCAACTCCGGTGATGCATACCCGCTACCGTCGCGGCGCAATCTCCGTCCGCCGCAAGGCTGGGCTCCCGTATCGGACACGCCAGAGCACGACACCACTGTTCCAGTCGGCGGGTCTGCGATCAGCGCCGATCGATGAGTGTCAGGGTTCGAGGTCGGCCAGCGACGACGGGGCCGGGAGCAGCTCGACACGATCGAGGGCACGGATGATGGCGATCATCGTCGGCAAGGTCATGGCCTGCCGTCCGCGAAGGACCTGGGAGACCGATGAGATCACGGATCGCGCTGACGTTGCACATCTCCCGGGTAGGTCGGGAATCGGCACTCTTCCGCCCGGGAACGCTGGGCATGCATCGTGTTCGTATGACCACGCATCACTTACTCCGCCGGCTCTCTCCGGCATTCATCCTGCTCGTGTTCGCCGGCACCGCCTGTGGGTCGGACGACGAGAAGCTCACTGAAGCCCAGTTCCGCGAAGCTGCGAACGCCGTGTGCATGAAGGGGGAGAGCGAGCTCGCCCCGAACCAGCC
>JANMFL010000084.1:0-18889 GCA_031377945.1 Acidimicrobiaceae bacterium | reverse complement strand
TTCTGCTGGCCGACGTGGAGGAGTTCTCGTACAAGGAGATCGCCGAGATGTTGAACATTCCCATCGGCACGGTGATGTCGCGGCTGCATCGGGGAAGAAAAGCGATGCACAAGGCGTTGGCCGATTACGCAACGGAACGTGGCTTGCTCGTGCGCACGCCCGTCCCCGACACGGAAGAGCACGTCGATGGCTGATTGCAAAGAGACCCTGCGCGAACTCGAGACCTTCCTCGACGGCGAGCTGAGCGAGGCCGCCCAGGCCGGCATCCACGACCACCTGCACGGGTGCATGGACTGTCTGCAGGCGTTCGACTTCCACGCCGAGCTGCGCACCGTCGTGCGTCAGAAGTGCACGAACGACGAGATGCCGCCCGGCCTGCTGGCAAAGATCGAAGCCTGCTTCGGCGAGGACTTCGACGGCGACGGCCGGATCGGCTGAGCCCAGAATCTCCCGCACCGACGCCTCTGTGCAGCCGGATTGGGCGGACCACCCGTCGTTGTCGCTACGCTGGCGGGATGCTCGCAGTGATCTTCCATTGGTGGTTGGGTCTCATCCTGGCGATCGTCGGCGGTCTGGCCATCATCGGGGTCATCGGTGGCTACATCAAGGCCGTCGTCGCTCCGAAGTACCCCAGCGGCCGCGCCCGCCGCGACGACTGAGTTCACCAGCATGACCTCGGCGCCGAGTCCGATCGACTGGGATCGCGCCGAGAAGGTGGCGCTGGCCGTCGCCGCGCGCCGACGCCCGCCAGGGTCGGCACCGATGTCCACGTCGAGTGTGCCATCGTGGTCCACATCGATCGCTCCCATCACGCTGGCACCGGTGTCCGCCATCGAAGACCAGATCGAGGCGGTCACCGGCCTGCGGCCACCGTACGGTCCGGCCGAGGTGCAGTTCGTCGATCGCCCCACGTGGATCCGAGCCAACCTGGCCTCGTTCCGCACCCTGCTCGCCCCACTGCTCGACCAGTGGAGCGAGAAGACCGCAGCATCGCCCACCGCTGGCAGCGTCGGCAGGCAGATCGCAGGCGCCGAGATCGGCGCGCTGCTCGGATGGATGAGCACCCGCGTTCTCGGCCAGTACGACATCCTCGTCGGCAGACGGCCCGAAGACGACGCGGTGTACCTCGTCGCACCGAACCTGGCCGACATCGAGGTCCGCTACGGATTCGATCCCGGCGAATTCCGCACCTGGGTGTTGCTCCACGAGCTCACCCACCGGGCCCAGTTCACCGGCGTGCCGTGGATGCGCGGTCACTTCACCGGTCTGATCGATCGCAGCCTGACGTTCGCGAACCCCGACCTCGGCGCGCTCACCGATGCGATGAGGAGCGCACTGCGCAACCGTCGCGACGCGAGTGCGCAGTTGCGTGACGGCGGAGTGTTGGGTCTCGTCGCGTCGCCCGAACAGAAGCAGGTCATGGCCCAGGTCGGCGGTCTGATGTCGTTGCTCGAGGGTCATGGCGACATCACCATGACGCGAGCGGCCGGCGACATGGTCCCGAACGCCACGCGCTTCGAACGCATCCTCCGCGAGCGGCGCCGCACGGCAAACCCACTGAGTCGCACCATCATGCGGCTGGCGGGGGTCGAGGCGAAGCTGAACCAGTACGCCGCCGGCGCACGCTTCATCCACGCCGTGGAGGAGGCCGAGGGCGACCGGGTCGTCGACCGCGCCTGGCGCGGACCGGAATGGTTGCCGACGTTGGAGGAGGTCCGCTCGCCGGCGTCATGGCTGGAACGGACCGACCGCCTTGCCGTCGCCTGAGGCACCGCTCGACGAACTGTTGACGCGATGCACGTTCCCCCCTGCCGGGAGCGACGTGACGTGTGCCGTCTCCGGCGGTCCCGACTCCGCCGCCCTCCTGGCGCTCGCGACACACGCCGGTTGCCGGGTGACCGCAGTGCACGTCGACCACGGCCTTCGTGAAGGTTCGGCCGCAGAGGCCGACGTCGTCGAACGCCTCACCGTCCGTTTCGGCGCCGGCTTCCGATCGGTCACGGTGCACATCGGCGACGGCCCCAATCTGGAGGCCCGAGCGCGAGCCGCTCGCTACGACGCGCTCCCGCCCGACGTCCTCACCGGCCACACGGCCGACGATCAGGCCGAGACCCTGCTGGTGAACATGCTGCGTGGCGCCGGCACCAGCGGACTGGCAGGAATGCGACCGGGATGGCGACGACCGCTGCTCGCCCTCCGACGTTCCGACACCGAGGCCGTGTGCGAGGCGCTCGGCCTCGAGGTGGTGCGCGACCCCTCGAACGCAGATCCGCGACACCTTCGCAACCGCGTTCGGCACGAGCTCAGACCGCTGCTCGACGACCTCGCCCGACGCGACCTGGTCCCCGTGCTCGTGCGCCAGGCGGGCCTGGCGCGCGACGAGGCCGACCTGCTCGACGAACTGGCCGCGGCGCTCGATCCCACCGATGCGAAATCGCTGGCGGCAGCGCCGGTGGCACTCGCTCGGCGTGCCATCCGCAGATGGCTGACCGCCGAGCACCCTCCCGATGCGGCCACGGTGGAACGGGTGCTGGACGTGGCCCGTGGGTTGGCGATCGCGACCGATGTGGGCGGCGGACGGCGCGTCGAGCGCCACCAGCAGCGACTGGCCACGACACCACCGGATCCCCCTTGGGCAAGTACCCGGCCGAACGAGTAACCTGTTCGGACATTCACTGCGACCCTGGAGGAGGGCTACATGCCCCCGAGGCTGCGCGGGAAGTGGGCGCTCGGTATCACGCCGCGCAACTTCACGTGGTTCATGAAAGACAAGTTGGCGGTCTGCGAACGACCTGGGGGATACGGCGACAATCATCGCCGCGTCCGCCGTCAGGAAGAGATCATCTGGCTGCGCGAGAACGGGTTCGGCTGTGTCATCAGCATCATTCCCGCGCCACACAACCTGCACAACTACGACGAGCTGGGTCTGCCGTACCTGCACCGCCCGTTCACCGGGGTCGACGACCTCGGGTTGTGGTTGAAGAGCTTCTACACCGAGCTGAGCGGCCTGCTGGAACAGAGCACCAAGGTGATGGTGCACAACGAGTCGGTCGACGACCGCGTCATCGGAATCCTCGGCGGCTACATCCGCTGGAGTGGCATGGTCGACGATCCGTCGATGGCCATCAACCTCACGGAACGCATCGCCAAGCGCCAACTCGATCCGTTCGCCCGTGAGGTCATCCTCATGGCGCACGAGTTGCACTGACCTCGAACGACCTCGGCTACCGACCTCGCCGGTTCAGCCCACCCAGAACACTTCGGCTCGTACGGTGACACCAGCGTCGACCGTGGGGGCGAAGCACACACCCGCAGCGTTGGTCCGTACGACCACCGTGTAGCGCTGTGAGGCTGCGGCGGGGAACGCGACGATCCAGGGCACACCGCCGCACGAGCCGATGCCGAAGCTGCCGGCACGGTTGGGGGACTTCAGCGTGATCGTCAGCTGCACCGCCTGCGCGCCCTTCGGCTGCGACATTGCTGCGGGGGCGATGCTGCGTGTGACGCCGGCGGGCACGAAGCCGGCGTCGATCGTGACGGGCGTCGCCAGCCGCTGACGAACGGTGCCGGTCGGCGCCAATTGCCCCGCCACGGCGATCCGCAGATCGACCGACGTCGTGGAGGTGACACAGAACGTGCCCTTGACGACCTCGACCGGGGCGACGGTGGCACCGACTCGGTCGGGCGAGAACGAGAGTGTCGGCGTACCCGACGGCGTCGTGCCGCAACGGTGCAGCGTCAGCGTGCCCGCGCTTGCGATGTTGCGGGCCACGACGCGCAGCATCACGCCAGGCGTGCGGGTGTCGACCCCGGCGAGGCCGTTGATCGTCACCGGGGTCGGCACGCCGGCAGCGAGTCGGCGGCCTTCGAGCACCGTGTTCAGGGCCATGACCGGAGTGATCCACTGCCACTTGTTCGCGGCTCGCACCGGCACCGTCGTCGTCGTGACCGTCGGCTTCGCCGTGGTGGTCGTCGGCTTCGCCGTGGTGGTCGTCGGCTTCGCCGTGGTGGCCGTCGGTTGCTTGGCCGTCGTCGGCGTCGGCTTGATCGTCGTCGGCGTCGGCTTCAGCGTCGTGGTGGTCACCCCCGGCTTCACCGTGGTCGTGGTGGGAGCTGGTTGCGCGACGAGCGTCGAAACGGCGCAACCGTCGGTCACCTTCACCACGGGAGTCGGGTTCACCGGTGCACCGCCGCCCGGATGCACCTCGAAGTGCAGGTGGGGGGCGCCGGCGTTGCCGGTCATGCCGACGTACCCGATGATCTGCCCCGCGCTGACGACCGAGCCGACCTTGAGCCCATCGGCGAACCGGCTGAAGTGGGCGTAGAAGAAATAAGTGCCGTCGGCGCGCGTCAGCCGCCAGCCGTTGCCGGACAGCGACCCCGGTGCATCGATGTACTGCTTGGTCAGCGTCCCGGCGTCGACGGCGTACACCGCCTTGCCGGTCCGAGCGATGATGTCGACGCCCTGGTGCTTGCGGCCACCCGATCGCGGGGCACCCCAGGTGTCGATGAAGAAACACACGCCCTGCACCGGGAACTGGCGGATCGTGATCGGTCCGGACACCGGCCTGGTCGTGGTGGTTGTCGCGACCGGCCTCACCGTGGTGGTGGTCGCGTTGGTGGGGGTGGGAGCCGTCGTGGATGCACCGGAGGGCAGGCACAGCACGTCGCCGGGGTGGATGACCGTCATGAACGACGCGCTGTTCGCCGTCAACAGCCCCGTCACGTTCACTTTCACCGCGGCGGCGATGCGGAACCAACCGTCACCGGCCTTGACCGTGTAGGTACCGCCGTCGCACACGACCGCCTTGAGCTGGGGCGACGCAATCGAGGCGCCCGCGTTGCCCTGGAGTGCCACCGGCACCGCCACCAGGGCCACCACCAGCAGTGCGAGCACGCCGACGCAGCGACGCGACCCCCGTCGGGGGACGACATCACCGCCTGATCGCTCGTGCTCCATGGACTCCATACCGCTCCTCGCCGCACACAGTTCATCGGCCCGCGACCCGTTCGCCTTGAGAGACGCGAGAATCTCGGCATGCCCTCCGTCATCGTTCGCGGCACCGCCGCCACCTCCGTCACGCCCGATTTCGCCGCACTCACGCTCGAGGTCTCGTACCGAGCCAACGACGCCGCGGCCGCGCTCGACGGAGCTGCGGCCATGTCGGTGCAACTGTCGACGGCGCTGGACGCCCACGGCATCGCCGCGTCGGACCGCGCCACGGCCGGCGTCGGAGTGAACGAGGAGTACGAGTACCGCGACAACCAGAGCGTGCTCGTCGGCCACCGAGCGACGACGGCCGTCACGGTCACGGTGCGCAGCACCGACCTGGTCGGTCGCATCGTGCGAGATGCCGTCGGCGAGGCCGGCGCCGCAGTCCGCGGTCTGGTGTGGCGGGTCGAGGGCGCGAACCCTGCTCGCGCCGAGTTGCTGTCCGAGGCTGCCCGCGATGCTCGCCGCCGGGCCACGGCCTACGCCGAGGCCCTCGGCCTGCGCGTCGGCGAAGTCGAGCTGATCAGCGAGACCCCCATCGTCGCCGAGCCGCTGACACAGCGCGGAGCAATGATCGCCATGGACGCCGCGCCGATGGCCAAGGGAGGCGAAGTCGCCGTCAGCGAGGGCCTGGTCGAGTTGCAGGCCGACGTGCACGTGCGGTTCTCACTGCTGGCGTGAGCCGCCGAGGATCCGTTTCCGTGCGCTGCGTACTGGTGCAGACACCTACCGATGGGTAACCTGAGATCGTGAGGGGTCAGCGTGTGCTGGTGAGTGGAATGGGCGGCGAGCTCGGTTCCCTCGTTGCCGCGCAACTGGAGGCCGAACCCTGGGTGGGGTCCCTCGTGGGCATCGACGTCGACCCACCTCGGCGTCGGCTGCGAATGGCCGAGTTCCACCTCCTGCAGCCGTCGCAACGCGAACGCATCGTCGACGTCGTCACGTCGTTCAATCCGCACGTGCTCATCAACCTCAGCGTGTGGGAACCCGACGCACGAGCCGGGCTGAGCCATGCCCGAAAGTTCACCGCCGACGCCACCACCGCCATCGTCGGTGCCGCAGCCGAGTGCCCGGCACTCGAGAGCATGGTCGTACGCAGCGGCATCGAGGTCTACGGACGGGCGCACGGCACCCCCACCCGACCGACCGAAGGCGTGCCGCTGCATCCCACCACCGAGTACGGGCGCATGCTCGCCGACATCGAGCGCCAATCGCGCGAGGTGGGGCGCCGCGTCGGCATCGCCGTCGGCAAACTTCGGCTGGCACCCGTCCTCGGCAAGCATGTGCCCAGCCCGCTCGGCCGCCTGCTCCGCCAGCCCGTGGTGCCATTCAGCCTGCTCGCCGACGCGCCGTTCGCTGTGATCGAGGACGGCGATGCGGCGCGGGCGTTCGTGGCGGCCGCGGCCAACCGGCTCGACGAGCCGCTGAACATCGTCGCCCCGCACGCGATCACCGTGGCCCAGGCCATCGTGCGTGGCCGACGCGTCCCGCTGCCGCTCTTCGGCCCCGAGTGGGCGGTCGCCCGTCAGCTGAGCCACCTGTTGGGAGCACCCATTCCCGAGCACGTGGTCGAGTTGATGCATCGCGGTCGCCTGGCCGACAGCGCGCGTGCGCTCGAGGTGCTCGGCTTCGCACCTCGCCGGTCGACCCCCGAGGTCGTCGACCAGCTGTTCGCGTGGCCCAGCGTGGTGCGGGTCGGCAGCATCCGGGAGGTCGCGTGATGGCTCAGATCGTCGAGTTCCCCAAGCGCGTCGTCGGCAAGGCTGCGAGCGTGGCGGTCGAACCGCTTCGCCACTGGCCGGCTCACTCCGTCGACGATTTCGGACGCGACCCACACCTGGTCGAAGCACTCACGCCGTTCGCTCGCCTCCGCTGGAACGTGGGGGTCGGTGGCACCGACCACCTGCCAAAACGCGGTGGTGCCCTGCTGGTCTGCAACAGCCGACGGTGGGCACTCAGTGGCGTCTACGCCGCGTGGGCACTGAGCATGGCCATCGACCGACCGGTTCGGTTCGTGAGTCGCCCCGACATCGCCCCGGTGGGCCCGTTCATGCGCCGCATCGGCGGGCTGCTCGATCGTCCCGACGAGGTCCTCGGTGCACTGCGCCACCACGAGATCGTCCTCATGTCGTGCGCATCGAGCACGCACTCGCGCCACGCGGGCGAGGTGAACCACTCGATCGTCGGGGCTGCCGTGATGGCCGGGGTACCGGTGTTTCCCGTCGCCACGATGAGCAGCACGATCGGCCGCACGGCTCGCGCCGAAGTGGGTCCGCAGGTTCGACCGCGCAAGAAGCGCAGGGGGCCCCTCGCCGAAGTGGAACTGGCCGAACAGGTGCAGCACCACGTGCAGCGCATGCTCGACGGCTTCGGCGGAATGCAGACCGGCGTCGCGCCGCTCGACTGGCTGGCTGAGGGCTGACATGGCATACGCACGGGCATCCGACGGCATCCGCCTGCACTACGAGGTCATCGGCCGCAGCAGCGCGCCGGCCGTGCTGATGATCCAGGGCCTCGGCGCCGACAAGCACGGTTGGGACATGCAACGGCTCGCGTTGGCGGCGAAGTATCGGGTGATCGCACTCGACAACCGCGGCGCGGGCCGCAGCGACAAACCGTTCGGGACCTACACGCTCGAGCAGATGGCCGCCGACGCGATCACCGTGCTCGACGCGGCAGGTGTCGAGCGCGCCCACATCGTCGGCGCATCGATGGGCGGGGCCATCACGCAGATCGTCGGCCTGAGGTACCCCGAGCGGGTCATCTCGCTGACGCTGGCGTGCACCGCGTGCCGCAACCACCCTTGGCGACGAGAGCTGCTGCAGGGCTGGGCCACCGTCGCCACCGAGCGAGGCATGGGCGCCATGGCCGGCGAGGCAGCCCGTTGGGTGATCGGCCCGCGGTCGTTCCGTCGGCTGCTGCCCACGTTCGGCTGGCTCGGGCCACTGGCGATGGGTCGCACCGCGCATGCCTTCGTCGCGCAGGTGAAGGCCATCCTCGACGTCGACGAGTCCGTCAGCGAACTCCTCGAGACGGTCGACATCCCGACGCTGGTGATGGTCGGGAACCAGGACATCCTCACCCCTCGGGGCGACAGCGAAGAGATCGCCGACCGCATGCCCAACGCGGAGTTGGTGGTGATCAGCGGTGCAGCCCACGGCTTCATGGTCGAGCACGCCAGCACCTTCAACCGGGTGCTGCTCGAGTTCCTCGGCCGCGTCACCAAGGCCGACCAGGCCACGGTCGCCGCCGCCCAGGCCAAAGCCTCCTGAACCCCTCCGAATCGAGCGCCAGATCGGGCACTTGGCTCGCCTCGGCTGACCAAGCCACTGGGCGCGAAACATCCCAAATCTGGGTCACTCCGCGCCCGTGGGTGCGACTCGTCCCGAAACTGGGACGTATCGCGCCCAACCACCTGCCGCCGAGCACTGCCAGTGATGTGCGGGGGCCAGGACGGTCCGTCCTCGGGACGAACGCCGGCAGACCAACGGGTCGTCTCGACCCGCTGACCTACCTCGTGGCCGGGTACGACGAGGCGGCGGTGGTGTCGATCGGAGCGGCCGCGTCGAGTTCGTCGCGGCGCCGGTAGGCCCAGCCCGGCCCGCGCAGCACGAAGCCGAGCCGGTCGCGCCAATTGGTGCTGCGCGCCACGTCGCGAAACATGTCGCGGTACTCGTGCGTGCTGACCGTCCACAGGTTGAAGGTGCCGATGTTCTTCGTCAGGCCGTAGACGACGGGCTCGACCTCGGGCTCCTCACGGCGGAACGTACCGAACATCCGGTCCCAGATGATCAGGATGCCGGCGTGATTGCGGTCGATGTAGGTGCGATTCCTGCCGTGGTGCACGCGGTGGTGCGAGGGCGTGTTCAGGAGCGCTTCACCCGGGCCGATGGAGCGGACCGTGTCGGTGTGGATCCAGTACTGGTAGATCAGGTTGAGCGCGCGTGACGTCTCGATCAGGCTCGGACGAACGCCGAGACGACTGACCAGCCCGTACGGCACCCATACGCCGAAGGCACCCGCCACCGGTTGACGCAACGCCGTGGACAGGTTGTAGCGCTCGCTGCTGTGGTGTGGCACGTGGATGGCCCACATGCCACGAACCTCGTGCTGGAAGCGGTGGTTCCAGTAGTAGGCGAAATCCCACCACAACATCGCCGCGGCCCACGGCACCACACCGGTTCCCAGGTCGTGCCGCTCGCCCTTCACCCACATCCGTCGTGTGCTCGTGAGCGCTGCGATCGTGGCCGTGAGCACGAGACCACCCGCGGCGATCGTCGCCACGCCGCCGACCTCGGCCACCTTGCGGGCCCGCTTGCGCAGTCGCCGTCCGTCGAGCGTGGTGCCACCCGTCTTCTTCACGACGAAGTCGGCGACGGTCGTCGCCACCGCCGCGCCCACGGCAACACCGAGGACGACCTTGCCGATGCGTCCCTTCGCGCCGCGACGCAGGGCCGCGTAGCCCGCGAGATGCACCGTGATGGGCGTCGTCAGACTGAGCACACCCATACCGAGGCTGGTGGTGGTGTCGGGCTTCAGGTAGTCGGCCGCGCTGGGTCCCTGCTCGATGGCACGCTGCTGCAGCTTCTTGCGTTCCGCCACCATCGACGCGACGTAGAGCGGGGTGACCGCCACCGACAGATCCATCCCAACAGTCTGCCCTGCCGTCACGCCGCACTGAAGTCCGCCCGAAGCGTCGGGCCTAGGGTGACCGGCGTGCTCCCCCACGACCACGACCTGCGCGAATCGATGCGCCGCAACCTCGCCGCACACTCCTTGCACGAGGTGCCGATCGGCGCCACCAAACGCGCCGCGGTGGCCATCGTCGTCGTGCACAGCGAGCGCGGCACCGACGACGAGGATCCGTTCCGCTTCACTCCCGAGGAGATGGAGGTGGTTCCCGGCGACATCACCGGGTTCGACGGTTCGGTCACGGGTGTCGCCGGTGGCGCCGCGTTCCTGCTGTGTCGCCGCGCGGCCACGTTGAACGGCCACGGCGGGCAGTGGGCCCTCCCGGGCGGGCGAATGGACCCGGGCGAGACCGCCGAGGAGACCGCCCGTCGCGAACTGCACGAGGAACTCGGGCTCGAGCTCGGCGCCGACGCGATACTCGGCCGGCTCGACGACTACACCACCCGCTCCGGGTACGTCATCACACCGGTGGTCCTGTGGGCCGATGGCGATGTCGAACTGACGCCGAACCCCGACGAAGTGGCGTCTGTGTACCGCATCGGTCTGCACGAACTGCAGCGCACCGACTCGCCGCGGTTCGTCAACATTCCCGAGAGCGATCGCCCGGTCGTCCAGGTGCCGTTGGGCAAGGATCTCATCCACGCCCCGACGGGAGCCGTGCTCGTGCAGTTCCGATGGGTCGCGCTCGATGGCCGAGCCGACGACCGTGTGCACGATTTCGAGCAACCCGTCTTCGCCTGGAAGTGACGCCGGCAGCCGGTCGACAGCGTGCCGGTCGACAGCGTGCCGGCCGACGGCGTGCCGGCCCACCGCACGAGGCAGCGCGGCCGCGTTCGCTCAGTGTTTGCCGGTGTGGCCGAAGCCGCCGCCGCGATCGTCGCCGTCGAGATCGTCGACCACGTGCCACTGGATCTCGTCGACCCGCTGCAGCACGAGTTGGGCGATGCGGTCACCGCGGCGCACGTGGAACGGCTCGTGGGGGTCGGTGTTGAGCAGGATGACCTTGATCTCGCCGCGGTAGGCGGCATCGATGAGCCCGGGCGCGTTGGCGACGGTGAGGCCGTGGTTCAGAGCGTTGCCACTGCGTGGCAGGACGAACCCAGCGTGCCCGACGGGGATGGCGATGGCGATGCCCGTGGGCATGAGGAGACGCCCTCCGCCTGGCGGCACCACACCGTCCTCCCGGGCCCGCAGATCCAGCCCCGCATCGCCCGGGTGGGCGTACGCCGGAAGGGGCAGGTCGGCATCGAGTCGCACGAGGGGCACGGGCAGCATCGGCCCGAGTGTACGCACCCCACCGACACCCACCGTTGGGCGCGAAACGTCCCGAATTCGGGTCACTCCGCGCCCGCGGGCGGAGATCGTCCCAGGAATGGGAGTGTTCGCGCCCATGGGCGCGGCAGGGAGCGGGCGGGTACTGTGCGCCCGATGAGCACGACGCCCCGACCGCCGAGCGTGGACGCGCTGGCGCAGGCCATGACGGCCAGCGGCCTGCCACACGCGGTGTGCGTGGAACTCGCCCGCGCCGCGATCGCCGAGGGGCCCGAGCACTGGACGCCCGAGGCCGCGCTCGCCCGCGCCGAGCTCCAGCGTCGTCTGCTGCTGTCGCCGGTCGTGAACGCGACCGGCGTGCTGCTGCACACCAACCTGGGCCGCGCCCCCCTGGCACTGCACCATCCGCCGCAGGCCATCAACGTCGAGTTCGACCTCACCACCGGCGTGCGCGGCTCGCGCCAGGCCGCGGTCGGTGGGTTGCTGGCCCGGCTGTGCGGCGCCGAAGCGGCGATGGTCGTGAACAACAACGCCGCGGCCGTCATGCTCGTGCTCGCCGCACTCGCCCGCGAGCGGCAGGTGCTCGTGAGCCGCGGTGAGAGCGTCGAGATCGGTGGTGGCTTCCGAGTGCCCGAGGTGATGGAGCAATCGGGCGCTGTGCTGGTCGACGTGGGCACCACCAACCGCACTCGCCTGTCCGACTACTCGAAGGCGCTGTCGCGCAAGGGCGCCGACGTCGCACTGGTGCTCAAAGTGCACCCCAGCAACTACCGCGTCGAAGGGTTCGTGGAGGACACACCGGTCGAGCAATTGGCCACACTGCCGGTGCCGGTGGTGGCCGACATCGGCAGCGGGTTGATCGACGCGAACACGCCGTGGCTGGGTGGTCCGCCGCCGGCATGGCTGGCCGACGAGCCCGCCGCCCGGCAGACGCTGGCCGCCGGGGCGAATCTGGTGACGTTCAGCGGCGACAAGCTGCTGGGCGGCCCCCAGAGTGGCATCATCGCCGGCGACGCCGCCCTGGTCGCAGCATGTGCCACACACCCGCTCGCACGTGCACTGCGCCCCGGCGCCCACGTGCTGCTCGCGCTGCAGGACGTCGCCCTCGCGTACCTCGACCGCAGCGCGGCGCGTGCCATCCCGTTCTGGCAGATGGTCGCCACGACGGTCGACCAACTACGCGTCCGCGCCCAGCACGTCGTCGGCGACGCCGGCATGGGTGAGGTCGTCGACAGCGAGGCGATCCCCGGCGCCGGCAGCGCGCCCGGCGCGACGATCCCCTCGGTGGCCATCCGGGTCCGCGGCGACCACTTGGCGGCGCTGCGCGCCCTGCAGCCACCCGTCGTCGCCCGAACCCGCGACGGCGCGACCCTCATCGACCTGCGCACCGTGCACCCCACCGACGATCACCACCTGGTCGCCGCGCTCCGCACATGCGCGTCGTAGCCACCGCCGGCCACGTCGACCACGGCAAGTCGTCGTTGGTCCAGGCGCTCACCGGGACGAACCCCGACCGGTGGGACGAGGAGCAGCGCCGCGGCCTCACCATCGACCTCGGCTTCGCACACACCACGCTCCACAACGGTGAAGGGTTGAGCTTCGTCGACGTCCCGGGCCACGTCCGCTTCCTGCGCAACATGCTCGCCGGTGTCGGCGGCGTCGATGCATGCGTGTTCGTGGTCGCGGCCACCGAGGGCTGGAAGCCGCAGAGCGAAGAGCACCTGCGCATCCTCGACCTGGTGGGGCTGCGCCACGGTGTGGTGGCGATGACGAAGACCGACGCCGTCGACGACGAATGGCGCGAGCTGCAGGAAATGGACATTCGCGACCATCTCGCCGGCACGTTCCTGCACGACGCCCCCATTGTCGGCGTGAGCGCGCACACCGGTGCCGGGCTCGACGAATTCCGGGTCGCGCTCGCAGCGCTGGTCGACCGCACCCCGTCGTCCGCCGATCGTGGTCGGCCGCGGCTGTGGGTGGACCGCGTGTTCGCCGCGAAGGGCAGCGGCACCGTCGTGACGGGCACCCTCACCGGCGGCCTGGTGCGTGTCGACGACCAACTGCACGCCGCGGGACACTCCGTGCGGGTGCGCGGCATCCAGTCGCACGGCGAACGTCACGACGCCATCGGCCCTGGCAACCGGGTTGCGATGAATCTGGCAGGCGTCGACCACACGGAACTGCAGCGCGGTGACGCGGCCATCGTTGCCGCGCAGTGGCGCCCCACGCACCGCTTCGACGCCACCCTCACCGTGCTGTCGTCGCTCACCCACGACGTGTCGCGCCGCGGCGCGTACGTCGCCTACATCGGGTCGGGCGAGTTCCCGGTGCGGCTGCGCGTGCTCGGCCACGAACGCATCCCACCCGGTGGTTCGGGCCTCGTGCGTCTCCACCTGGCGACCAACCTGCCGTTGGTGCGCGGCGACCGGTTCGTGCTGCGCGAGAGCGGGCGCGACGAGACGGTGGGCGGAGGCGAAGTGATCGACGTGGCGCCCAGGTTGCCGGCATCGAAGGCGCGACCCGACCACGACACCGATCGGCTCGTCGCCGAGCACGGCTGGATCGACGCCGACGACCTGGCTGCGTTCACCGCCGAACGTCGCGAGCCAACGCTGGGACGCTGGGTGGTGTCACCCGAAGCACTGGCGACGACCCGCCAGGCCGTGCACGAACGTGTCCTGGGTGCGGGCGAGATGGGTCTCGACGTGGCCGCGTTGGACGAGCGGGAACGAGCCGTGTTGGCCACCCTCGACGACGTCGCCGTCACCCAGGGACGGGTGCGACAGGCCGAGGCGCGCGATCCACTGGCGGACCATTCGTTCGTGGCCGCGCTGCAGCAGGCCGGCGTCACCCCGCCGGACGCGACCGGTGTCGACAAGATGCAGCTCCGCGAACTGGTGCGGCGCAAGCTGGTGGTCGAGCGCGAGGGCCTGTACTTCCACCCCGATGCGATCGACACGGCGGCGCATGCCGCGTCCGCGCTGCTGCGCGACCATCCGAACGGCTTCACCGTCAGCCAGTTCCGCGAGGCCCTCGGCATCACCCGCAAGCACGCCGTACCGTTGGCGGCCGAACTGGACAGTCGCGGCATCACCCGCCGGCGCGATGATGTCCGCATCGGCGGGCCGAAACTGCCCGCCCTGTGAGCCAGCGCGTCACGCGCCACGGCAGCGACGCACCGCGGCAACTCGACGACGAAACGTGCCCAATCGAGCGTGCCCGATCTCGACCGGCACCTCGACCCACCCAGATCGACAGATCGGGGCGCACGAGGTTGGGCGCGCTTCGTCCCAGAATCGGGACGTTCCGCGCACACGGGCGACGAATGTCCCAGATTCGGGATGTTTCGCGCCCAACTACTCGTCGCCCCGTCCGAGGCATCCAGCGTGTCAGGCCCGTCGACGGCCGCCGAGCGTCTGTACTCGGCGCAGGCCCTTGCGCTTGCTGACCGGGGCCTTCATCTCGAGCTCGCGTGCCGCCTGCGCGATCCGCACGTCGTTGGTGATGATCTCGCCGAACTGCGCCGGGTCGGCCAGCAACCAGCTGTGCGACCCTTCGACGACCGTGCCCTGCACACCGGACGCGACACAGAGTGCTTCGAACGACTCGCGCGGAATGATGCCGTCGCGAGTGCCCCAGATGATGCTGATCGACAAACCGCTGTCGCGCAGGGCCTCGAGCTCGGTGCGCAGGTCGGCTCGTCGGGCGAGGTTCGCCACCTTCACGATGGCGCGGGGGTTGCGCAACAGGTTGGGCAACAGGTCCTCGGCGACCACGGGCAGCACACGCGTCGCCTGTCGAATGGGCCACACGTCGCCCGGGAAGTGCAGACCCCAGTCCCACAACGGTCGCTCGGTGATGCTGCGCAACGTGCGACCGCTGCGCCACGACGAGCCGCCGATGCTGTTCACCAGCAGCAGGCTGCGCACGCGGTCGCGATGGTCGTGCGCGAAACGCACCGCCACGCCCCCGCCGAACGAGTGGCCCACGACGACCGCAGGCTCTTCGATGTCGAGTGCCACCAGCAGATCCGCCACCCACTGCGCGTAGCCGCGCAACGAGAACTGGTCACCGGGAAGCTCGGGCGTCCCACCGAAGCCGGGGAGCGACGGGGCGATGACCCTGCAGCCCTGCGACGCGATCTCTTCGATGACGTCGCGATAGGTGTGTTGCGCCAGCGCCCAACCGTGCAGCACGACGACGGGCATTCCTTCACCGGCAGTGCTGTAGCCGGCGGGGCGGCCCTGTACGAACGTGCGCTGGTCGACGACAATCATGCGATCAGGCCTGGGGCGACTCGGCTTCGGTGACGGCCAGTTCGGTGACGCCACCCTTGGCGCGACGCTCGCGGTAGTCGCGAGCGCCACCCTCGGCCGGTTCGACCTCCAGCGTGACACCGTCGATCGCGACGACACGCAACGCCGCGCCGGCGGCGATGGGGGTGGCCCGGTTGGTGCGGGCACGCCACTTCGACTCGCCGACCTGGGCGACGCCCTCGGGGCTGATCGCACCCACCGCCGTGCCGGCACTGCCGATCATCCACTCGCGCCCGATGGTGGGCGTGGCGAACCGAGTGCGCACCATCGACGGCATGCCCACGATGAACGTCAGCGCCACACCGGCGACCACGGCGAACAACGTGAACCAGCCGAGGCGCAGGTCGTTGCCCGGCAGCGGTTCGTAGAGGAACCACGCGCCGAGCACGAACAGCACCAATCCCACTCCGGTCCAGAACCGTGGGATGCCCACCTGCACGTCGATCGCGAACGCCACCATCGACAGCACGACGAGGACCAGCGCACCGGTGCGGGTGGGCAGCGCCTCGAGGCCGTAGCAACCGAGCACCAGTAGCACCGCACCGACGAAACCGGCCACGCCGACTCCGGCGGTGAAGAACTCGAAGATCAAAAGGCACAGGCCGATGACGAAGAAGAGGAAGGCGATGGGCGGGCTGGCCACCGTGTGGAACAGCTCCTCGAGCAGGCCGAGTCCGGTGAAGCGGACGAGGGTGGCGATGTTCTGCGTCTCGCCCTTGTCGTTGAGCTCCTGCGACACCGTGTCGAGCACGGTGCCGTCGTCGAGCGTGACGCCGTCCATGGCCAACACCATGCTGCGCACCGTGGGCACGCCCTGGTCGGTGGTCTCGAGCCGCAGGATGTCGGCCTCACGGGCCTCGGCGAACGACAACGAGTCGTTCGTCAGCAGCGCCGCGTTGGGGCCGAGGTCCACCGACTTGCCACCGTCGAGCGCGAACAGTTCGCCCGTGTAGCCGAGGCGACTTCCGGCCACCATGGCAGTGACGTCGGCGACGCCGAACAACTGGGACGGCAGGCCGTAGGCGCGGGCGCCGCTGGACGGCCCCACCCAGATGCCGATGGCGATGGGCGCATCGGCGACGGTCTGCAACAGGTCGCGCATGTCGTCGTGGGACACGATCGCGCCGTCGGTGTTCATCTGCAGGATGAGCGCCTGCGAGCCGTGGTCGGCCGCCTGTGTGATCGCGTCCTTCACCGACTGCACCTGCACGTCGTCGAACAGGCCGGACACCTGCAGCACGTCGACCGGGGCGAGGTCGGTGGACACGGCGTCGTCGGTGGGAGTACTGCTGGACGGCGGCACGCTGGACGACGAGGTGCTGCTCGCCTGCGCCGTGGACCCGAGCAGGGACAGCCCAGCCAAGCCCGCGAGGGGCGTGAAGAGAAGGGCGATCGCTAGTCTGCGCACAAGTGCCTCCGAGAAAGAGCGTGGATCCGCTGCAGTTCGTCTCCACCGTCCGGGTGGCCATCGTGGCCGGCAAGGGCGGGGTTGGGAAGACCACGGTAACTGGCGTTCTGGCGCGTGCGGCAATCCGTCGGGGGCTTCGTGTGCTCGTCGTCGAACTCGACGGCAAACCCACCCTCGAG
Source organism: Acidimicrobiaceae bacterium (assembly GCA_031377945.1). Classification (GTDB taxonomy): domain Bacteria; phylum Actinomycetota; class Acidimicrobiia; order Acidimicrobiales; family Ilumatobacteraceae; genus UBA668. The sequence continues at coordinate 2,029 of JANMFL010000084.1, read as the reverse complement.
GAACTGGTCCCCGGCCTGGAGGTACAGCACATCTCGGCGAGCGCCGCGCTGGGCGAGTACCTTGACACGCACGGTCTGTCGCGGGTCACGAGGCGCCTGACCAGCAGCGGGATCATCGATGTCGTGGCCACGGCCAGCCCGGGAATCGACGACATCGTGGTGCTCGGGAAGATCAAACAACTCGAGCGCAGCGGCGTCTACGACCTCATCGTCGTCGACGGACCAGCCGCCGGCCATGCGATCACGTTCCTCCTGGCCGCGAAAGGCCTGCTCGCGACGGTGCGCGGTGGGCCGATCGCCACGCAGGCCGCCGACGTGGCCGAGATGCTCGCCGACCCCGCACGCTGCCAGGTGGTGCTCGTCACGCTGCCCGAGACCACCCCGGTGAACGAGGCGCTCGAGACCGCAGCTGCGCTGCGCGAACGGGTCGGTGTGCACCTCGCGCCGATCGTCGTGAACGCCGTCGACGAAGGCCCGTTGCTCGACGAACAGGCCGCCAAGGAGGGCTCGCCGATGCGAGCCGCGGCCGAGTTCCGCAACGCCCGGCGAGCGCTGCACGCCTCGGAGCGCACCCGTCTGACCGAGGCCCTCGAGCTGCCCCAGTTGATCCTGCCGCAGGTGCCGGGTTCGGTCCTCGATGCCGACGCGGTCGACCGCCTCGCCGACACCTGGGCGCCGTCGTGACGATCACCCTGAACGATCACCTCGCCACTGCCGAAGTGGTCATCTGCTGCGGTTCGGGCGGCGTCGGCAAGACCACCACCGCCGCCGCGCTCGGCATGCAGGCGGCCGGACTCGGGCGCCGAGCCGTCGTCGTCACCATCGACCCTGCCCGACGCCTGGCCGACGCGCTGGGGGTGCCGGGTGGGTTGACCAACGATCCGGTCCGCTTGGACCTCGATGCGCCAGGTGAGCTGTGGGCGCTGATGCTCGACACCGCGAGCACGTTCGACGGGTTGGTGCGAGCCAACGCCGAGAACGCCGAACAGGCCGAACGCATCCTGGCCAACCGGTTCTATCGCAATGTCGCCGGCAGCCTGTCGGGTACCCAGGACTACATGGCCGCGGAGCGGCTCCACGCCTTGCACCAGGACGACCGATTCGATCTGGTCATCGTCGACACGCCACCGACTCGCAACGCGCTCGACTTCCTCGACGCACCGAACACGCTGGCGCGGTTCATCGACCACCCGCTGTTCAAGATGTTGATGCTGCCCACGCGTCGCGGTCTGAAGGTGTTCAACCTCGCCGCGCAACCGGTACTGAAGACCATCGGTCGCGTCGTCGGCGGCGATGTGCTCACCGACGCGGTGGCATTCTTCCAGGCGTTCTCGGGCATGGAGACCGGGTTCCGGGAGCGGGCCGACGACGTCATCGCCCTGCTCGGCAGCGACGTGTCTCGGTTCGTCCTCGTCGCGTCACCTCGGGCCGACACCATCGAGGAGGCCCAGTTCTTCGCCACTCGGCTGCAGAGCAGCGGCCTCGCCGTGAGCGCGGTGGTGGTCAACCGGTGTACGCCCACCTTCGGTGAGCCACCGTCGAAGCGACCCAGGGCGGCAGCACAGGCCGCGCTCCACGACAACCTGGTCGAGCTGCGAGCCACCGCCGACGCCGAACGCGCCCACGCCGCCCACCTGCTGGCGTGCGACGCGTTGGCGAACGACGTGCACACCACGTTCGTCCCCACCTTGTCGGGCGACGTGCACACGATGGAGGCGCTCACCACGATCCGCTTCCTGCTGTTCCCGCCCACCCGGTAACGTCATCGCCGTGCACATTCTCGTCGCCACCGATGCCGACTACGTCGTCAACGACGTCACCGGCGCGCTCAGCTCGCCCGACACCAGCTTCACCATCGTCAGCGAGGGTCGTGAGGTCAGCCGGCTCGTCGCCCGCGGTGGGGTCGACCTGGCCATCCTCGACCTGCAGATCGGCTCCAAGGGCGGTATGGCCGTCACCATGGACCTGCGCCTCGACGAGAGCGCCGGCGCGTTGCCGAACGTGAAGGTCCTGATGCTGCTCGATCGCA
>JANMFL010000072.1:0-7466 GCA_031377945.1 Acidimicrobiaceae bacterium | reverse complement strand
ACCACGACTGCCGTGAAGGCATCTGTGGCACCTGCTCGCTGATGATCGATGGGCAGGCCCACGGTCCGCAGCGCGGCACGGCCACGTGTCAGCTGCACATGCGCAAGTTCCAGAGCAACCAGGAGATCGTCATCGAGCCCTGGAGGGCGACGGCGTTCCCCATCGTCAAGGACCTCATGGTCGACCGGTCGGCGTTCGACCGCATCGTCGAGGCCGGCGGCTTCATCACCGCCCCCACCGGCGGCGCTCCCGATGCGAACCTCATCCCCATCGCCAAGCCGGTGGCCGACGCGTCGATGGACGCGGCCGAGTGCATCGGTTGTGGCGCCTGCGTGGCGGCGTGCCCGAACGGTGCGGCGAACCTGTTCACGTCGGCCAAGCTCAGCCACCTGAACCTGCTGCCCCAGGGCCAGGCCGAGCGGTGGAGTCGCGTCGAAGCGATGGTCGAGACCATGGACGAGCACTTCGGTTCGTGCACCAACCACGGCGAGTGCGAGGGCGCGTGCCCGAAGAGCATCAGCATCGACTTCATCGCGCTGATGAACCGCGACTATCTCAAGGCCAAGTTCAAGAACCGCAAGCTCATCGCCCAGATCTAGGTCGGCGAAGGCTGGTTTCTGGGGCTGAATCGTCCCACATCAGGTTCTGGGGCTGTTCCGTCTCGGCTTCCGAGACGATCTGGCCCCAGTTCGGCGAAAGAGAACGACCGCTTCGTGGGTCTGTACAGACTGTGAGCGTGTCGGACGAGCCCATCGAGCGCGAGTTGGGGTTCGACGAGTTCACGCGCTCGGCGGGCGAACGCGTCCGCCGGGCCCTCGTCGCGTTCTACGGCGTCGAGATCGGCACTGAGGCGGCGGCCGAGGCGTTGTCGGTGGCGTGGCAGCGGTGGGCCGAGGTGTCGGCGATGGACAACCCTGCGGGGTTCATGTTCCGCGTCGGCCAGAGCAAGGCCAGGCCGCACGTTCGTTGGTGGGTGCGGCGCGAGCTGTTTCCCAGCACCGAGGGACAGATCGCCGCGCCCGACGGTGGGCGGCTCGACGTGCTCGACGCGCTGCGTCGACTGAGGCCCGAACAGCGTGCGGCGGTGGTGCTGGTGAAGAGTCACGGCCACTCGTACCGCGAGGCAGCGGAGATCCTCGGGGTGTCCGAGGCCGCGGTGACGAACCACGTGCACCGCGGGCTGATTCGGTTGCGCACGATCATGGAGGTGGATTGATGGACATGGACGACGAACTGCGCCGCGCCGGCGATGCCTTGGACACCGCGAGCCGCCGCCATCGGCAGGGGACCTGGCCGAGTGGCGACGGGCGCGCGGCGTGGATGGTGATCGCTGCAGGACTGTTGGTCGTCGGGCTCGTGATCGGCGCGCTGTTCGCCTACGGCCGAGGCAGGGACGATTCCGACGCGGTCATCGTGCCGGGCACCGGCTCGTCCGCCGAGACGACCGCCGTGATCACGACACCCGAGACAGATCCGTCGACGACCATCGAACCCGTGGCCGACACCGGCTACCGCTGCCTGACGTCCGAACCGGTCGATGCCGGAGGGCTCGTGTTCACCATCGAACGGTTCCCCGAGTGCAGCGCCACGTCGCTCGTCATGCTGCGGGTCGGCGGCACGACGAGCGTCACCTGCACCGGCCCGCTGGACGCGCACCTCTCGGACGGCACGATGTTGGCGTACAGCTACTCGTCGAAGTACTGGGACTCGAACGGCGCATGGACGCCACAGGACGCGAGTGGCGCCACGACCACGTTGCCGGAGGAGTTGCCCTTCCGCACGATGCAGTACTTCGTCGAGCCGGCCATCGTGCGTCCCATCGTGCTCCCCGCCGACGCATCGGGCTCGTTGGTGTTCACGATCTCCATCGATTGCCCCGGCTCGCCGCCCGCCATCGTCGACATCCCGTTCACGCTGACGCCGGCGACTCGCACCGACGTGCAGATCGTTCGAGTCGACGAGAACGCGAACTACTACGGCGCGTGTGGCAACGAGGTGGCCCAATTCACGGGCGAGACCTGGTACCCGTTGCTGCGGGCGGAAGCGGACCTCATCGACCCGGCGCTCTACCCACTTCCCGCCCCACCCTCGTCGGGAGTCAGGGCGCCGAAGGTGGCGCCGCCCGGCCCAGGCGACGACGTGGGTACGTTCGTCGTGTACAGCGATGGTGTGGGTCGCTACGAGTCCGACAGCGGTCGGGTGAAGTGGCTCACCCGGCAGCCGCACCAGTACAACTGGGAGTGCTGACCTCGTTCATGTCGCGCTGAAGCGACCGAAGCGGTGGGGTTTTCGCGACATGAACGGGCCGACCGGGCCCGGGTCGGGGGTCAGGCGCGTGGGGTGATGGTGCTGGTGTAGCGGTTGGTGACGACGATCTCGCCGTGCTCGAGCACCAGGTCGAACCACAGGTCGCCGGCGGTGTCGGGCACCACGAACTGCGCGGTGCCGACGCGCACGCAGTCGTCGGGCGGCACGTCGCCGGTCCACGTCCAGCTGTGGTCGCCGCCGGCCCAGCGCAACGTGGCGGTGCAGTGCACGCCTTCGAGCACGCGGTGCACATCGCTGACCACGTGCACGTCGAGCGCAATGGTGTCGCCTGCCACCACATCGGCCGGCGGACGTTCGGCGACGACGATGACCGGTCGGCACGCTTCGGTGACAGCGGCGTAGGCGAGCTTCGGATGCCGCTCGTGGTCGAGAATGCTCCAACTCACCGACGGATGCGCGTCGTTCAACGTGAGCAGGCAGAAGCCGCCCGTGGGCCGGTACTTCAGCCGTCGCAACGTCTCGATGTGGTGGCGCAGCAGGTCGGCCTGGTAGCGCTGCGTCGCTTCACGCCACTGGTCGAACGTGGCATAGCGATGCGGGGGCACGTGCTCCTCGAACGCCTCGCGCTGCATGCCGTGCTGCTCGACGAGTGCGTCCCAGTCGAGCGCGGGCCAGCGGAGCGGCTGCATGAACGCCGCGCTGTCGGGCACCGATTGTGCGCCGAACTCGCTGACGAACCGGACCATGCGGGGGAGCGATGCGGCGAACGTGTCGATGTCGCGTTCGCCGCCGTGGAACCAGCCGAAGAAGAGGTGGCTGTCGGTGCCGTTGAACTGCGGCACGTGCGGGGCGATTCCGCTGTGGGCGATGACGGCTCGGGTCTCGTCTGCGGTCTCGAACGCGCGCTTCACCCATCGATCGAGGATGGTCTTGTTCCACGTCGGCACCTGCTCCTTCACCACGTGGCGCACGATGGACGGCCCGAAGGTCTTCCTGCGGCTCTCCTCCACGGGCAGCGGCTCGTTGTGGGCACACCACACGGCGATGCTCGGGTGATGGCCCAGTGCATCGACTGCCTCGCGGGCCTGGCGTACCGCCTCCTTGCGGATGGTGCGGGCGTAGCTCCACTGCAGCGGGAAGTCCTGCCAGACGAGCATTCCCATCTCGTCGGCGGCGTCGTACAGCTCGGGGCGGGCGATGTGACCGTTGACTCGAATGAGGTCGAGCCCCGCCTCGCGGGCGAGCTCGACGTCGCGGCGCACTTCGGCCGGACTGGCATCGGCCAACGCCTGGCGGGTGGGTGCGACGTTCACGCCTTTCACGAACAGCGGCTCGCCGTTGACCGAGAACACCCAGTCGTGCAGCGACACCTCGCGCAGGCCCGTGCGCACCTCGCGGGTGTCGCTGGCGACTCCGTCGACGAGCACCTCGACCTCGACCTCGGTGAGGTGTTGGTCGCCCATCGTCCACGGCCACCACAGCTGCGGATCGCGAACGTCGAGCGTCCAGTCGACCTCGTTCAGGCCCTTCGCCAACGACCGGGACTGCTCGGCGACGATGTGGCCGTCGACCTTGGTGCGCACCACGACGGCGCGCTGCGCGTCGGCATCGAGCCTGGCGTGCAGGCGCAGATGCGCGCGGGTGTCGTTGGCATCGCGGCACAACACGCGCAGGCGGTCGATGCGCACTGGGCCGGTGTCGTCGACGCGTACCGGCCGCCACAGCCCGCCCGGGTTCCAGTCCGGATCGAGCATGTCGCTGTGCTGCAGCGAGCCGGTGATGTTGCGCTTCGCCGTGCGGTTGCGTTGCGGCGAGCACGACACCTCGATGGCGAGCACGTGATCGGTGGCCAGACGCGACAGGTCGGTGATGTCGAACGAGTGCGGGAAGAAGTAGCCCTCTGGGTCGCCGAGATAGGCGCCGTCGAGCCATACGTCGGCCTGGTAGAAGACGCCCTCGAGTGTGACGAACCGGCGGCGGCCATCGGCTGGCGCCTCCTGGTGGAAGCGATTGCGGTACAGCAACGGGCCATCGCTGGACGCGAACTCGTCGTGCGAACGCCAGTGGCCCGGTACGGCGACGGTGGGCCACAGGTGGTCGTCGTGGTCCAGCCCCACGCCGTCGCGCCGGACGTCGTCGTCGGCCAGACAGGCCCGCCATTCAGCCGACAGTTCCACGACGGGCAGCGTAGAGGCCAACCTGGTGCTCCGCAGAAGCATCCGAAGGATCGCGAGGTATGGTCGGCCCATGGTGAACCGTGCGTCCACGCTGGGGGAGTTGAAGGCTTCGGGCTGGCAGTCCGTGCCAGTGAAGGAAGAGCTCCGGCGCAACGCCGTCGTCCGCATCGCTGCGGGCGAGCCGCTGTTCGACGGGGTGCTCGGCTACGAGAACACCGTGATGCCGCAACTCGAGAACGCGTTGCTCGCCGGTCATGACGTGATCTTCCTGGGCGAGCGCGGCCAGGCGAAGACGCGCATGATCCGCTCGCTCACCGGTCTGCTCGACGAATGGATGCCCATCGTCGCGGGCAGCGAGATCAACGACGATCCCCTGAACCCGGTCAGCCGCCACGCTCGCGACCTGGTCGCCGAGCAGGGCGACGACACACCCATCGAGTGGGTGCACCGCGACGACCGCTTCGGCGAGAAGCTCGCCACGCCCGACACCTCCATCGCCGACCTCATCGGCGAGGTCGACCCCATCAAGGTGGCAGAGGGGCGGTACCTCAGCGACGAGCTCACGCTGCACTACGGCCTGGTGCCGCGCACCAACCGTGGCATCTTCGCCATCAACGAGATCCCCGACCTGGCTGAACGCATCCAGGTGGGTCTGCTCAACGTGCTCGAGGAGCGCGACGTTCAGATCCGCGGGTACAAGATCCGTCTGCCGCTCGACGTGCTGCTGGTCGCCTCGGCGAACCCCGAGGACTACACCAACCGCGGTCGCATCATCACGCCGCTGAAGGATCGCTTCGGCAGCCAGATCCGCACGCACTACCCCCTCGATGCCGAGACCGAGATGGCCATCATGCGCCAGGAGGCCCGCCCGCCGTCGGTCGGCAACGTCACCGTCAACACCCCGGCGTATATGGAGCACGTGGTGGCCACGTTCAGCCAGTTGGCCCGCTCGAGCAATCAGGTGAACCAACGCAGCGGCGTCAGCGTGCGCCTCTCGGTCAGCAACCTCGAGGTGCTCGGCGCCAACGCACTGCGGCGCGGCCTGCGCGCCGGCGAGCGAACCGTGGTGCCGCGCGTCAGCGACCTTTCGTCACTCGCGGCGAGCACCAGCGGCAAGGTCGAGATCGAAGCGCTCGAAGAGGGTCGCGAGGGCGCCATCCTCGAGCACCTCGTGAAGGCCGCCGTCCTGTCGGTCTTCAAGGAGATCGTCACGCCCGATCAGACTCGCGACGTGGTCGCAGCGTTCGAGGCCGGTGCCGTCGCCCACACCGGCGACGACATCCCGTCGGCCGATCTGGCCCGACTGCTCGACGAGGTGCCGTCGTTGCGCGCCTCGGTCAGCACGCTCACCGGCGGCGACGAGTCGCCGGCAGCAGTCGCTGCGGCGGTCGAGTTCGTGCTCGAGGGTCTGCACCTGGGGAAGCGCCTCAACAAGGATGGCGCGAGTGGCGCCGCGGGTGCCACGTACCGCGGCCGGAGCTGAGCAGAGCGTCGGTCAGTCGCCCGGACGGGCGAAGGCGTGGCCGCTGTCCTTCACTTCGCGGTCGACCGTCACGATGCCGGGTTCGCCCGGCGTGTCCGCGAACGGCGTGATGGCGACCCAGGAGATGTCCAACTGATCTGCGGCGCGGGTGGTCTCGCGCCACATCGCGGTCACCTGTTGGGCGCGTTCGCCGTCGGTGTCGCCGGTCGGCTTGTAGGTGAGCGCCTGAGGTCGACCCAATCCGTACTCGGCGACTCGGTACAGACACGTCTCGACGTCGCTGCGGACGGCGATGCCGAGCACGTCGACCGAGCCTTGGAAGTCGGCGAGCACGCGGTCGACCCGACCGGGCACGCGCACCACACCGTCGACGAAGCCCTGGAACCACATGCCCCAACGCAGGTGATCGAGCCGGCGGGCCTCCTCGCGGGCCTCCTTCGTGTCAGCCTCGGGTCGCACCACGGCGACGTCGAGGCTGGTGGCCACGGGCAGCCGGCCATGCAGGATGCGCCACGCGTCGCGCCACGCCGTGATCATCGTCTGCACCAGTTCGCTGTGGCGTCGGGGATCGTCGGGCATCAGCCGGTTGCACATGCCGAACGGCGCCTCGAACGGCACCCAGCCGGCAGCGACGTCGCCCAGGCGATCGGCCGCGAGTTCGACCCACCGTGGCCAGAACGTCGCCGCGGTGCGCGCGTCGGTGAATCCGCCTTCGTCGTCGAACCAGTGCGGGATGGCGGGCTGGAGCAACCGGAACCAGGGCTCGACTCCCGCACTTCTTGCCGTCTGCGCGGCCGTGACGAGTGCCTCGAACACGTCGCCGTCGTAGCCCTGCTCTCGCGGCTGCGCCAACGACCACGGCACGTCGAGGCGCACCATCGAGAGGCCCGTCTCGGCCGCGAGCGCGACGTCGTCGAGCAGTCGTTCGGACCGTACGTCGAGCACTGCGCCGCGCTGCATGAGCGGTGGTTCAGACGAACGGGGTGCGAGTCCAGAGCTCGCCCGTGTCGTTCGACGGGGCCAGCACCGGGCGACCACTGAGCTCGACCACGTTGATCGGCCCCGGGAACCCGCGCAACTCGATGTCGCGTTGCGACGTGGTCTCGACACCCTGCGGCAACCGCTCGATCTGCATGGTGGGCAACAGCACCTCACGAGGGTCGGCGGCGTCGCACAACCGGGCGGCCATGTTGACGGCCGAGCCGATGTAGTCGTCGCCCTCGAAGAGCAGGGCGTGGCCGGTGGCCATGCCGACGCGCAGCTGCAGCGGCGCGCACACCTCGGCCGAGCGGTGCTCGAGTTCGAGGGCGAACGCGATGCACGCCTCTTGCTCGACCGACACGATCATGCAGCCGTCGCCGAGCCACTTGGCGATGCGCACGCCACGCTCGCTGGCGATCTCGCGGGTGAGTGAGCGGAATGCGAGTCCCCCGAACGTTTGCGTTCGTCGACCTCTCCGGGTTCACGAACTACACCGCAGCATTCGGCGACGATGCGGCAGGTCGGCTGCTCGGCGCATTCCGCTCACTCACCCGCGA
>JANMFL010000513.1:0-2521 GCA_031377945.1 Acidimicrobiaceae bacterium | reverse complement strand
AGCTGTCGTGGTCGGCCCAGGGGCGACCCATGCCCGGCCGCTGAGAGCCCTGGCCGGGGGCGTTGAAGTTGGCGACCCACACGTCGCTGTCGGCGCGGCGGCAGGCCACTTCGACCTGGTCGTCGTCGAGGCCGAGGACGGCGGCCATGGTGCCGGGGTTCTCGTTCCCGGCATCGTGCATCGCGTCGGCGCGTTCGCACACCAGGCGGACGCCTTCGTCGAACCCGAGCGCGCCCGTGGCGGTGAGTGCGGTGTACTCGCCCAGGCTGTGTCCGGCGCAGAAGCTGGGCTCGATGCCCAGGCGCTCGACGGCGTCGAGGACCATCAGGCTGGAGACGAACGTGGTGAGTTGGGCGTTGCGCGTGTCGCGCAGTTCGTCGGCGTCGGCGTCCAGCAGCAGTCGGGCGACGTCGCGCTCGGCCACGTCCGACGCTTCTCCGACGAGTTCCCAGCTGTCGTGGTCGACCCAGGGCCGGCCCATACCCGGCCGTTGTGAGCCCTGGCCAGGGAAGGTGAACGCAAGCATGATCGACCACGTTAGACGGTTCCTCGCGGGTCCCTCCGTTACCCGCGAGTAACGCAGGCCGGTCGGTACATTCGTGTCTCTGTGCCGCCGTTCGAGGCGCCACGCCGTTCGCTGGATCCCCGAGGAGTTCCGTGCCGTCCGTCCTGCAACTCGTCGCCGCGGGTGCCGCCGCCATGGTCGCGGGTGGGATCAACGCCGTCGCCGGTGGCGGCACCCTGGTGTCGTTTCCGGTGCTCGTGGGGCTGGGCGTGCCTTCGGTGAACGCGAATGTCACGAACACCGTGGCGCTCTGCCCCGGTTACTTCGGTGGCGCGTACGCGCAGCGCGCGGCACTCGAGGATCAACAAGGGCGCGCTCGCCGGCTGCTGCCGGTGTCGGCGATCGGTGGTCTCGTCGGCTCGGTGCTGTTGGTCGCGACATCCGATGCGGTGTTCCGCGACCTCGTGCCGGTCCTGATCCTCATCGCCTGCGCGTTGCTCGGGTTCCAGGACGCGATCAAGCGCCGCGTGTTCTCGAACCGGTCCTTCGCTCGGCACGAGGCCCCACCGCTGCTGATGGTCGGAGTGTTCCTCAGCGCGGTGTACGGCGGGTACTTCGGCGCCGGGTTGGGCATCATGCTGCTCGCCGTGCTCGGGCTGTTGCTCGACGATCAATTGCCGAAGCTGAACGCGCTGAAGACGGTGCTGTCGTTCACGATCAACATCGTCGCCGCGCTGTTCTTCGTGTTCTCCGGCAAGGTCGAGTGGGCTTACGTGGCTGTCATGGCGCCAGCGAGCCTGGTGGGCGGCCACCTCGGCGGGTCGATGGTGGGCAAGCTCGACCCGAAGGTGTTGCGGGCCGTCGTCATCGCCTTCGGCGTGGCGGTGGCGGTGAAGATGCTGCTGACCTGAACTCGAGACCGCCGCTTCCGAGCGGCTCAGCCCCAGACTTCCTGGGCCTTCTCGTAGACGCCCTGGTCGAACGAGAACTCGACGACGTTGCCGTCGGGGTCGCGAAGGGCGCAGATGTAGCCGATGGGGTCGGGCATCCGTTGCGGCTCCCAGACCAGGCAGCCGCGCGCTCGACCGCGGTCGGCGACCTCGTCGATGTGCGCTTTCGTCGGCATCTCGATGCCGATGTGCGCGAACGGCGCCATGATCGCCTGCGGACCCTTGTGCTGGTCGCGGAAGAAGCTGACCAGGACGAGGATGAATGGCTTGTCGCCGTTGTCGGGGTCGCCCAGCCAGGCGCCGTAGCCGTCGACGTCCTCGCGGCGGTCGAGCAGCCGGAGCGGGGTGAAGGTCTCGTACCACTGAATGGTCGCGTCGATGTCCGTCGCCGGGAGCGCGATGTGGGTCCAGCGAACCGTGGCGGGCCGGAGGCGCTCGGGGCGTTGGTCGGTCACATGGACAGGTTGTCACATCACCCCGTCGCCACCGGTCAGGCCGCTTCCGTCGAACGCCCGGCGAGCTGCCGTCGAACGTCCGTCCAGGGGGCACACAGTGGGCGTACAGAATTCGGCTCCGATTGACCACTGCGTCCCGACCACCGATAACGTCGATTCAACAACCAGCAACACGCCCCCTTGCAGGGCAGGGTGGAAGTCCCTACCGGCGGTCACAGCCCGCGAACCCTCGTTCTTCGGATCGAGGGCCGACTCGGTGGAAATCCGAGGCCGACGGTCACAGTCCGGATGAGAGCAAGGAGCGTGCCGAGTCGCCACGCCGGAAGGCGCGGTCGCCGCGCCATTCGGGCCGGTGGCCTCGTCTGCCGTTCGTGCCGTCCTGGCTCGCCCCGAACGAGGCAGACCAGTACGGATGGCAGGAATGGAACGATCGGCACCCATCGCGGCAGCGATGGACGGACACGGGGAGTTGATGGACGCGGCGATCGCTGCGGCCACGATCGTCCGTGCCCGCACGTCGCCCAACCCGTGGGTGGGGGCTGCACTGCGCACGACCTCGGGCCGGGTGTTCACGGGCGCCACCGAACCGCCCGGCGGTCGCCACGCCGAGA
>JANMFL010000500.1:0-8909 GCA_031377945.1 Acidimicrobiaceae bacterium | reverse complement strand
CCCGGCCGGCGGACGCGGCGTGACCGGGGGCCGGCTGCTGACGATGCGCGCCGGAGCGGGCGCGGCGGGCGGTGCCGGCGCCTCGGCAACGGGTGCGGGGGCTGGTGCCGGGGCAGGAGCCTCGGCGGGCGGTGCCGGCGTCTCGACCACCGGCGCGGGAGCGGGTGCCGGCGCCGACGGAGCCGGCGTGGAGGTACGTGTCTCGACCACCGGTGCCGATGCCGGAGCGGCCTCGACGACGGCAGGCTCCGGCGCGGCCTCGACCGCGACGGGAGCGGGCGACGCATCGGCGTCGGCCTTGGGGGCCGCGGCCTTCTTCGCCGCTGCCTTCTTGGCCGGCTTGGGAGCTTCGACATCGGTGCCCTCGGTGCCGTCGGCAGCCGAGTCGGCCGGCTTCGCAGCGGCCTTCTTGGTCGCCTTCTTCACCGGCTTGGGCTCTTCCGGCTGTTCGGGGCGCGTCAGACCATCCCGTTCCGCGCGACGACGAAGACGATCGGCCTGCGCTTCGATGAGCGTCGAGGAGTGACTCTTCACACCCACGCCCATCGTGTCGCAGAGCGACATCATCTCTGCATTCGTCATTCCGAGCTCTTTGCCGAGCTCGTGCACCCTGAGATTCTTCGCCAAACCCTTGTCAGCCTTTCGTTGGCACCGGTGAGCCGGGAGTCCCGGCAGTCGGCAATTCTTCCATGTTGGTGATAACGGGTCGGAATGCGTTCTGCAACGCACTGTCGAGTCCGTCGAGCGCTCGAGCGGGCACTGCCCGCCGCCATGCCCGTTCGAACGCCTTACGGCGAATCGCGACGGGAAGGCAGTCCTCCGAGCACAACCAGGCACCTCGGCCCGGTGCGGTCCGGCTGACGGTGGCTCCGTCAGGTCCGAGAACGCACCGCACCATGAGTGTCTGCGGCCGCGTGGTGCGGCAGCCGACACAGGTGCGCAGCGGTGCTGCGTCGGTCTCAGGCGTCGTCACCACCTGCTTTCGTGTTGTCTTCTGCATTGTCCGCGGGGGCGTCGGCGTCGGCGGCAGCCGGCTCCTCGGTCACCGCGGCGTCGTCGGCGGCAACGGGCTCGACGGGGTTGGCCGCCTGCTCGTTCCACTGATCCTGGGTGAGCACCGTGCCGTCGGCGGCATGCCACTCCATGGCGCCGCTCTCGGTGTTGGTGACCCACTCGCCCTCGGCATAGTCGGCGTCGTCGTCGAGACCGTCGACCGGCTGCGTCTCGCCACGAATGTCGATGCGCACACCCGTGAGGCGGGCAGCGAGGCGGGCGTTCTGGCCCTCCTTGCCGATCGCCAGGCTGAGCTGGTGGTCGGGGACGATGACGTCGGCCTGCGTGAGGTCGTCGCTGATGATGACTTCCTTCACCTTCGCCGGCGAGAGCGCCTTGGCGACGAAGTCGGCCAGGTCCTCGCTGAAGGGAACGATGTCGATCTTCTCGCCGCGGAGTTCGTTGACGACCATCCGCACGCGGCCGCCACGGGCACCCACGCAGGCGCCGACGGGGTCGACGTTGTGATCGTTGCTCCACACGGCGATCTTCGTGCGGTGTCCTGGCTCGCGAGCGCAGGCCTTGATCTCGACGATGCCGTCGGCGATCTCGGGCACCTCGAGTTCGAACAACCGCTTGATGAGACCCGGATGGGTGCGGCTGACCACGATCTGCGGACCCTTGGCGGTCTTGCGGACCTCGACGATGTAGGCCTTCACGCGATCGCCCGGCACGGGGCGCTCGAACGGCACCTGCTCGGCCTTGGGCAGCAGGCTCTCGACCCGACCGAGGTCGAGCAGCGTGTAGCGATCGTCGGCCTGCTGGATGATGCCGGTGACGATGTCGCCCTCGCGGTTCGCGTACTCCTCGAACTTGCGGTCGCGCTCGGCTTCGCGGATCTTCTGGCTCATCACCTGGCGAAAGGTCTGGGCGGCGATGCGGCCCATCTCTTCGCGCTTGGGCGTGTCGTCGCGAGGATCGACCCAGTTGCCCTCTTCGTCCACGTCGTAGGCGGTGAAGGAGAACTCCATCGTCTGCGGGTCGACCGACACCTCCACTTCCTGGGCGGCGCCGGGACGACGCTTGTAGGCGAGAACGAGCGCGTCGGCGAGGACCTGCAAGAGCGCGTCGACCGAGATGTTCTTCTCGTTCGCCAGCATCTTGATGGCTTCGGACATGTCGAGGTTGCTCATGCGGAGGTTTCCTTCTTCGTCACAGGCTTCTTCTTCGGAGCAGCGGCCTTCTTGGCTGCGGCCTTCTTGGCTGCCGTCTTCCGTGCCGACTTCTGGGCAGCGGCGTTCTTCGGGGAGGCCGGCTGCTTGGCGGGCCCCTTCTTCACGGCGTCGCTGGGGCGAGGCGAGGGCCCCCACACGAACACGGTCTTGGCCCGGTCCACCTGGTGATACGCCACGACCCGCTCGGGGAACGTGCCGTCGCCGGCGGGTTCTTCCTGGCGCACGGTGCACTCGGTGTCCGTCGCAGCGGTCAACACACCCTGCACGCGACGGGCGTCGCTGGTGGTGTCGCGCAGGCGGATGGCCACGGTCTTGCCGATCTCACGCTGGTAGTGGGCGGGCAGGCGCAGGGTGCGCTCGAGCCCGGGGCTGGTGACCTCGAGGGTGTAGTGACCGGGCACCGGGTCCTCGTGATCGAACTCACGTGAGATGAGTCGGGTCGCCAAGGCGATGTTCTCGAGGTTCACACCGCCCTCGCTGCCCGGCGGGGTGTCGATCGTGACACGCAGGGTGCCGCCGCGAAACTCCAGGTCGTAGAGGTCGAGCTTGAGGTCGGCGATGATCGGCGTGACGAGCGCGCGGACGCGTTGCATGGTGCTGTTGTCGCTCATCGTCACCTCCTCGATCGATCGGTCTCGAACCGTTTCTCTGGTCTTTCAGAGAAGAAGGCGTGGACCCTGTGGGCCCACGCCTTCGGTTCCGAGAACTTCAAAGACGGCTCAAGCATAGCGGGCGACCGGTAAGGTTCGGTTTCGCCCTGTGCCTGCTCCGCAGGCACGATCTCCAGTCAGAGGTGTTCCGTGCTCCGAATGTCGACGTTGTTCCTGCGCACATTGCGTGAGGATCCCGCCGATGCCGAGGTGGCGAGCCACCGCCTGCTGGTGCGGGCTGGCTACATCCGCCGTGCGGCGCCGGGCGCGTTCACCTGGCTGCCGCTCGGCTGGATCGTGTTCCGCAACGTCGAGCGGGTCATCCGCGAGGAGATGGACCGCGAGGGGTTCCAGGAGGTCCATTTCCCGGCCCTGCTCCCCCGCGAGCCCTACGAGGCGAGCGGACGCTGGACCGACTACGGCGACAACCTGTTCCGCCTCAAGGACCGCCGCGGCGCCGACATGCTGCTGGCCCCCACCCACGAGGAGATGTTCACCCTGCTGGTGAAGGACCTGTACAGCAGCTACAAGGACCTCCCCCTGGTGATCTACCAGATCCAGAACAAGTTCCGCGACGAGGCCCGACCGCGCGCCGGCCTGCTCCGCGGTCGCGAGTTCACGATGAAGGACAGCTACAGCTTCGACATCGACGACGCCGGGCTCGACGCCAGCTACGCCAAGCACCGCGTCGCCTACCAGCGCACGTTCGAGCGTCTCGGCATGCCGTTCGTCATCGTCTCGGCGATGAGCGGCGCGATGGGCGGCTCGAAGAGCGAAGAGTTCCTCGCGCCGATGGCCATCGGCGAGGACACCTACGTGCGCTGCACGGTGTGCGACTACGCGGCGAACACCGAAGCCGTCATGGTCGCGCCGCCCACCCCCGTCGCGTTCGACGGCCTGCCCCCCGCCCAGGTGGTCGACACCCCCGACACCCCCACGATCCAGACGCTCGTCGACCTGTTCAACGCCCGTGACGACCTTCGGCGCACCGCCGGCGAGTGGACCGCGGCCGACACGTTGAAGAACCTGGTCGTGAAGCTGAAGTACCCCGACGGCACGGTCACGGCGCTCGCCATCGGCGTGCCCGGCGACCGCGAGGTGGACATGAAGCGGCTCGAGGCCCAGGTGGCACCCGCCGAGATCGAGCCGTTCAGCGAGGCCGATTTCGCCGCCAACCCGCACCTGGCCAAGGGCTACATCGGACCGGGGGCGCTCGGTGAGGACAAGCCCGCCGGCATTCGTTTCCTCGTCGATCCGCGCATCGTCGACGGGACGGCCTGGGTCACCGGCGCCGACGCGCCGGGCAAGCACGTCATGCACCTCGTCGCCGGCCGCGACTTCGTCGCCGACGGCACCATCGAGGCCGCCGAAGTGCACGGGGGCGACCCCTGCCCCGTGTGCAGCAACCCGCTCGAGATCGCCCGGGGCATCGAGATCGGCCACATCTTCCAGCTCGGCCGGAAGTACGCCGAGGCACTCGGCCTCACCGTGCTCGACGAGCACGGCAAGACCCGCACCGTCACCATGGGTTCGTACGGCATCGGCGTGTCGCGCGCGATGGCGGCCATCGCCGAGCTGAACTGCGACGACAAGGGCCTGGTGTGGCCGAGCGAGGTGGCACCCGCCGATGTGCACATCGTCGCCACCGGCAAGGCCACCGACCCGCAGTTGCCTGCTGCCGAGCTGCTCGCCGCCGAGTGCGAGGCCGCCGGGCTGCGCGTGCTGTTCGACGACCGCGTCGGCGTCTCGCCGGGCGTGAAGTTCAACGACGCCGAACTGGTCGGCGTGCCCACCATCGTGGTCGTGGGCCGCGGCCTGGTCGACGGCGTGGTCGAGGTCAAGGATCGCCGCACCGGCGAACGGTCCGACGTCGCGCTCGCCGACGTGGTGGCCCGCTTGAAGGGGTAGGCCGACGCGCTAACTCCGCAGCGCAGACACCCGGGTGCACGCACTCGGCCGACCCAGCACCGATTCCACCGCAGCCAGATCTGCCGGGGTGGCCCGGTCGCACGCCGACACCGGATCGAAGTCGGGCAACTCCACGAGGCCGGATCCACCCGCCAGGATCATCGAGCGTCCGTCAGATCGGAACAGCACGAGCCCCCACGTCCCTTTCGACGACGTGGACACACCCACGATGTCGGACTCGACAGGGTCGCCCGGTTGCCACGCTGGCAAGTCTGTCAACACCTGAATTGGCCGCGGTGCAGCGCGAGTCCTCACGTCCCAGATGACCGAACGCCACGGCCCGCTCGTCGCCAGCAATGTCCCGTTGGCGTTGAACGACAGTCCCGTCACTTCCGCCGGGTCGGCCACCACCGCACCGAGCAGTTCTCCGACGGTTCCGTCCTCGGCGACGGGAAACAGGTCGACCTCGCCGCCCGCGACTGCGACGGCCAGCACCGTGCCATCACGCGACAGCGTGAAGGTGACCACGTCGTCGCGCAACGACCCCACCACGGCTCCGTCGTCGGCATCGATGACATGGGTCTGCGCGGTGATGCCCAGACCCTGATCACGGCCCGACACGAGCAGTCGCCCGTCATCGCCCAACCACAGGATCTGCTCCGGTGTCATCCCATCGACGGGAAGGGTCCTCACCGTCTCGAACGTCGCTGTGTCGACGATGAGGACTCCGTTCGGTACTCCCACGGCGAGCGATGCACCGGTCGAGTCGAACGCGACTCCCCGGCCACCCGGGAACGCGGCGAGGCGTTCGCCGCCGACGGCAGCATCGACGACCACGCCGAACGGCACCGGGAACGGCTGCCCCGACTGGATCTCGAGGAGCAGACCGGCGATCGTCGACCCATCGGGGCTGATCGCGACGGATCCGGGCGTCGCCGCGTCGACGGGGCCGTCGTCGACTGACTGGATTGACGGTGCCGACGGGTCAGGTCGATGATCCAGCGTCCAGAACTGGGTGTCGGCCGGATCGGGGAACGATTCCACGGCGGTGCGAACGGCCACGTCGGGTGAGTTCTCCGCACTCGCCAGCGCCGCGAACGAGCCGCCCACGATCCCGCTCAGTGGGTTGAGACGGAACTGCTCCACCCCACGCGACGATGCGACGGCGAGTGTCGAGTCGTCGACCCATCGGATGTCGTTCACGACGCCGGCATCGAGTGTCGCAACCGGCCTGCCTGTCGACAGCCGCCAGATCCTGACCGGCGAGTTGAAGCGATCGGCGAACTCGACCACCGCGACGTAGGCGCCACCGGGCGACACCCGCAGGGCGTCGGCCGAGAACAGCGTGTTGGTGTCGAACGACTTGGTGAACATCCGGTCGCCGTCCTTGGTGATGTCGACGATGTCCATCGTGGTGAGGTCTGAGAAGACCCTTCGTTCTCCGGTCGATGGGTCGATCGAGGACGGCGCGCCGACGAGGAGGACGTGGCGATCGTCGATCGGGGTCAATGCCTGCACTTGCCGGCTCATGGTCTTCACCTGTCCCAGCGCTCCGGGGCGGATCTGCCACACGTAGAGATCACCTTCCCCCGACACCCCCACCACGCGATCGGGTCCGAGCAACTCGACCGATGTCAGACCGGTCGTGGGCGGCATGGGCATTCGCGCGACCACCTCGCCGCCGACGTACGTCTGGACGATCAACGAGTGGGTGGGGCCGTCGACCCCGACGAGCAGATCGGTCGCCACGTCGATGTCGAACGGCGTGGTCACCGGTGTGGCCCCGATCGTGAACGGGACGGTCGACGCCGCCGACTCGTTCTGGAACAGCCTTCCGAACGGTTCCATCATCCTCCGCTCCTCGTCGCTGCTCACCGGCGAGTCGACCGCCGCACCGGTCGTCGCATCCCACCATGACGGCGCGACCCAGTTGCCGGCAGCGTCGATCGTCCCGTTCACGGTGTTCGCGGTCGCGATGAAGCGACTGTCGGCACGCAGGATGTCGGTGGTGGGTGCCGTGATCCGTGGCCCCGTCTTCAGCAGGGTGGCCGCTTGGATGTTGCGCGACGTCACGCCGAGCGCGTTCCGGGCTTCCACCACGTCGATCGGCACCTCAGCATCTCCCGGATAGTTGGCCTCGACGGCCACGAGCATCGCCACCACCGGGTCCTCCGCCATCGTGTTGAGCGCGAGCGCGGCGAGCTCGCGCGAGCGGGACTGGGCTGCGTTGTCGTCGGCCTCACGCTTCGCGCTCTCGGCGGCCTCCGTTGCCTGCTTCGCGGCAGCAGTCTGCGCGATCGCCTCGCTTCGTTGCTGGAATGCAACAACCGATGCGACGAGGGCCCCCACGGTCAGCGCGGCGAGCGAGACGACGGCGATGCGGCGCAACCGGCGAGCCAGACGGAACTGCCGCGTGTCCTCTCCGATCAGATCGCCCACGCTGATGCCGCGGATCGCCGACGCGACCGTGGCCACGCGTTCCTTGAACAGCGGGTTGCGCAGATCGAGCACGATCGACCGGTCGACCTGGGTCATGTCGACGTAGTGCGGTTCCTCGCTCAGCAGCCCGCGCAGCGCAGGGTGCACCGCGTCGCTGTCGTCGGTGAAGTCACCATCGCTCCACTGCATTCGGCCCGACGTCAGCACGATGAGGAAGCGTTCATGACGATCCGAGTCGCTCAACCAGTGGCTGATCTCCTGGCCCACCCACTTCGATCCGGCTGAACCCGGCGAGGCGAGCAACACGAACCACTCCGACGCGTCGAGCGACACCACGATCGAGCTCCACAGGTGCGGGGAGGCGGAGAGGTCGTTGCTGTCGAGGAACACCTCCATCGCCCGACGGCCGTTCCATGGTCTCGCAAGACGCTGCAGCGCGGACTCGAGCGCAGGCGCAATGTCGCCGTCGATCGCATGGCTGTACGAGATGAACGCCGAGTACCGCCGCATCGTGGGCAACGTAGCCCACCGGGATCGAAGCCCTTCACGAATGCACTACGTTCGAACTGCAATGACGGGCGATGCGACGAGAGACGACCTGCGGAGCGCGCTCGAGGACGGCAATGCCGCCCGACTCGACGCCGCGGTGAACGACCTCCTCCGCGAGACCGCCCGCAGCGGCGATGCGACCGCGGCGCTGAAGGCGACCGTCGACCTCATGGCGGCGCGCCGGTTCGACACCATGCTGCGCCTCGCCGACGGTGCGGCTCGCGTTGCGCCTCCCTCCCAGGCATGGCAGCTGTGGCCCCACGTCGTGCAAGCGCTGATCGAGCTCGGTGCCACCAACACGGCCGAGCGGGTGATCACCCAGTTGCTCACGCACGACGAGCCCGAGGCCATCGCAGCGAAGGGCCATCTGTACGCACGCCTCGGCCGGATGCGCAAGGACCATTTCGTCGACACCGGACTAGCCGACGCATTGACAGGAGCGATCGCTGCGTACTCCGACGCGTCCCGCCACGGCGCCGACGAGCTGTGGGCCGGCGTGAACGCGGTGGCGCTCGCAGCCACAGCGAACCGACGTGGTCTCGCGATCGACGGCACGACGATTCCCGATGCCGATCGGCTGCTCGCACTCGCCACCACGGCGCCCCTGCCGCGTTCTGCGTGGAGCATCGCCACCGAGCTCGAACTCCGGCTGGCCAGGGGAGAAGCGGCGACGCTGCAGCCACTCCTCGCGCAGCTGTTCGAGGCTCACGATGCCAGCCCCTTCGTGTACGTCAGCCTGTCGCGACAGCTCACCGAGATCTGGGAACTCGACGCGGGCGATCCCCTGCTGGTGATGCTCGGCGAGCGGTCACTGGCCGTCGGCGCCGGCGAGGTGCTGCTGCCCGCAACCCCGGACGGCTACGAGCGGACGTTCGGCACCGAATTCCCCATTCCGGTCGAGGTCTACCGGTCAGGCCTCGACCGTGCACGGTCCGTCGGCAACCTGCTCATGAACGGTGCGTTCTCCGTGGGCACCGTGTTCGCGATGCGTGGCGACGACCTTCATCCGTCGCTTGCGGGGCGGACCGTTCTGGTCACCAACGAACACGTCGTTCCCGACCCGGCGAGGGAGAACCGCATTCAGGCATCCGAGCTGTTGGCACAGTTCGACGGCGTGGCCGGACCCGACGGCAAG
>JANMFL010000475.1:0-16293 GCA_031377945.1 Acidimicrobiaceae bacterium | reverse complement strand
TCGTCGTAGTCGACCATGTAGCGGTCGGCGAGGGTGGCGAACACCTCACGGGCCAGCGGCGTCAGCGTGTCCTTCTTCGACAGCGGCAGCACGGCCACCTTGTACGGCGCCAGGCGCGGGTGGAGCCGCAGCAACGTGCGCGGCTCGTCGTTGACGACGTCCTCGTCGTACGCGGCCATCAGGAACGCCATCATCGCCCGGGTGGCGCCGGCGGCCGGCTCGATCACGAACGGCCGGTACCGCTCGTTGGTGGCCTGGTCGAAGTAGTCGAGCTTCTCGCCCGAGTGCTTGGCGTGCTGGGTCAGGTCGTAGTCGGTGCGGTTGGCGATGCCCTCCAGCTCGCCCCAGCCCCACGGGTAGGCGAACTCCACGTCGGAGGTACCCGCCGAGTAGTGCGACAGCTCGTCGGGGTCGTGGGCGCGCAGGCGCAGCAGCTCGTCGGGGATGCCGAGCGTGCGGTACCAGTCGAGACGTTGCTCGCACCAGTAGCGGTACCAGGTGTCGGCCTCGGCCGGTGGGACGAAGAACTCGAGCTCCATCTGCTCGAACTCGCGCGTGCGGAACACGAAGTTGCCGGGCGTGATCTCGTTGCGGAAGCTCTTGCCCACCTGGGCGATGCCGAACGGCGGCTTCTTGCGCGTCGTGTTCAGCACGTTGGCGAAGTTCACGAACATGCCCTGGGCCGTCTCGGGCCGCAGGTAGACCTCGGCGCCCGAACCCTCCACCGGGCCGGCGAACGTCTTGAACATCAGGTTGAAGTTGCGCGGGTCGGTGAACGTGCCCCGCTTGCCACAGCTCGGGCACAGGTCGAGGTCGGGCAACTGACCGTCGCGTCGACGAAGGGTGACCCAGCCATCGTGGTGCACCTCCATCGCCAGCGCGAGCGCTTCGCGGTAGAAGGTGCCCAGGGCGACCGGGTCGGCGGCGTCCAAGGTCACCGACGCGATCGGCCCGCGTCCGAGGTAGGCCTCGCGCGGTTCCAGCACGCAGAAGGCGTGTCCCTCGGGATCGGCCAGCACCACCCATGGCTCCTCGCCACCCTGGCCGATGTCCAGGCGTTGGGCCCCACGTGCCTCGAGCGCTGCCACCAGTGCCTCCTGGTGTTCAGCCGACTGGCTGGTGAGGTCGAGGTGCACCCGGTTCTTTTCCACTAGCGGTTCGTGCACCGCAATGGTGAGCAGCGCGGGCCATGACCCGTCGGCCGCCTGCACGAAGGCGTCCTCGTCGTCACTGGCCACCACCGACCAGCCCAGCGTCTCGGCCCACCACCTCCCGAGGGCCTGATGGTCTCGGGCATCGATGGTCACCGACCACAGTCGAACGCTCATGTCACCCAGCCTGTCAGCTCGGCCACCTCGTGAAGTTCGGAGATCCGGTGCACACGACATTGTGGATGACCGGACGGCGCCGCTATAATCATGACCAATATGGTCGGCTTTACTGAAGAACCGAGCGAGTTGAGCAGTTGGGGCCGTCGGCCCACCGTGCTGTTCGTGCACGCGCACCCCGACGACGAGGCCATCTTCACGGGTGGCACGATCGCCCGACTGGCCGCGGCGGGACTGCGCGTGGTGGTGGTGTTCGCGACGAACGGTGCGTCCGGTCCCGACAGTGAGCTGGCCCGCACCCGGGTCGCCGAGGCACGAGCCGCGTGTCGACTGTTGGGCGTGGCTCGGGTCGAGTTCCTGGGCTTCGGTGACTCGGGCATGGACGCCAGGGATGCTGGAGTCGGTTCGTTCTCGCGGTCGGACCACGACGCGGTCGCCGCGCGCCTCGTCGAGCTGTTGGACGAGGAGCACGCCGACGCGCTGGTCGTGTACGACGTCGGTGGCATCTACGGACACCCCGACCATCTGGCCGTCCACCGGGTCGGTCGAATCGCTGCCTCGCTCGCCGGGACGGCCGCTGTCTACGAGGTCACCGTGGACCGCGAGTACCTCCACTTCGTCGAGACCCACCTCGTCGGCCATGCGGTCCAATCGTTGCTCGGCATGGAGGTGCGCACGAACGCAGCGCCGCTCGGCGTGCCGACGGTGGAGGTGTCCGTCACCGTCGACGTGCGCGGCCAGGCGGTCCTGAAACGGGCGGCGATGGCCGCGCACACCAGCCAGATCCCGCCCGGCTCCGAGACGCTGACGATGGCGGTCGAGACGTTCGAAGGTGTGTACGGCTACGAGTGGTTCATCCGCGCCGTCGGTTCCGCCGGGCCCCTGGACGCGCTCGCGTTCTGAGCCGAGACGCGCATCGGCGGGCCCGAAGGCCCGCCGATGACATGGGATCCGCGTGGGGGTGTTCGGCTCAGCCGAGCGACGGGGGCAGCAGGACCGCACCCATGGCATGGATGACGCCGTTGCTGGCCTGGATGTTCTGCACGGCGATCGGGTTGCCGTTGATCAACCAGTTGCCGTTCTCGTCCTGGGTCGTGGTCAGATCCTCGCCCTGGACGGTCTTCAGCGTGCCGCCGTCGGTGAACTGGTCGGTGGTGACCTTGCCGGCGACGACGTGGTAGGTGAGGACGGTGGTGAGCAGGCCGCTCGGGTCGGCGAGGGCGGCATCGAGGGTGGCCGGGTCGAGCGCTTCGAAGGCGGCATCGACCGGGGCGAAGACCGTGAACGGACCCTCACCCGACA
Organism: Acidimicrobiaceae bacterium; assembly: GCA_031377945.1. Classification (GTDB taxonomy): domain Bacteria; phylum Actinomycetota; class Acidimicrobiia; order Acidimicrobiales; family Ilumatobacteraceae; genus UBA668. Next base: position 13,663 of record JANMFL010000475.1, on the reverse strand, counting down.
GGGTGTCGCCCAACTCGGCCGCGGTGACGGCCTGCACGAGTGTGCCGAAACCGGCGTCCTTCAATGCCACGGCGACGTCGACGACGGTACCGAGCGCCTGGCCGGGCACGAGCACGTCACTCATCACGTAGACGTAGCCGTTCGTGGCCTCGACCCCCGCGCCGACGGGGTTGCCGTCGACGAAGACCTGGTCGCCCACCTTGGTGACGGTCAGCGTGGTCCCGGCAAGCGTGGTCAGCTCACCCGGAACGAGCGCATCGGGTGCGATGGAACCCTCGACGACGTGGTGCAGCAGCACCGACTTCACGAGGTCGGCGTTGTCCTGGATGGCGTGCAGGACCGGAACGGGCACCTTGTCGAAGGCCGAGTCGGTGGGGGCGAAGACCGTGTACGGGCCGCCGCGCAGTGCCTCGACCAGGTCAGAGTCGACCACCATGCCGGCCAACTGGGTGAACACGTGTCCGGTGAGCGCCGTGGCAATGATGTCGCCCAAGGGCAGCGGGACCGTGGTCGACGTGGTCGAGTCGGTGGGAACGGTGGACGCAACGGTGGTGGTGACGGCGTCGTTCTGGTCCTCCGAGCACGCTGCCGCACCGACGGCGAGCACGCCGACGAGGGCGACGGTGAGAACGAGAGGGTGGCGGGATGTGGGCTTACGGTTCACGGACACGTGGACGACGGTACCGGCGGGTCCGAACTCACAGCAGGGGCGCGCGACACGTTGGAGATGGGACCAAAGGCCCTACGCGTCGCCACCTACAGTGGCCTCGTGACGGACCTCGAGCGTGAGTACTCGCCCAGTTCGAGGGTCGGCGGCTCGTCGGCACCCTTCATCGAGGACTACGCGGCCCGCAGCGCGGTCGCCGCCGCATCGCTCGGCGCGCAGGTCGGCAGATTGTCCGGTGGCACCCGATTCGTCTCGGCGGGGCCGGGTTCGCCGCTGCTGGTGTTCATCCACGGTGGCTACTGGCAAGCCCTCAGCGCCGCCTCATCGCTGTATCTGGCACCAGCGGCGCTGGCGCTCGGGTGGTCGTTCGCTGCCATCGAGTACACGCTGGCCCCTGGCGCCGACCTGCCCACGATGATCCACGAATGCCGCGACGCCCTGGCCGCGGTGGCGGCCGAGGGCCCGTTCGACCGGGTCGTCGTGACCGGCCACTCTGCCGGAGCCCACCTCGCGGCCATGAGCGTCCTCGCCGCGTCCCCGCCGCTCGCCGTGGACCGTGTGGCGCTGCTGAGCGGCGTGTACGACCTTCGCCCGCTGGTGCACACCTCGGTCAACGATCCGCTCGGCCTCGACGACGCGTCGGCCGCAGCGATCAGCCCGGCCCTGTTGCCGGTGCCGAGCCACGACGGTGCCCGTCCGCCCCGGGTGCTCGTCGCCGTCGGCGAGAACGAGACCGACGCCTTCCACGCGCAGTCCCACCTCTATGCCGCCCGGCTGCGGCTCTCCGGGGTGTCGGTCACGGAACTCGTCCGCTCCGGACGCCATCATTTCGACATCGTCGACGAACTGGTCGACCCCGCGACCGACATCGGCGCGTTCGCCATCGGAGGAGATTCGACATGAACCGTTCGCACCTGCAGGCCGATGTGGTTGTGGCCGATGTCGTGGTCGCTGATGTTGTGGTGGTTGGTGCCGGGTCGGCCGGCTGCGCGGTCGCCGGACGCCTGGCCGAGCAGGGCCGCGACGTGCTCCTGCTGGAAGCGGGGCCCGACTACGGCCCCGCCGACTCGGGCCGCTGGCCGGCCGACCTGATGAGCGCGCGCATGCTCGCGACCTCGCACGACTGGGGTTACGGGTCGGGACGCTGGCTGTTCGAACGGGCGCGCGTCATGGGGGGCTGCAGCTCGCACAACGGCGCCATCGCAGCGGTCGGCCAGCGAGAGGAGTACGACGACTGGGGGCTGCCGGGCTGGACCGGTGCCGACGTCGCGCCGCTGTACGACGTCGTGCTGGAACGGATGCGCGTGCGCGCCTACGAGCGCCACGAGGCGGGCCCCTTCCACGCCCGTTGCCTCGATGCCGCCGCCGCACTCGGCTGGCCGATCGCCAGCGACCTGTGCGATCTGGACGCGGGACCGTCCTTCGGCCTCGAGACCGTGAACGCCGTCGGCGGCATGCGCTGGAACGCGGCGTTCGCCTACATCGACCCCGTGCGCGGCGGATCGTTGCGAATCCTCGACCAGGTATTGGTGGACCGATTCGACACCGGCGACGGCGGCGTCCGCCTGTTCGCCGCTCGGCACGGTGAACCGGTGCTCGTCGAGGCCGGCACGCTCGTCCTGTCGTGCGGCGCGTACGGCACGCCGCTCGTGCTCGAGCGTTCGGGCATCGGCGACCCAGCGGTGCTGCGTTCGGCCGGCGTGGCCGTTCGGCACGAGCTCCCAGGTGTGGGAGCGAACCTGCACGACCACCCGCTGGTGCACGCCGACCGGGCCGTCACACCGCAATTGCAGGCATGGCTCGACGAGGTCGCGGCCACCGGTTTCCTTCCCGAGGAGCAGACGCTCGGAAAGTTCGTCTCCGGCCAGTCCGGCGATGGCCGCTACGACCTGCACCTGTTCCCGGTGTGCGCCAGCGATCAGACCAGCGTGCTGTACGGCCGGGTGCACATCGAGGTCTCGTGCGTCGACGTGCACAGCCGCGGCATCGTGCATCTCACGTCGCCCGACCCTGCGGCACATCCGCATCTCGATCACGGTTACCTCAGCGATCCGGCCGGTCACGACCTCGCCGTGCTGCGAGACGGTCTCGTGCTCGCCGAGCAGTTGCTGTCGCAGTCGCCGCTCGCCGAGGTGTTGGGGGAGCGGATCACCGACATGAGCACCGATGCGGCCATCTTCGACACCGTCGCGCACTACTACCACCCGGTGGGGACGTGTGCGATGGGCGACGGGCCCATGGCGGTGTGCGATTCCGACGGCCGTGTGCGCGGTGTGCCCGGCGTGATCGTGGCCGATGCGAGTCTGATGCCGAAGATCACCCGGGCCAACACGAACATGCCGGCAGTGATGATCGGTGAGCGCATTGCGCGCACGCTCTGACGGGACCCGCTGGCCCCTTTTCTTTCGCGCGACTCAGGCGGCAGCGAGCACGCCACCGATCGAGCGGTTGACGAAGGCGTCGACCAGATCGAGGGCGGGCGTGCCGCAATCGATGGCCGCACCGACCGCCTCGGTCTCGCTCGTCGGGTCCACGCCGAGGTGGTCGGCCAGCGTCTGACGGCAGCGCAGGTGGGCGCTGCGGGCGAGGTCGGAGTGGCCGAGCGCGTGGTCGGCCACCATGAGGGTGCGGTAGGCCTCCTCCGAGTAGGGCGCGACGCGAAGCGACGCCTCGGCGTGGCGCACGCTGCCGCCGAAGTTGCGCAGGACCATGCAGTCCCGCGCCAGCCAGAGATGGGCGCGGGCCACGCCGGCGCGATACCGCTCGCGTTCGTCGGCTGCCCACGCAGCGTACGGGGCGTCGTCGAGCAGGTCGCCCTGGACCAGATCGACGGCCTGTGTGAGCATCAGCCGCGCCCGGTCGGCGTCGACGATCTCGGCCTGTCGGGTGAGGCGGTCGAACACGTCGACGTCGAGCTCGACCATCGAAGTGTCGAAGCGATACGCGCCGGTTTCGGTGGCGAGGACACGGCGGGCGGTCGCCTGGTCGTCGAACAGGCGACGCCGCAGGACGCACACGTAGTGCTCGAGGGTGCTCGCCGTGTCGCGCGGCGGAGCGGTGCTCCACAGCGCGTCGGCGAGGCGCTCCTTGGTCACCGTGCGCCCTCGCGCCAGCAGCAACAGTTCGAGCAGGCTGCGCGGCTTGGCGCCGCCGAGGTGGCTGCCTCGCAGTCGCCGCTCGCCGTGGTGCACCTGGAGGGGCCCGAACAGTGTGATGCGCATCGCCGTACCTTTCATGGGCATCGGCTCCCGTCGTTCCCGGACCGACGACGTCGGCCCAAGGCCGATGCCCCGTGGAGCGGATTCAAGCACGCGCCGATCGGGGACGAAAGTCCTCGTCCGATGGTCGTAGTGACGTCCTAGGACCCTCACCCTCAAATGTGTTCACCGTAGCAACTCGGCCGGTCACGGGTGGTGGTGGCCGTCCACGGATTGTGGCACCTTCCCGCGTCATTGCAGGTGAGCGGGCCGTCAAGGCGGTTCCTGTGCGAGTCGGCAGGTATTTCCAGTCCTACGACCCGTCCGAGGACCTCAGTCGGGTTCGCCGGCCACCGCGGCCACCTTGGGGTCGGCCAATTCAGCGTCCACCGCCCAGGCGACGGCGTCGGCGCGGTTGGTCACCCCGATGCGCTCGTAGACGCGGCCGAGGTGCGCCTTGACCGTTTTCTCGCCGATGCCCAACTCACGTGCGATCTGCTTGTTCAACAGTCCGCGTGCCGCCAGCTTCAACACCTCGGCTTCGCGATCGGTGAGCTTCACGCCGGCGCGGCGCGAGTGGCGATCGCGCACCAACGTGGCGGCCAGTCGGGGATCGATCGGAGACTCGCCGCGGGCGGCCGAGCGAATGCCCGCGGCGATGAGCGCCGGGTCGCCGTCCTTCAGCAGGAAGCCCAGCGCTCCGGCGTCGATGGCCGCCAACACGTGCGGTGGATCCGCGGTGGCCGCCAGGATGAGCACGTTCGACTCGGGACGTGCCGCCTTGATGCGCCGGGTCGCCTCCACACCGTCGACCGGCTGCATGGACAGGTCCATGAGCACCACGTCGGGTGTCAGCTCCATGTCGAGCGCGATGGCCTTCTCGCCGTCGAGTGCCGTGGCCACCACCTCGATGTCGTCCTCGTTCGAGATGAGTCGCGCCATCCCGGCGCACACGACGGGGTGATCGTCGACCACGATGACTCGGATCATGAAGGAACCTCCAGGCGAATGGTCGTGCCCTTCCCGGGGGCCGAACGGATGGAAACGGTGGCACCGGCCGCAGTGGCCATGTCGCTGAGCAGCGACAGTCCCATGTGGCCGGGCTCGACGGGGTCGATCTCGGGAGAGAAGCCGATGCCGTCGTCGTCGATCGTGATGACTGTACCCGACTCGGTGCGGCGCATCGCCACGACCACCTTCGTCGCTCGCGAGTGCTGCACGACGTTGCGCAGCGACTCCTGGGCCACACGGAACACGAGCCATCGGTAGGCCGGTGCGACTTCGGCGCCGGGCCCGACCGTGAGTGCGGTCGCGATGTGTGCCGGGACCCTCTCCAACATGTCGCGCAAGCTCCGCTCGACCTCCATCGCCGACGACGCCGTGGGGTGCAGCTCGGCAGCCTGGCCGCGCAGCACGGTGACGGCGGAACGGATGCGTGTGGCGAGTGCGCTGCGTTCATTGGAGGCGAGCGGTGGCGCGTGCTTCGGGTTGTCGACCGGGATCTCGAGATCGAGCGCGATGCCGGTGAGGTCCTGCACCACACCGTCGTGCAGATCCGCGGCGATCTGTCGCCGCTCGACCGTCGCCACCTCGCTGACACGTTGGGTGAGCCAGCGACGGTAGGACTGCTCGCGGTCGTGTCGGCGAACGAGGTTGCGGGCGAGGAGACCCTGGATGCTCAACAGGAGTGCCGTCCCCAGTGCCGTCAGCAGCGCCAGGGTGAGCACGAGGCGGCTCGACTGTTCGGTGACTCGGTCGCGGCGCAGGCCGACCTCCCACACGAACGGCGAGCCAGCGGCGTTCGTCATCGGCGCGTACACCTCGATGGCGGAGCTCGCCGCCCACCCGATCTCCGCGTCGCTCACCTCGCTGTCGCGGAGGCCGGCGACGACCTGTTGCGTGTCGAGCGCCCGCCGCGCGCCGTCGGGGAGGGCGTGCTGGGTGCCCGTGAATCGGGAGTCGAGCGCATAGATGATGCGACCGTCGGGTGACCACAGGGCAAGCCCGGCGGTGGTCGGCCGGACGATGTGCTCGCGGATGATGGCGTCGAAGGCTTCGATCGCCGCCGGGTCGCCGTCGACGAGGGCCTGAGGCACCGAGTGTTCGAGCACCAGGTCGACGCGGTCGCGCACGTCGTCGACCGCTCGCTGGATCTCGTGCTGGCGAAGTTCGCGTCGCATGATCGCCACGTGGCTGATGCCGACGCCGATGACCACGAGCAGGCTGAGCACCCACACCGCACCGACCACGCGGGTGAGGGTGGAGGTGGGGTTCCCGGCGCTCAGGTCGACGTACTCGGCATCCGGATCGCCCTCGACGGAGGGTGGATCGTGCTTCTCCCGCAGCATCATCTGCACCATCGTGGCGCAGCCGAAGCCCAGATGAAACCTCGTACGCGTCCAGCCGGCCCCTTCGGCGGAAGAAGGGGCCGGCCGGACGCTGACCGAGCAGGACTGCTGGTCGACGTCGTCAGACGACGAAGTCCGTCGCCGAGATGGTGCCGACGTTCACCCCGGTGAGGATGATCACGACGGAACCGATGGTGATGCGGGTGTTGCCGCCCACCTGGGTACGGACCACCGTGGCGTTGAAGTTGGCCGCCGTGACGCCCAACGCCCGCACGTCGAGGCGGTCCTGACCGCCCGTGGGGTTGCTGTCGAAGCCGTTCACCGTGTTGGTGCCGTCGCCGACCTCGAGCACCACGATGTCGTTGCCGGCGCCCGGGGTGATCGTGTCGGTGCCACCGCCACCACGGATGGTGTCGATGCCGCCGTTGCCGTTCAGCGTGTCGTTGCCCGTGCCGCCGCGGATGTCGTCCGCCGCTGCCGAGCCCGACAGTGCGTCGTTGCCGCCACCGCCGTTGATCGACGCGATGCCCACCAATGTCACCCCACCGAAGTTGAGGCTCTCGGCGCCGGTGGTGCCGAAGATGGTCACGTTGGCGAAGCCGCCGCTGATGATCTGCTCGACACCGCCGATCGAGCGGAGTCCGATGATCGAGCCGTTGGCGGTTGCGGCGATGGTGTCGGTGCCACCACCGCCGTTGACGGCGTCGAAACCGTCAGCGACACCGAAGCGGATGAGGTCGTTGCCCCCGTCGCCGTTGACGATGTCGTTGCCGGCATCACCCGACAGCGTGTCGTCGCCGGCGTTTCCGTTCAGCGTGTCCGTTCCGCCGCCGCCGCTGGCGATGTCGGCCACCGACGTTCCGATGAAGGTCTCGGCGGCACCGGTGCCGACGAACACGTCACCCACCAGGCCGGTGGCCGCAGAGGTCGACTGCTCGACCGTGCCGTGATCGTCGGTGAAGGTGGTGACGACTCGCAGTCGCCGGTTCACCTGGTCCTGACCGACGGTCAGCTGCGCCGAGGTCGCGCCCGGGATGTCGGTGAATGCGCCGCCACCACCGAGGCCGTTCTGCTGCCAGCGGAACGAGAACGTCGCTCCGGTGAGGCCGTTGGCGTCACCGATCGCGGCCGGCGACGCGGTGAGCGTCTGGGTCTCGATCGGGGTGACGTCGTCGACCACCAGCACGCCGGTGGGGGCCACGTTGTTCGACAGCACGGCAGCGAGGGCCACGAGGGCATCACCGTCGAGGTCGTTGCTGCTGATCGTCAACGTCGCCGCCCTGGTGCCCACCGGGCCTGCGGTCGACAGGGTGATGCCGATGGTGCAGAAGGCTCCCGGAGCCAGCGGGACGATGCAGCCTGCGTCGGGAACGTACGCAGCTGCACCGCCACCGCTGACCGTGGCCGCCGAGACGATCAGCGGCGCCGTGCCGGTGTTCGTCACGGTGACGGTGCGTGGCGGCGTGACCGAGCCGATGGCCCGGGTGCCGAAGTCGATGCTCGTGGTGTCGAGCACGAGGTTCGGCAGCGGCGGCACCGTGACGGCGGAAGTGACCGCCGACGAGATGCTCTCCATCGTGCCGTGGCCGTCCGTCCAGCTGACGATCACCTGCAGGGTCTGGTCGGCGAGGGCGAGGCCGGGCGTGAACTGTGCGCCCGTGCCCACCTGGGTGCCGTTGGCGAACCAGCGGATGGTGAAGGTACCCAGGCCGTCCTCGTCCTGGATGGTGGTGGTGTCGACGCTCATCGCCACGGTGGCGAGCGGGGTCAGGGTGCTGATCGTCGCCGCGCCTGTGGGGGCGTCGTTGACGTTCGCCACCGGCAGCGTGCCGAGGCTCACGACCTGCTCGTTGACGTCGAAGTTGTCCAGGAACGTCGCCACGGCCCGAACCGGGAAGCCCACCTGGGCATCGCTCAGCAGCAGAGTGGTGCCCTGGACGCCGATCGACTGCCAGTCCGGGAACAACCCGAACTCGCCAGCGACGTCGATCTGCCATTCGATGACGAGGGTGCCCGGCTTGATGCCCTCGACGTCGGTGACGTTCGCCGTTGCGGTGAGGGTCCGGTTCTCCTCGGCGATGCCGGTGATGGTGACCGTGCCCGTCGCCGGGTGGTTCAGCAGCTGACCGCCGAGGATCACTCCGTCGAGGAACTGCAGCCGCTCGATGTTGCGCAGCGTGTCGGTGCCTTCGTTGGCGAGCCCGCCGACGTGCGCCACCGTGATGATGCCCGAGTCGAGATCGCCGGTCACGTCGTACTCGTTGATCGACCCTGCGAACAGGGCGGTGTCGACGGCGCCGTCGGTGGCGGTCTTGATGGCCCGCTCGATGACGATCTGGCCGGGGTTGATCCGGCCGGCGAGCACGTCGGCGCGCAGCGCCGGAAGGTTGTCGACCAGCTTGGTGTCGCTCGGGTCGGCGGTGGCCACGTTCGGCACACGGAGTTGTGCGTCGAGCCAACGGTCACCGTCGATCACGTCGTCGCCGCCACGACCCTCGATCAGGTCGCTGCCGGCACCGCCGAGGATGATGTTGCCACCGGTGAAGCCGGTCGAACCGACGAGGTCGGACAGGCCGAGGATGCGGGCGATGCCCCCGGCGTTCAGCTCGTGGCCGACCATGGTGCCGGCGTCGGCGTCGTTACCACGAAGGACGTCGGCGTATTGCCAGCCGGACAGTGCTTCGACGAGGTCGAAGCGGTCGCGGTTGACGTCGACGGCCGGCGGCAGCAGTGCCGAGAAGCTCATGTCCGAGTTGCCGGGCACCGGGTCGCTGCGATGCGTGACCCAGTCGAAGCCGAGCATGCCCTCGGCACGCTGGATGCCAGGACCGGCGAACATGATGTCGTCGCCACCTTCGGCGTCGTAGTCCTGCTCGCCGCCCCAACCGAAGATCACGTCGTGACCCGGCTCGTTGGGGTCGTCCTGGAACGGTGCGCCGCTGTCACCCTGCAACAGGGCGAAGGGGCCCTTGCCGCCCTCGATCCAGTCGTCGCCCTCGTCGCCGAACACGGTGTCCTCGGCGTCGCCGGCGAAGATGAAGTCATTGCCGGCACCACCGAACGACTCGGTCATGTCGTTGCCGCCGATGATGAAGTCGTTGCCGTCCCCGCCGAAGTTCAGATCGCCGCCGAAGCCGCGACCGGACGAGATGGTGTCGTTGCCGGGGCCACCCTTGATCATTTCGTCGCCGAAGAGGTCGGACAGGATGTCGTCTCCGACTCCGCCGACGATGTGGTCGTTGCCGTCTCCACCCTCGTAGACGTCGTTGTCCTCATTGCCGCGGAACGTGTCGTCGCCCTCGCTGGCCCGCGCCCTGTCCTTGCCGACGGTGCCGTTGAACACGACGTGCTCGACGCCGGTGTAGCGGATGGTGCCGTTCGGCTCACGGACGAGCATGCCCGGACCGTTCTCGGCGTAGGCGGTGATCGGGTCGTCGACGATGGGACCGGTGGGGTTCTGTGCACCGAGGTCGAACACGAACGCCGGTCGGGCGAACGAGTCGGCGGGGAGACCCCTGGCCGACGTGTTGCGCATGGTCAGTTCGGCGAACGAGTTGCCCTCGAGCTGGGTGAGCAGGTTCAGGCCGGCGGTGCGCGACAGGTAGTAGAAGCGGTCACCGTCCTGCAGGTTCTCCATCTGCTTCTCGAAGACGTAGTTGAACGTCGAGCCGAGAAGGCCACCGAACACCTGCTGGCGCTCGGCGAGGCCACCCATCCACAGGTCGATGCTGTCGACACCGGTGGTGGTCACACCTGCTGCGGTGCTGCTCCAGGGGCCCGCGGAGTTGAGGAAGTCGATCGCATCCTGACGGTTGACGAGGAACTGCGCGTTGTTGGCCAGGTCGCTGTTGTACGTGGCCACGGCCGCGGTGTGAGCGGCGAGAGCTGCCTGGTAGGCGGCCTCGTCGAGCTGGTATTGCGCCAACGCGGCGTCGTACACGGCGAGCGCGGTTGCGTAGGCATCGAGCTCCTCCTGGGGCGCATCGACAGCGGGCGCGACCGGTGCGGTCGGTGCCGTCGGTGCGATGGGTGCCGCTCCGGGGGCGGTCGGAGCGATGGGGTCGACCGCCGCCGCCAGCGTGAACAGCGCAGTGGCAGCATTGCGCTTGCCGGTGGCCGTCGTCTGGGCGGTGATGGTCGGGTGTGCGCCGTAGGCGGCCACGAAGTTCTTCAGCGACGTCTCGCCATGGCGCAGCGAGTAGCCCAGGTCGATCCAGCTCGAGTAGGGCGCGAGGCCGCTGTCGCCGGAGATGGCGAACACGGTGCGCCGGAACGAGTTCAGGCTGGGGATGCCGGTCTCACGGCCTCGGGCGATGTTCAGCGCAGCGAGGTCGAGCGGCAGGCCGACGAGGTCGTTGCGCAGCGCTTCGGTGACGAACTCGTCGAGCTCGTTGCCCACCTGACGGGTCATGCCCATCACGATCTCACCCGCCGCAGCGGCCGGATCGGCGGTGTTCTCGAAGTAGGCCGGCGGGTTCAGGAACGCGTCCAGCAAGGGGATGGGGTCCTGCGCGCCGTTGGCTGTGGTGCGGTCGACGGTCTCGGTCAGCATCGAGTGGCCGAAGCGGTAGACCGCGTGGGCGAACTCGGCGGTGATCCGCGGGTCGATGTCGGTGTGGTAGCCGGTGCCACCCTCGCCGAACAGGTTCACCATCGGCTGCACCTTGCGGGCGAACTCCTCGAACGCGAGGTGCTGGTACTGCATCTCGGTGACGAAGCGTGCCGCCTGGAAGAGGCGCTCGGCGTAGTCGAAGCGGCTGTCGACGTTCAACGTGGTCCATTCGGCGAGCTCGGCCTCGGTGAAGAGGGCGGGATCGTGGAGCATGACGTCGATCTCCTCGGCGAGGCGGTTGTGCTCGCTGTGGAAGACGTGGTGGACGGCCGTGAGGGCGATGTTCTCGTTGAGGCGACCGTCACCGGCGGTGAAGTGGGCGTCGAGCATCTCGTCGTCGTAGGTGGCGCTGAGGCCGTCGTCCTCGTACGGGCTGGTCGGGTCGGGGCTGCCCGCGCCGGGGTCGGCGAGGGTGTCGGCGTCCTTCTGGGCCTTCGGTGCCGCGTGGTGGGCGATGTCGTCGAGGAACGCGTGGCCGGTCTTGGCGGCGCCGGCGACGGATGCCGCGGGGGACGCTGCGTCGGCGGGCAGGAAACCCTCGAGGAGGGTGACGTTGTCGTTGAGGACGATCTGCGGGAAGCCGTTCGGGCCCGGCATGAAGTTGCCATACGGGTCGGTGGCGAGCAGCGGCACGTTGGTGACGTTCGTGTCGGCCAGTTCGATGCCGAGCACCTCACGGGCCTGCTGCTTGACGCGGGCCCAGGTGCCCATGCCGCCGTTGGCGCCTTCGATGAGGCGGCCAGTGGCGACGGGCTTGCCGGCCACCAGCGTGTACTCACGCAGGAACACCTGGTGCGACGGGTGCGACGCATAGGTCTGGCTCTGGTCCACCCACGACGACGTCTGGTTGTTGGCCTCGCCGTTGGTGTGCGTGGCACGGGTGAGGAACATCGAGTCGATCTGCGCCTCGGCGGCGAGCGGGTCGCCCGGCGGAAGGTTGATCCGCACGATGCCGGCGCCACCCTTGTTGACCAGGTCGAGACCGTGGTCGAAGAACTGCCCGAAGATGGTGAACCACGAGTTGTACGGCGCCGAGAGGCCCGTGTCGGGTGCGACGTTGGGGATGAACAGGTTGCCGTCGACATCGGCGCTGTCGATGCCGCCGGCGGCCTCGACGGCCGCCGGGTTGTTGAGCGACTGATCGACGATCAGGTTGCTGATCATGCGCGGCTCGTTGTCGACGAGGGGCGGCACGTTCGGCCCGGTGGGCGCATAGCCCGGCCGGAACTCGGCGGGCGCGATACGCGGGAAGGTGTTGTCGGCGGTGCCGAACTCGGACTGATTGGGCAGTGCGATGTTGTTGCAACTGCCGTCGACGGTGCGCAGACCCCACGGCAACGTCACGCCGACGCCGCCCTCGGGGATCTGGTTCTGGCCGGGTCCGACGAGCGCGCCGCAGGGACCGGTCGCACCGGTGGTGTTGGCCACGTGGTGCTCGGCGATCTTGATCTGCTGCAGGATGAAGCGAAGGTCCGAGGCGTTCACCTCGAAGCCCTGGCCCACGGGGGCCGCTGCCTGGCCCACGTCGAACGGGGCGACCAACGGAATCGTGGTCGCCACCGCCAATGAGATTGCCAGGAGTCGACGGCCGCGTGTGGCGCGACGTCCCTCCGGTGCCTGATTCGATTTCCGCCCGAATCGGTACATGGTCCAGCCTCCCTGCTGTGGTTGATTCCACGCACGATGACGGACCGGCCTTGGGGTCGCCTGAGGACGACCTTCGGGCGACCTGTGGGCGACCTGTGAAGAACCTTTGGAATCGGGTTCAGTCGGGGAAGTAGTACGCCTGGACCAGGGGCGGGAGCATCGGGCCGAGCTCGATGCGGATGCGGAAGCCCTCCCCGCTGCCGCGCACTTCCAGATCGCCGCTGGTGGCGGACTCGGGGTGGATGGCGAGCAGTTCGAGCGGGCCGTGCACCTCCATGACGCGGCCGATCTCGTCGCGCCGGCGGGCGTACGACTCGTCGAGGGCGACGTTGTCGCAGAACAGCTCGTCCGCGACGGCGTCGTCCCAGTGGTGCAACAACGCCAGCAGCCGTCGGGCAGTGTGCGCCAGCTCCGGCGACACCGGGCGCGCCGGGCGGACGACGCCCTCGAGCTCGTGGACGGCCTGCAGCATCTGCAGGGTGAGCCCGCCCATGGGTGCGTACGTGGTGTTGGCGAGCGCGATCGCGCCGACCCCGCTCCCGCCGACCCACCGCATGTTGCTGCCGTATCCGGGCACCCCGCCCGAATGGGCGACCACCGGGCCGAGGTCGGTGTGGTCCAGCATTCGCAGGCCGAAGCCGTAACCGCTGGGGAAGCGCCCGCCGGCCACGTCGCTCACGCCGATGTAGGTGTGCCACCGCTGCATCTCGCGACGCGACGACGCCGACAGGCCGACCGCATCGGGCTGGTAGGGCGTCGAGTTGGCCGAGTCGAGCCACGACACCCACTGCGCCAGATCGTGAACCGTGGTCCACAGGCCGCCCATCGGCGCGATCTCGCCGTCGCCGATGGGGTGCGGTTCGTCGGTCACGTGCGCGCCGTCCTGCCATCGGAACGGTCGTGCCCAGCGATCGTGCTCGGGCTCCGTCCAGGACGTGTCGTGCAGACCGAGCGGCAGAAGGAAGCGTTCGGTGATGTGCGCTTGCACGCTGCGGCCGGTGGCGCGCCGCACGCAGCGGCCGATCATCGCGAAGCCGAGGTTGCTGTACTCGTAGGAATCGTTGGGCTGGAAGGCGAACAAGGCGCCGGCGCGGTAGATCTCGTCGACCTCGTCGATCGACATGTCCAGGTGGCGATCGGCCCACGGGTCGTCGGTGGGCAGACCGCTGGTCATGCTGAGCAGGTGCCGCAG
>JANMFL010000276.1:0-15741 GCA_031377945.1 Acidimicrobiaceae bacterium | reverse complement strand
CCGCCCCGACCCTCGCGTTCGATCGCGCCACCAGCCTGCGGCGGCTCGAGCACGAGTCGTTCGACGTCCTCGTCGTCGGCGCGGGAATCACCGGCGCCGGTGTGGCGCTCGACGCAGCGAGCCGCGGGCTGAAGGTGGCCCTGGTCGAGCGCGACGACTTCGCCGCCGGCACCTCCTCGAAGAGCTCGAAGATGGTGCACGGTGGGCTCCGCTATCTGCAGCAGGGCGAGGTGAAGCTCGTGTACCAGGCATTGCGCGAGCGGCAGCGCCTGTTCAAGAACGCACCGCACCTGGTGTCGGTGCTGCCGTTCATGATCCCCATCCTCACCAAGGACGGGGTGGTGTCACGGAAGGTGGCCCGGGCTCTCGGTTCGGCCATGTGGATGTACGACGTGACGGGAGGATGGCGCATCGGGAAGCTGCACCGCCGCCTCAAGAAGGACCGGGCCTTCGCCCACCTGCCGACCATGCATCGCGAGCGCCTGGCCTCGGCCTACCTGTACTACGACGCCGCCGTCGACGACGCGCGGCTGGTGCTCACCGTGTGCCGCACCGCGGCGGACCGTGGAGCCGTCGTCGCGAACCGCTGCGGTGTGGTCGAACTCACCCACGACGCCGACGGCACGGCAAATGGTGCCGTCGTCGAGGCCGACGGCCGGCGCTTCGCCGTGCGTGCGGCCGTCATCGTGAACGCTGCCGGCGTGTGGGCCGACGACGTGCGCCAACTCGACGAGGGCAGGCATCCCGACGCCATTCGGCCGGCCAAGGGTGTGCACGTCACCGTGCCGTGGGACAAGGTGCGGTGCGACATCGCCGTCGTCATCCCCGTCCCCAAGGACCGCCGCAGCCTGTTCCTGGTGCCGTGGGGGCGCAAACCGGACGGCACGTTCGAACACGCCTACATCTGCACGACCGACACGGACTACGACGGATCGCTCATCGACCCACAGTGCACCAAGGACGACATCGACTACGTGCTGCGCGCGGTCAACGCGTCGCTCACCACCGGCGTCACCGAGTCCGACATCACCGGCACGTGGGCGGGGCTGCGACCGTTGGTGAAGGCCGCCGAATCGGGGCGTACCGCGGATCTGTCGCGCAACCATGCGCTGCACCGATCGCCGAACGGCGTGCTCACCATCACCGGCGGGAAGTTGACGACCTACCGCGAGATGGCACAGGACACGGTCGACGCTGCGCTGGAACGGCTGGGCCGGTCGGCCCGATGCCGAACGAAGCGGCTGCGGCTGCTCGGTGCGGGCCGCCGTCCCGACCTCGACGGCTCGGCGACCTCGCATCTGGCCAACCGCTATGGCACGCTCTCCGACGACCTTCACGCCCTGGTCGCGGCGGATCCGGCGCTCGGCGAACCGCTCGTCGCCGGCCAACCCCATCTGCGCGCCGAGGCCGTCTACGCGGTGCGCCACGAGATGGCCGGCACGATCGACGACGTCTTGAGTCGCCGCACCCGCGTGCGCCTGTTCGATCGCGACGCCACCGTCGCCGCCGCGCCGGCCGTGGCCGCACTGATGGCGACCGAACTCGGCTGGGACGACGACGAGACGAAACGCCAACTCGCCGACTTCCTCGCCTCGTGCGCACACGAGGAAGCGGCGGCCCAGCAGACCGCCACGGCAATCGCAGGGACCAACATCGCATGACCGAGCCCACCCAACCCATCGAACTGCTCGGCACCGATGGGCGGTTGCCGAGCCCGAATCCACTCGCCCCTGAGGTGCTCGACGCGCTGCGCCAGGCCTGCCCTGTCGTCACCGACCTGGCGCCGGTGGCCGACGCCAGCCGCGACTGGTGGCCGTTGGCCATGCACTGGGCGCTCCGCGGTCAGGTCCTGCAGCGTGCGGCGGTCGTGGCACGGCCGACCGATCGCTCCCAGGTCGCCGCTGTGCTCCGCATCTGCAACGAGGCACGTGTTCCGGTCACCCCGGCGGGCGGCCGCAGCAGCGTGGTCGGCGGCACCGTCCCCGCATTCGGCGGGGTCCTGCTGGACCTCACCGGGTTGCAGGGAGTCCTGTCGGTCGATGCCGTGTCCGGTCTGGTCGAAGTACTGGCCGGCACGTTCGGACCCGACCTCGAGCGCGAGTTGCGCGAGCAGCACTCCCTCACCGTCGGCCACTTCCCACAGAGCTTCGACATCGCGACTGTCGGCGGCTGGGTGGGTCACCGCGGCGCGGGTCAGTACAGCACCCGCTACGGCAAGATCGAGGACATGGTCGCCGGCCTGGAGGTCGTGATGGCCGACGGTGCCGTCGTCCGCACGGGCGGGTTCCCCGCCGGCGCGCAGGGCCCGGACCTGACGCAGATGTTCGTCGGCAGCGAGGGCACGCTCGGCGTCGTCACGTCGGTGCTGCTGCGAACGCACCCGGTACCCGCAGCCGAACGCCGAGCCGCGTACGCGTTCGCCACGTTCGAAGAAGGGCTCGAGGCCTGTCGGCGCATTCTGCGCCGCGGCGCCACCCCGGCGGTCCTGCGGCTGTACGACGCGCCCGAGAGCCAACGTGGCCAGGGCGGCGACGGCACGTACTGCGTGCTGCTCGCGCTCGACGAGGGTGACACCGCCCTGGTCGATGTCACCATGCAGATCGTCGACGAGGAGTGCGCATCCGCCCGCGACCTCGGCGCCGACCTCGTCGGCAAGTGGATGCAGCACCGCAACGACACCAGCGCGCTGCAGGCGCTGACCCGCAAGGGTTTCGTGGTCGACACGCTCGAGATCGCCGCGCCGTGGTCGGCACTCCCTCGCGTGTTCGACGACGTTCGCGCGGCGATGCTCGCAGTGCCGCACGCCCGCGCCGCCACCTGTCACCTGTCGCACAGTTACCTGGATGGTGCGTGCTTGTACTTCACGTTCGCAGCCACACCGCCACCGGACGACGTCGACGCAACCTACGTCGCGCTCTGGGACGCCGGCACGCGCGCCGTGCTCGCCGCCGGCGGCAACCTGTCACATCACCACGGTGTCGGCCTGAACCGGTCGCGCTTCATGGGCGAGGCACTCGGCCCCGCGCTCGCGGTGTTGCAGGCGGTGAAGGACGCGCTCGACCCCCACGGCGTGCTCAATCCCGGCAAGCTCGGCCTGACGTCGCCGTTCGGCGAGGTCGCCTGGCCGGCGCACACCGATCGAGGAGGTGCCGCGTGAGCACCCTGTCGAGCGTCGACAAGCTGGCACTGCGCCAGGGCGCGTCGGTCGCCCTCGTGTTCGCTGTTCCGTTCTCCATCGGCGCGCGGATCATGGCCGACGGCAGCGAGGACAACCCGTGGGCGCTGCTGTTGTCGCTGCTGGCGCTCGCTGGGTTCACCCTCGGCGCAGGCGTCGCCGCCTGGATGCAGGACCGCCGACTCCCGTTGCTGCACGGGATGCTGTGTGCGGGCGGCACCTATCTCGCGGCGCAGGCGGTGTTCGTCACCATCAAGCTCGTGCGTGGCGGTGACGTCAACTGGTTGGGCGTCTTCTTCACGTTCACGGCAGTACTCTTCGCCGGTCTGGTGGGTGGAGGACTCGGCAGCGTGATGCGCAAGCGGGGCATCCTTCCCAGCAGCGCCAAGGCTCGCGGTAGCGAGGAAGGGGAACCGGGATGAGTGTGCTGGTCGTCGACGTCGGCACGTCGGGGTTGCGCGCTGCGGTGATGCGACCCGATGGCGAAGTGGCATCGCTGCACTATCGGGCGTTCCCCCCGTCGTCGCCATCACCCGGTCTTGTCGAATTCGACGCCACGGGTATGGCCGCTGCCGTCCTCGACGTCGCCAACGCCGCATTGGCCGATTCCGGCCCGGTGCTCGCCGTCGGCGTCACCGCACAGCGGGCCAGCACCGTCGTGTGGGACCGGGCGACGGGCGAACCCGTCGGCGCCGGCATCGGCTGGCAGGATCTGCGCACGGTCATCGACTGCATCATGGCGAAGGCCGAGCACGGCCTGGCGCTGGCACCGAACCAGTCGGCCACCAAGGTGGCCTGGCTGCTGAACAACCTGGACCCCGGCCGCGAGCGCGACCTGTGCTTCGGCACCGTCGACACGTGGGTCGCCGGGGTGCTCAGCAGGGGCACGATCCACGCCACCGATCACTCGAACGCCGCGGTCACCGGGTTGCTGCTCCCCGACGCCAGCGGCTGGTCCGAATCGGTCTGCGCCACGCTGAACGTGCCGCTCACGATGTTGCCTGCCCTGGTCGACACCTCCGGCGTGCTCGGCGAGGCATCGGCACTGCCCGGCTCACCGGTGCTCGCCTGCCTCGTTGGCGACCAGCAGGGCAGCCTCGTGGGCCAGAGCTGCGTGCGCCCCGGACAGGCCAAGATCACGTTCGGCACCGGCGGCATGCTCGACCTGGTCACGGGTCCGACCGCGCCAGCGAGTGGGAACCGCACCGCCGACGGCACCTTCCCCATCGTGGCCTGGAGCCGTGACGGCGCCCTCACCTGGGGCACCGAAGCCATCATGCTGTCTGCCGGCACCAACGTCGAGTGGCTCGTCAGCGATCTGGGCGTCCTCGCCACGCCGGCCGAGAGCCACGAGGTGGCCGCCCAGTGCGACACCACCGACGGCGTCGTCTACGTGCCCGCGCTCATGGGTCTGGGTACCCCCCACTGGGATTACGGGGCTCGTGGCACGCTGCTCGGACTCACCCGCGGCAGCGGTCGTCCACAGGTGGTGCGCGCCGTCCTGGAGGGCGTGGCGCACCGCGGTGCCGACCTGGTGGACGCTGCTGAAGCCCACGCCGGGCACTCGGTCCCCTCGTTGCGCATCGACGGCGGCATGAGCGAGAACCCCACGTTCGTGCAGGCCTTGGCCAATGCCACCGGCAAACCCGTCGAGGTCTCCCGCCACACCGAGGCCACCACTGTCGGCGCCGCGTACCTGGCCGGGCTGGCGGTGGGCGTGTGGAGTTCGTTCGACGACATCGCCGACGCGTGGTCCCCGCGCGAAGTGGTCGAACCCTCCGGGCGTCTCGATCGCGAACAGTGGGCGACGGCCGTGGAACGCAGTCGCGGTTGGATACCCGACCTGTCGGCTCTGGACTTCTAGAATTGCTCTGCTCACCCCTGGCCGGGAAAGCTAGGGATGAACGTCTCGAAAGGAACACCCCGAGTGGAAATCGAATCGACGCAGTCCGGCGTCGAGGCCGAGCAGCGGCTTCCCCGCCGCGGCCTCCTCACCGCCGGCATCGCTGCAGGTGTCGGCAGCGCCGCAGCCTCGTTGTTGCCGTTCTTCGGTGGTCGCGCCAGTGCTGCGACCTCCTCCACCACCGGCGACGCCAGCACCACCAGCACCGTGCCGCCGAAGCGTCCCACCGAGGACGACACGACCTTGCTGGCCGCAGCGCTCGAGATCGAGCTCACCGCCCAGGGCCTCTACGTTCGGGCCATCCAGACCGTCGACGGTTGGACCGAGGCAGAGGCCACGGTCATGACGACGCTGCGCCAGGCGCACCTCGCCTACGGCAACTCGCTCAGCGGCCTGCTCGGCAAGAGCGCCCCGAGCACGCGTGACGAAGCGCTGTTCAACCAATGGAAGAGCGACTTCAGCGGCGGCACCGCCGACGTCCTGAAGAAGGCCGCCGAGCTCGAGAGCTCGCTGGTCGCCAGCTATCTCGACGTGCTGGCCAAGCTGCAGGGGTTGAACGGGGCATCGCTCGTCGCGTCCATCATCACCGCCGAGGCGCGTCACTCCACGGTGCTGCGCGACCTCGCCGGCGTCACCGACGAAGCAGCACTGCTGGTCGACAACGAAGAAGCCTCGCTGCTGGGGAACGGATGACACACATGAGCAACGAGACCAACCTCCCCATCGTGTCGGCGTCGTTCGACCGTCGAGGCTTCTTCCGCATCGGTGGCCTCACCGTCGCCACGGGTGCCATCATCGCCGCCTGCGGCAACCCCGCCTCGTCGGCCGGTGAAGTGGGCCGCGTCGGCACCGGTGCCACGCAGCCCACGCTGCTCGACCCGATCGTCGACAACTCGGTCCTGCTCCGCACTTCGGCGTCGATCGAGTGGTCGATCGCCGACGCCTACCAGCGCATGCTCGACGCCGGCAATCTGGCTGGCACCAGCGCCACGCTCCCCGACCTCGGCGACCAGAGCGACCTCGTGTCGGGCTTCCTCGACCAGCATCGCAAGGCGGCCGAGTCGTTCAACGCGTTGGCCCAGGAGGCCGGCGGCGAAGCGTGGACCTGCGGCAACCCGCGCCTCGACAGCGCGTTCCTCGACCCGATCTTCGCTCGCGTGGAAGATGGCGCCGCCGCCACCGACACCGCGAAGGAGATCCCGCCCAGCGACGATGCCACCCGCGACATGATCAATCTGGTCGTCACGCTCGAGCTGCTGTCCGCGGCCACCAGCCAGGCGCTCGTGCCGCAGGTCACCGAGCCGTCGTTCCGGGCCGAGGCCATGCGCCTCGCCACCCGCTCGGCTCGTCAGTCGGCGCTGGTGTCGTTGCGGATCAATCCCGGTGCATACGTCACCCAGACCGATGCGCAGAACGCGAACCCGGCCGCCACCACGACGACCGTGGCGGCGACGGAGACCACGCAGGACATCGCAGCACCCGACGACGGCGGCACGACGGCTCCCGCGGCCCCGCCCCAGACCGAGATCCCGCTGCCGGTCGCCATTCCGAGCCAGTACGGCTCGTTGGCGCCCACCATCTACATCGGTGGTGCCGGCGACGAGAACGGTGTGCGGCTGAAGCTGAACTTCGAGACACCGAGCCTGAACTCGTTCGTCTACCCCTTCGACGCCTGCGCCGAGGGCTGAGGCCGTCGTTCAGGGGCTGCGGCCGTCGTTCAGGCGCTGCGCCCGTAGTTCAGGGGCTGCGGCCGTCGTTCAGGGGCTGCGCCGTCGTTCAGGGGCTGCGCCGACGCGCCGACGGCGCGTACACTGCACGGTGTGGTGAGTTGGCCGGGTGGCCGCGGCGCGGCATCGACCGCGTCGAGGAAAGTCGGGGCTCCACAGGGCAGAGTGCTGGCGAGAGCCAGGTCGGGGCGACCTGACGAAGGTGCAACAGAGAGAGACCGCCGATGGACCGGTTCGCCGGTCACAGGTAAGGGTGCAACGGTGCGGTAAGAGCGCACCAGCGTGCGAGGCGACTCGTACGGCTCGGTCACGCCACTCGGAGCAAGGCCAAGCAGAGAGGACGGGCGGCCCGCCCACCGGTTCGCCGGAACCTCTCGGGTAGGCCGCACAGATGGATGGTCACCCAGGCCGCGAAAGCGGCCGGACAAAACCCCGCTTATAGGCCGACTCACCACACGCACACGTTGTGACCCACCCCGGTTGGGCGCGGAACGTCCCGAAACTGGGAGGTCTCGCGCACGTGGGCGAGGAGTGACCCAGAAACGGGACTCTTCGCGCCCAAGGGGTGGCCTTTGGAGTGCTGCCCAGACAGCGAACGAGGGGCACCGGTTATCGGGGTGCCCCTTCGTTCTGTGGTTCTGGCGTCCCAGTCGCATCCTGTGCGGGTGGCAACGCCTCCCTTGTTGGTCCGATCATGCGCCCCCTCGCACGAGCGCGCAAGCACCAAACGTGCGCTTGTGAAAAGTCACCCCGGGAGCAGGTTGAACGCGGACAGCAGGGGGCGATTGCCACGGATGAGAATCCGCGTCACCGATGCCTGGTCCACCCAGCAGCGAGTGGCGATGCCGAGGTCCGTTCCCAACGCCCAGGCCATCGCAGCCTTGACGGGCGTGGCATGGGTGACCACCACGATGTGCCGGTCGGTGGCCTCCTCGGCCAGCTCGCGCAGCGCGTCGACGACGCGGTCACTCATCGACTGCAGCGTCTCACCACCGTCGGGGGCGTAGTCCAGTTCGGTGACCCAGCGACTCCACACCTCCGGCGGCAGATCGGCGATGCGTTGCCCCTCGAACGGGCCGTAATCGACCTCACGGAGCCGTTCGTCGATGGTGGGGTCGATGCCGAACACGGCAGCTGTCTGACGGGCGCGCAACAACGGTGAGCACACCACCCGGTCGATGTCACGCACCAGCGCGGGCAGTAGTGCTGCCTGCCCGATCCCGACGTCGTCGAGCGGCAGATCGAGTGTGCCCTGCAACCGGCCGCCCGCATTGGCCTCGGTTCTGGCATGACGGACGATCGACAGCACCATCGCAGTAGATCACACTCCCCTGCCGCGCGTGGCGGCGGGACCCATGTCGGTGAGCATGCCGGTGCGCAGGAACTGCGTGCGTCGCGACCGATCAGCCAGGCCGAAACGCCGGTACGTCCACACCAGCAGTGCGGCACCGGCGACCTCCATGAGCGCGTTGAGCCACAGCGCACGCTCGAGCGACGGCACCTGCACGTCGCCCCATGAGCCGCTGAACGGCCACCAGAACACTCCGGTGCTGGCGAAGGCGCCGTCGAACACCAGATGCAGCAGCATGCCGATCGGCAGGCCCAGCAGAAAGCGCCGGATGGGCTTGCGGCCCGCCGTGACCAGCATGACGAGTGTCAACACGCCGACCGCCACGGTGAGGCTGTGTGCCCACCGCGCCTGACCGGATGGAACATCGATCAGGTCGGGCAGGAGCGCACCGAGCAACAGCAGCCGGTAGTCGAAGCGCGGATCGGTGAACACGTACCAGACCGACACGAGCGCGGTGCCGAGGAACCAGAGCAGCATGTGGTCAGCGAACGAGGTAGCGGCCGCACTGCGGGCACTCGGGCATCGAATCGGCCGGGACAGCCTTCACCACGTCCATCTCTGCCGGCGACAGGTCCAGATGACAACCGTGGCAACGGTGCCCTTCCAACCGAGCGACGGCGACCCCACCGAAGTGCTGGCGGGCCCGGTCGTACGCCGCGACCTCGGCGGCCGACAACACGGCGACGACATCGGGGCGACGACCGTGCAGTTCGGCCTCCTCCGCGTCGAGCGTCGCGGTGGCCTGCCGCAGATCGGCTTCCGTGATCGCAGCGGCGGCCTCGAGCGCGGGGAGATCGGCGGCGAGCGCGGCGAGGTCGTCGTCGCCGGCTGCCTGCTCGTCGAGCGCGGTCAGTTCCTGCTCGTCGAGTTCGTCGCGTTGGCCGTTGAGCGTGGCGATCTGGTGCATCAGCGCCTCGGCTTCGCGGGGCGCGATCACCGTCTTCAACTGCGACTCGAGGCGTGTGCGTTTGGTGGTGATGTCGGCGCTGGCGTGCTCGGCGGCCTCGATCGCCGCCTGCGCGGCATCGATGCGCGACTGGGCCGTGGCCATCCGCGACCGGTGCTCGTCGACGGCGGCGACCGCCGCTCGATGGGCGGCGAGTTCGGGCAGACGGGGGCGGCGGTTGGCGACGGCGACGAGCGCGGAGTCGATGTCCTGCAGCGTGAGCAAGGCGGTGGCGTTCATGAGTGCTACCTCTGTACCACAACGCCGAGCGGCGACTTGCCGCAGCGGTACACCAGCGTGCGCGTGTCGATGGATGGCATCGGTGCTCGGGGATCCAGCACGTTGTCGGGGACGAGCGTTCCGCTGGTGATCTGGACGACGACCGCAGCCGGCACCGTGGTGGTGGTTGCAGCCGCCGTGGGCGGCGCCCCGGCGACCGTGGTGGGAGTCGTGGTGGCCGCCGGGGTCGAGGTCGTGGTGACCCCACCGACGGGCAGCGTGCCGCTCACCAGCCGGGCCAGACACTCCTCGCCGGGCACGTAGATCCGCGCCGCGGGGCGAGTGGGCGTGGGCGGGGGTGGCCAGTCGACCACCGGCAGGTTGGCGTGCGCGGCCTCCATGTACGCGCCCCAGATGCGGGCCGGGTAGTCCGCGCCCTGCACCTTGCCGTTGCGACCCATCTCGTCGCGGAACTCGGGGATGCCGTTCATCTCGGTGTAGCCGTTGGGGTCGCCCACCCACACCGCCGTGGTGAGTTGCGGTGTGCCACCCACGAACCAGGCGTTGGTGTTCTCGAATTGTGTCCCGGTCTTCCCGGCGGCAGGACGGGGGAAGTTGCTGAGGTTTCGAGCGCCCGTTCCCGCACGGAGGACACCCTTCAGCGAATCGGTGGTCATCAACGCCGGGCCCGGGTCGAGCGCCTGCACACCAGGGTCGTCGTGCGTGTAGAAACGCTTGCCGTCGGCGGCATCCACCCACTGCACGAAATACGGGTCGTGGTGCAAGCCCTGGTTGAGGATGGTCTGCATACCGGACGCCATGTCCATCGGCGACAGGGCGTTGTTGCCGGTGGCCGTGAGCGGCAGTGGCAGGAATGCCTCGTGGTCCTTGGTGGACTGCCCCTGATAGAAGTAGGCCGAGCGGGCGAAGCGGTACACCGAGTCGACGACGCGGTGCAGGCCGACCGCATAGCTGAGCCGAATGAACCCGCAGTCGGTGGACGACCAGGTGTTCTTGCCGTTCAACGGCCCCACCTCGCCCGACAGGTTGGTCACCGTCTTCGTGGTGGGGCGCCCCTCCGAGAAATCGGGCACGGTGCACGGACCCGGACCGTTGATGATGTCCTTCTCCTGTGCGCCGGCCTGGTAGGCCGAGGCGAGAATGAACGCCTTGATGCTCGAGCCGGTCTGTCGCGGGACGAGGGTCATGTTCACCTCGCCGGCAGGCTCGTTGGGCCGGAGGCCGCGCCCACCGACCATCGCCCGGATCGCGCCCGTGGACGTCTCGACCGACAGGAGGGCCGCGTCGAAACCCTTGGTGTTGTTCGGCAGGATGTCGCGGGCGGTCTCGGCCTGCTCCTGCAACGCCGGGTCGAACGTGGTGTGGATGCGCAGACCACCTCGGTAGAGCAGGTTGGCCCGCTCCTGCTCGGTGGCGCCGAGGATGTTCGACTTGGTGAGCAGATAGTCGCGCAACGAGACCGTGAAGTAGGTGGGCTTGGTGGTCAGCGTCGCCACGGTGCGGACACGTTCCGGAATCGGCCACGTCTCGGCGAGGTCCTTCGCTTCGTCGACGGTCACCATGCCCGTCACGGCGAGTCGCTCGGCGACCTGGGCGAAGCGACGACGCGACGGCTCGGGGTTGTTGATCGGGTCGTAGCCCGATGGCGAGCGCACCAGACCGGCGAGGAACGCGCCCTCCACCATGGTCAGCTGCTCGACCTCCTTGCCGAAGTAGACCTCGGACGCGGCCTGGAGGCCGTACGCGTTGTTGCCGAAGAACACCGTGTTCAGGTAGCGCTCGAGGATCTCGTCCTTCGTCTTGGTCTTCTCGAGCATCGTGGCGTAGTGGGCCTGCAACGCCTTGTAGCGACCGTCGCGCGGCAGACCAGCCAGGAAGTCGTTCTTCACGACCTGCTGGGTGATGGTGCTGGCGCCCTGCGTGGGCCCATCGGTGGCGAAGTTCGACAGCAGCGCACGGAAGAACCCGCGCAGGTTCACGCCATGGTGCGAGTAGTAGCCGGTGTCCTCAACCGCGAGCAGCGCGTCGATGACGGGCGGCGGCACCTGCGACAGCTTGATCGGCTGGCTGTTCTCGCGCTCGAACACAGCGATGACGTTGTTGGCCGCGTCGTACACCAGCGTGCGCTGCGACAGCGGCTGGAAGTCGGGCAGCTCGACCGCCGATTCCTCGTGGGCGTTGGCAACTCCCCACAGCCGCGGAGCGACGCCAAGCGTGACGCCCGTCAGCAAGAGGGCGCCGGCCGCGACGGTCGCGACGAATCTGAGGGGCCAGGCCAGTCGATCCACTTCGCAGGTCACGCTAGTTGCGTGACGTGGTCGGGGGACATCACCTCCTACCATTCGCCCATGACCGACAGCCCCCGACCTTTCCGATTCGGCATCCAGGCCTCCACCGGCGCGGACCGCGCGACGTGGGTGTCGCTCGCCCAGCGTGCCGAAGCCCACGGCTACAGCACCCTCACCATGCCGGACCACTTCGGCGACCAGCTGGCGCCGGTTCCCGCAATGCAGGCGGCGCTCGACGCCACCACGACGCTGCGGGTGTGCGCCCTGGTGTTCGACAACGACTACAAGCACCCCGCGGTCCTCGCCAAAGAGCTCGCCACGATGGACGTGCTCAGCGACGGCCGCGTCGAGATCGGGCTGGGCGCCGGCTGGATGATCAGCGACTACGAGCAGCTGGGCATCCCCTACGACACCCCGGGCGTGCGGATCGATCGCTTCCTCGAGGGCCTGCACATCATTCGTGAGTGCCTCAGCCCCGGCGCCTTCTCGTTCGAGGGCACCCACTACACGATCGCCGGCTACGACGGCCTGCCCAAGCCGGTCCAGACCACGCTGCCGGTACTCATCGGTGGTGGGGGCAAGCGCGTCCTCGGCATCGCCGCACGCGAAGCCGACATCGTCGGCATCAACCCCAGCATGCACACCGGTGTCGTCAACGCCGAGACGTTCGGCCACATGTCGGCGGAGTCGGTCGACGAGAAGGTGGCCATCGTCCGCAATGCAGCCGGCGATCGTTTCGCCGACATCGAGCTGAACATCCGCGCGTTCCTGGTGAACGTCACCGACGACGGCGCCGGCGGCCGCGAGCGCCTGGCCGGGGCATTGGGTGTCCCGGTGACGATGCTGGAGACATCGCCGTTCTCGCTCATCGGCTCACCCGACGAGCTCGTCGAGCGGTTGATCGAGCGCCGCGAGCGCTGGGGCTTCTCGTATGTCATCGTCGGCCAGGAGGACGTCGACAAGTTCGCGCCAGTGGTCGCCGCACTGGCGGGCACGTGACCACACGCGTGGCGTTGCAGGGCGCCGGCATGATCGCGATGGCCCACGCCGCGGCCACCCGGTTCCTCGGTCACGAACTGGTGGCGGTGGCGTCACGCACGCCCGAGCGAGCTCAGCAGGTGGTGTCCGCGTTCGGTGGCACGGTCGTCACGTACGACGACCTGCCGGCCGGGGCCGATGTCGTGGTCGTCGCCACCCCGCCGCAGTGCCACGCGGTCGACGCGATCCGGCTGCTCGACGCTGGTGTGGCGGTACTGCTCGAGAAGCCGCTGTGCCGCACGCTCGACGAGGCCGACGACCTGGTCGCAGCGGCCGCACGCAATGGCGGGCGACTGCTCTATGCCGAGAACCTGACGTACGCGCCCATCGTGCAACGCATGGTGTCGCTCGCCAACCAGGTGGGCACGCCCACACACCTCGAGGTTCGCACGTTGCAGGGCCTCCCCGACTGGGGCGCGTTCACCACCGACGAGTGGGGCGGCGGTGCACTGTTCGACCTCGGCGTGCATCCCCTGGCCATTGCGATGCTGCTCGCCAACGTCACCGGTGAGGGTCGTGCCGTCGCCGTGTCGGCCACACTGCGCGGCGGCGAGGGGCACGGCAGCGACGAGCATGCCGACGTCACGCTGCACTTCCGGTCAGGGTTCACCGCACACGTCGTGTCCAGCTGGCAGTTCGGCCCGGACCAGATCTGGGACGCGCAGTTGGCGGGCGACCACGGCGTGGTCCGCGCCGAACTCGCCCCGCTCGTCCGCCTCGAGTTCAACGGTGACGAGGTGGCGCTGCCATCCACGACCGCGCCGGTGCCGTTGCTCGAGCAGTACGGGTACGTGGCCCAACTGCGCGCACTCGTCGACGACGTGAGCGCGCAGCGCGAACCGTTGATGAGCGCAGCCTTCGGCCGCGAGGTGTTGCAGGTCGTGCTGGCCGGTTACCAGTCCGCCGGACTGGGCGGCGAGCCGGTGTCGCTGCCATTCGAGGGACGGCGCGATCGCACGCCCCTGCAGTTGTGGCGCGGCGTCTGACCCGACGAATCGGTCAGGCCCACAGCCGCGACATCACACCGCTCGGTACGTTCGACCCTGGATCGCAGGAACCCCTCGCCGCACACTGAATCCATGTTCACATCGATGAGCCAGGCCGTCGCCGCGATCCGTCCCGTCGACACCCTCGCGGTGCCGCTGGGACCTGGTGCGCCGGGAGGTTTCCTGCACGCCCTGGGTGAACGCGACGACTTCGAACAGCTCGAGGTCTTCGGCGCACTGCTGCCGGACCTGTACCAACTGTTCCTCCGTTCCGGCGTCCACTACCGCAGTGGGTTCTTCGGACCCGCCGAACGATTTCTCCGCGACGCCGGCGCCTCGGTGGACTTCGTGCCGGCCGACTTCCGTCGCTTCGAACCGGTGCTGCATCACCTCGTGCCGCGGGTGGTGGCGACGTCGGCGGCGATGCCCGTCGACGGCTGGGTGAGCCTCAGCGTGCACGCGGGCGCCTTCGTCGACGAGTTGCACGCCGCTGGCGCCGACCCCGACCGCCTGTTGGTCGTGGAGTGCAGCCCGAAGTTCCCGCGCACCTTCGGCGTCGAGCCCGAGTTCACCCACCGGCTGCACGTCGACGAGATCGATCTGCTGCTCGAGACCGACCGCGAGCCGCTGCACCTCGCCGACAGCCCACCGACCGAGGAAGAGAAGGCGATCGCCGAGTTCGCGATGCAGTTCATGACCGGTGGTTGCACCGTGCAGACCGGAATCGGCGGCATCCCCAGCCAAGTGGCCAAGCTCCTCGCCGACGGGCCGCTCGGCGACTTCGGCGTGCACTCCGAGATGTTCACCACCGGCCTCATGCGCCTGCATCAATCGGGCAAGGTGACCAATCGGAAGGGTGGGCGGTTCGACGGGGTGTCGGTCACCACTTTCGCGGCGGGCGTGCCCGAGTTGTACGAGTGGCTGCACGAGAACCACGACGTCGCCTTCCTCCCGGTGCGGGTGGTGAACTCGCCGGAGCTGATCGCGCAGAACCGGCACATGGTCACCGTCAACGGTGCGCTCGCGGTGGATCTGGCGGGCCAGGTGATCGCCGACACCATCGGTGGCATGCAGTTCTCGGGCATCGGCGGCCATGAGGACTTCGTCAGCGGCCCCGGCCTGTCCGCCGACGGGCGAAGCCTCATCTGCCTGCCGTCGTCGAGCGTCGTGCAGGGTCAGTTGGTCACCCGGATCCTCCCTGCGCTGCCCTCCGGCTCGGTGGTCAGCACACCGCGGCACCAGGTCGACGTGGTCATCACCGAGTGCGGCGTCGCCGAGTTGGCCGGGCGCACCATTCGCGAGCGCGCCGTAGCGCTCGCGTCGGTGGGCCACCCCGATGTGCGCGACGAACTGCTCGCCGTGGCCTCGACCTGGCCGCCAGACTGATCGAAGGGACTGACCGAAGACTGACCTCGGCGCCCGGCCGGTTGTGTTGCGTGTTCGTGGCGAGTCCGTGCGTTCGTCCGGCGGGCACCGCGACGTTCCATAGGCTCGGGGCCGGTGCGCATCCTGCTCGTGTCCGACCTCCACTACTCGCTCCCCCAGTTCGACTGGGTGGTCCAGCAGGCGCCGTCGTACGACCTCGTCGCCATCGCCGGCGATCACCTCGACCTGGCGTCGGCCGTGCCCATCGAGGCCCAGAGCGTGGTCGTCCTCCAGTACCTGCAGCTGTTGCGGGAGACGTCGACCGTGGCCGCCAGTTCGGGCAACCACGACCTGACCGGCCCCGACGCTGCCGGCGAGCAGGCGGCGTTGTGGCTGGACGACGCCCGTGCGCTCGGGGTGCCCACCGACGGTGATTCCCTCGTGATCGACGACACGCTCGTGACGATCTTTCCCTGGTGGGACGGCCCGGTGGGGCGCGATGCCGTCGAGCAGCAGATGGTCGCCGGTGCGGCGCGGCGGCCCGCTCGCTGGGTGTGGGTGTATCACTGGCCACCACTCGGGTCCCCGACGTGTTGGACCGGCCGTCGCCACTATGGCGACACCGAGCTGGGCGGGTGGATCGATCGGTTCACGCCCGACTTCGTCCTCACCGGCCATGTGCACGAACCGCCCTTCAAGCACGACGGGGCGTGGGCTGACCG
>JANMFL010000433.1:0-1908 GCA_031377945.1 Acidimicrobiaceae bacterium | reverse complement strand
GCATTTCCGCGCTGATGGCACGCCCGTGCGCGCGCGCCGCGATATCCGCCGGCCACAGCTTTTTGTCGGGATGACGTTCAGCGATATATTCGCAGATCGCGAGCGAGTCCCAGATCGTCAACGCGCCATCGATCAATACCGGCACCTTGCCGGACGGCGCGTATTGCCGGATCTTGGTGTCGTGATTGTCCTGGTAGAGCGGGATTCTTTGTTCGTCGAATGCGAGCCCGGCGTATTTCATCGCCAGCCACGGCCGCAGCGACCACGACGAATAGGCTTTGTTGCCGATGACGAGCTGGTATTGCGCCATGAGCGACTGCGGGATTAGGACGCGCGTCCCGCGTGGTCGCGATAGCCGCGATAGCGGGCGCGCGGCGATGCCGCACCGAGCCACGCCGGTGCGGTGGCTTCGATCGCGGCGGGCACTATGCCGAAGGGAAACGGCTGGCTGCCGACGTTGTCGACTTTCATCGACGCCAGGTTGTCACGTGTCATCAGTTTGACCGGCAACAGTTCCAGCGAGAACGCCTGCAAATAAGACAATGCGTCGTTCAGGCCGACGATGGGCCGGCGGTGCCCGCAGAGATCGCCGGCGAGTGCAACCAGTTCGCGCAGCGTGTAAACGCGCGGGCCGCAGAGTTCATAGGTTTTTCCGTGCGTCGCAAGATCATCGAGGCTCGCCACCACCGCGGCAGCGACGTCCTCGACATAAACCGGCTGAAAACGCGCATCCGCGCGCGCGAGGAACACGACCGGCAGCATTTTTTGCAGCTGTGCGAATAAATTCAGGAAGCGGTCGTAGCGGCCGAAGATGACGGACGGACGGAAAATCGTCCAGTCGAGACTTGATGCGCGGACCAGCGCCTCCGCCGTGCCCTTGGTTTGCTGATAACGGCTGGGGCCGTTGACGTCTGCGCCCAGCGCGCTCATATGCGCATAGCGGCGCACGCCGCTGGCCGCGCACGCCGCGATGATCTTCCGTGTCAACTCCACGTGCGACTGCTCGAAGCTGCGCGCGCTGCGCCCGTCGTGCAGCACGCCCACCAGGTTGATCACCGCGTCCATGCCGCGCACCAGTTCCGCCAGTGCCGCCGTGTCGTGCACGTCGGCGTTCACCACGTCGACGGTCGGCAGCAGGATCAGCGATCTGGCGCGTTCGCGATCGCGCGTCGGCACGCGCACGTGGTAGCGCTGCGCACTCAGCAACTGCACGATGTGGCTGCCGACGAATCCACTGCCGCCAATCACGCAAACCCGGGTTAATTCCATAGTTCCATCTTTCTCTTTTGGCGCACGCTGCGGGCCTCGCTTAACCACCCGGCTCATCGAGCACCGGCTCCACCGCGCGCGTGCGCGGCGCAATGATACCTATGCGGTCCTTGAGTGTGCGCAGCGTCTGCCCGAACTGGTGGCTGTAGTAGCTTGCATTGCTCATGACCTTCTTCACGTAATCGCGCGTCTCGTTGAATGGAATCGACTCGGCATAAATCGCCGCGTCCATCGGCTGATCGGCGCGCCAGGCCCGCGCGCGTCCCGGCCCCGCATTATAGGCTGCCGACGCCAGCACCGGATGGTTGTCGAGCGTATCGAGCACGTGCTTCAGGTACCAGGTCCCGAGATTCAGATTGGTCTCGACATGGACGGTCTGCGCCCCGCCGCGAAAATCCTTGAGGCCGACTTTCTGCGCGACCCAGCGCGCGGTAGCCGGCATCAACTGCATCAGGCCGGCGGCACCGGCGCTCGATTTGACGTCGGCAATGAAACGGCTTTCCTGGCGGATCAGCCCGTAGACCCATGCTTCGTCCAGCTGCTGCTGGCGGACATAGCCCTTCATGACTTCGCGATAGGGCGCCAGGTAACGCATGCTGAAGTCGTGCAGCTCGCGTGTGCGATCCGCAGTGTTGATCG
>JANMFL010000408.1:0-2028 GCA_031377945.1 Acidimicrobiaceae bacterium | reverse complement strand
GAGGATGCCGAACCCTCGTTCCTCCGCGAGTCGAAGGCCCTCGCGCCACAACGTCGACTTGCCGATACCGGGCTCGCCGGTGAGCACCAACGCCGTGGGACCATCGCTGATCGAGTCGACGAAGGCGCGCACCGCACGGGTCTCGTCGACACGACCGATGATCGTGTTGGCATCGCTCACGTCGTTTGCTCGATGGTGTCCAGGACTTCCTGGCGGCAGGTCACGACACCGAATCTAAGCGCCTGCCACGGGAGCGTTCGACAGCCAATACCCGAACGCGGATGTTTAGGACACCTCACAAGTGGACATCAGCACTTCGCCAACCCGGCAGCTGAAAGGACTCACATGTACATCGGCTTGGGCGCACTGCTCATCATCATCCTTCTCATCCTCGTACTCACCTGATCGGCGGCACACAGTGGATCCCAAGATCTCCTTCTTCTTCTACCTGTCCGCCATCGTGTGCTTCGTCATCGCTGCTGCCGGCCCGGCCTGGAAGCACGGCCTGCGCACGCGCCGCGGCGGCACGCCGACTTTGGTCCTGGTGCCCCTGGGCCTAGCGCTGGCCCTGATCCCCACCATGTGGACGGTCGGAACCGTCGCATGGTGACCGAGCGTTACCCACAACCCACCAACGAACGGAGTACGACATGACCATCAACGAAGGCCCCTACCGCGAACGTTCAGAAGCCATCATCGACAGCCCGGTCGCTCAGACCGTGGTGCAACAGGCACCGGCAGGCGCCGTCATCGCCACCCCGGTCCCCGCTGCTCAGGTGCGCACGGCGTCCAGATCGCACTTCGAGCCCGACGCGATCATCGCCGGACTCGTCGGATTGGCGCTGCTACTCATGGGACTGATCGTCGTCACCCGCGGCGGCTTCGACGGTGAGATGTCGGACCCAGTCTTCGAAGTGCTGGGCTTCACCCACACCACCACCCTCGGCCTGATCGAGGTCGGTCTCGGCCTGTGCCTGCTCATCGCCGGCGCCACCCGCTCACGCTCCGGCGCGGCGTTCTTCGGTGCCGTGCTCGGCATCGCTGGCTTCGTCGGCGCAGTGCAGAACGACTCGTTCAACGACTCACTCGCACTCGAATCGTCGATGGGTTGGCTCGCAGTGGTGGCCGGCGTGGTCGTGGTGCTCACCGCGCTCATGCTGCCCCGCTTCGGTCGCCGCTCCACGGTCATCGAGAACGTCTGATGGCCGAGCACGACGACGTCGACAGGGCGAGCGGAGCGGTCCACCGCCGCGACCTGGCCCGCATCATCCGCCTAGTGGTGGTGTTGGCGCTCGTCGTCGTCTTCATTGCCGTGGCATTCGACAACCGGGCTGACATGCGAGTGGGCTACGTCATCGACGAAGCACTTGCACCGGGCTGGCTGGTCATCCTGCTGTCCGCCATCGGCGGATTGATCATCGGCTGGATGCTGCGCCTGCGCTCACGCGGCAACCGCGTCTGACGCACGACCGCAAGTGACAGACCGCCGGCCGCGGCTGGGTTCCGACCCAGCCGCGGTTGGGGGCTTGATGTAGACGTGGCGGATGCCGCGGTCCAAGACGTGCCAGGACGAGACGTTCTGGACGGCGTTCCTGCGGTCGTTGAAGACACGCGGCCTATCCGGTGTGCGGCTGGTGATCTCTGACGCGCACGCCGGTCTGAAGGCAGCGATCCGCAAGACGATGTCGGGCACCTCGTCCGCCTCGTTCCACAACTTCATTGCCGCACCCAACGACGACGATCTGATCCACCGGGTCGCCACGAGCGCCGACGCCACGAGCACCGGGCGGAAGCGCTGCCGGTCTTGAACCTGCGACCTTCGGGTTGTTGGCCCGATGTAACGACGGTCGCAGGAAGCCAAAGCTTTCAGACCCCACACCCCTGGTGTGCTGGTGCCTCGGAGACGTCGTCGAGATTGCCGGCGGTGGACTCTCGAGCGCCCCCACCCACCGTCGCCACCTTCACGATTGTTGAACACACCTTGAAGGTCACTCCGTTGACCTGTCGGCCCCACGCGCCGAACCTGGT
>JANMFL010000262.1:0-2084 GCA_031377945.1 Acidimicrobiaceae bacterium | reverse complement strand
TCGAACTACGGCCAGATGCGACGCAACACCGACCGGCGGACCATCCACCGTCTCGCTCAACTCCACCTCGTCTGCGTCCTGCTGATCGTCATCAAGCTCATCGACTGGCGCAACCGCTGGAGCCCTATCCGCTGACGCTCTAAGTTCGCGCGGAGGGGCCTGCGTACGGTCGCACGTGACGGGTCAGGCGGGGGTGATCTCGACGAAGGTGTCGTTGAAACAGGCACCGTTCACGAGCGCGTCGCCCGTGGACGGGGTGAGCGCGTTCACGCCCAGCGCGTCGTCGTGGTGCCGCAGCCAGACACCCTTGCTCATCACGGCCACGCCCGGCCGGGTGTCGTCGTTCACCTCGAGGGGCACGACGATGCTGCCCGCCGCGCTGGTGACGCGCACGTCCTGACCGGCGGCCAGCCCACGGGCCGCGGCATCGTCGGGATGGACGACGATGGCCGGTGACGGGCTCTGGAACTCGCCGAACATCGAGTTGACCAGCTTCGAACTGGCGGGCGAGATGAGGGTGAGCCCCATCGACGACCCGTCGACCGCGACGTACCGCGGGACACCCTCGTTCGAGTCGACGAGACACGCCCGACCCTCCGCCGGGTGGGTGTCGACGAACTGGCGCGACGGCACCACGGCAAGGCGCGGACCCGGATCGGCGACGGCGACGGCGACCGATGGCGCGGTCCACACGAAGCCCATCGCTTCGGCAAGGGCCAGACCGACCTGGTCGTTCGAACGCGACTCTCCCACGGGCTCGATGGCCTTGCGCACCGGCATGACCGCGAACGAGCCGTAACTGGAACCGACGTCGTCGATCTCGAAGCTGGTCGTGGCGGGCAGCACGACGTCGGCGTAGCGAGTGGTGTCGGTGAGGACCTGCTCGTGCACGACGGTGAACACGTCGTCGCGCTCGAACGCTGCGACCACCGCCTTCGTGTCGGGGCACATCACCAGCGGGTTGGCGCCCTGCACGAACAGCACCTCGCAGGGGTCCGCCGCGCCCGGCGCCAGCCAGCGGCCGACCTGGTGCAACGGCAGGGTGCGGCGCACCGGCCCTTCGAACGCAGCCTGCGGCCACCGTTGCTGCGGCGCTGCCGCCTCGGTCGAGGTGCTGCCGATGACCCCGCTGCCGAGCTCACCGAAATGGCGTCCCAGCACCGGCAGGGCCAGGATGGCCCGGCACGATGCCCCACCGTTGGCGTTCCGCTCGGGCCCCCAGCCGATGCGCAGCATCGTCGGCCGAGTGCTCGCCCACCACTGGGCGAGTGTCTCGATGTCGTCGACGGACAGTCCGGTCGTCTCGCTGGCCCGATCGAGCGGCCACTCACGGGCGGTGACGAGGAACTCCTCCCAACCCTCCGCATGGTCGGCCAGGAACTCGCGGTCGATGTGGCCCTGCCCAGCCCAGATGTTGGCGATGGCGTAGGCGAGCACCACGTCGGTGCCCGGGCGGATGGCGAGGTGAAGATCAGCACGCTTCGCCATCGCAGTGCGGCGCGGGTCGATGACCACGAGCTTGGCTCCGGCGTCGACAGCCTGTTGCACGAGCGGCGGGAAGTGGGTGTTGCTGACGGTCGGGTTCGCGCCCCAGACGACGACGAGCTTGCTGTGGATCACGTCGCCCGGGTCGGCCGACGCCATGCCGCGAAAGACGCTGTCCCATGCAGCGCCCATCGTGTGGGCGCAGATCGTGTGCTCGACGATCGTCGCCCCGATGGCGGCGAAGAACGCCTCGGTCAGGCTGTCCTTCTGCACACGCGCCGCCGACGAGTTGTAGGTGAAGGCCACCACCGAGTCCGCACCGCGCCGGTCGATGGCACGGCGCATTCGGCCGGCGATCAACTCGATCGCGTCGTCCCACGTGGCGGCCCGGAACTCGCCGGCGCCCTTGGGACCGGTGCGGATGAGCGGTGTGAGCACCCGCTCGGGGGCGTACACGCGTTGGGCATGACGGCGGACCTTCGAACAGATCCACCCGTCGGTGAGCGGGTTCTCGGGCGCAGCATCGACCTTCACGATGCGGCCATCGGTGACCGTCACCGCCAGCGAGCAGGCATCGGGACAGTCGAGCGTGCACGCAG
>JANMFL010000258.1:0-9605 GCA_031377945.1 Acidimicrobiaceae bacterium | reverse complement strand
CTGCGCGCCGACGCCGTGGTCAACGCGGCCGGCATGTGGGGTCGCGAGTTGGGCGACGAGGTGGGTGCCACCGTGCCCCTGCACGCGGCCGAGCACTTCTACATCGTCACCGAGGCGGTCGAGGGCATCTCGCCCACCATGCCGGTGCTGCGCGACCCCGACGGCTGCGGCTACTTCAAGGAGGACGCGGGCAAACTGCTGGTGGGTTGGTTCGAGCCGGTGTCGAAGCCGTGGGGCATGACCCAACGGGACGGACGCTCGGGCATTCCCGAGAGCTTCTGCTTCGACTCGTTGCCGGCCGACTACGAACACATCGCGCCCCTCATGGAGAGCGCCGCGAACCGCATGCCGCTCATCGCCGACACCGGCATCCGCCTGTTCTTCAACGGCCCCGAAGCATTCACGCCCGACGACCGCTACCTGCTCGGCGAGTCACCCGAGGTGCCCGGCCTGTACATGGCGTGCGGGTTCAACAGCATCGGCATCCAGTCGTCCGGTGGTGCGGGCAAGGTACTCGCCGACTGGATCATCGACGGCCACCCGCCGATGGACCTGTGGGACGTCGACGTGCGACGCGTCATGCCGTTCCAACGCAACCGCGCGTACCTGCACGACCGCACGGTCGAGTCGCTCGGCCTGCTCTACGCCATGCACTGGCCGTACCGCCAGCCCGAGACGGCGCGCAACGCGCGTCGCAGCGCGCTGCACGATCGCCTGGCCGCCGCCGGCGCCTGCTTCGGCGAGGTGGCCGGTTGGGAGCGGGCCAACTGGTTCGCCCCCGAGGGTGTCGAGCCGGTCTACGAGTACACGTACGGCAAGCAGAACTGGCACCCGTACTCGGGCGCCGAGCACATGGCGGTGCGCAACGCGGTCGGCCTGTTCGACCAATCGTCGTTCGGCAAGTTCGTGTTGGAGGGCCCCGACGCCGAAGCGGTGCTGAACCAGATCTGTGCCAACGACGTGTCGGTGCCCGTCGGCAAGCTGGTCTACACCCAGTGGCTGAACGAGCGTGGCACCATCGAGGCCGACCTCACCGTCACCCGCGAAGCGCACGACCGGTACCTGGTCGTCACCGCCGCGGCCACACAGGTGCGCGACTTCGCCTGGTTGAAGGATCACATCCCCGCCGACGCTCGTTGCATCGCCATCGACGTCACGTCCGGCATGGCGGTGTTGAACGTGCAGGGTCCCAACTCGCGCGATCTGCTGCAGTCGCTCACCACGTTCGACCTGTCGAACGAGGCATTCCCGTTCGGCACCTCGCAGATCATCGACCTCGGCTACGCACGCGTCCGTGCCAGCCGGGTCACGTACATGGGCGAGCTGGGTTGGGAGTTGTACATCGCCACCGAGTTCGCCACGAACGTGTTCGATGCCATCATCTCGGAGGGAGATCGACATGGTCTGCAGCTGTGCGGCTACCACGCGCTGAACTCGCTGCGCATGGAGAAGGCGTACCGCCACTGGGGCCACGACATCTCGCCGGACGAAACCCCGCTCGAGGCCGGGCTCGGGTTCGTGGTCGCCTGGAACAAGCCGGGCGGCTTCATCGGACGCGAGGCGCTGCTGGCGCAGAAGGAGGCCGGGCTGCGCAAGCGGCTCGTGCAGTTCCGCCTGCACGACGGCGATCGGCTGCTCTACCACAACGAGCCGATCTGGCGCGATGGCGTCATCGTCGGGCACATCACCTCGGGCATGTACGGGCATCACGTCGACGCCTCGCTGGGCATGGGCTACGTCACCAATCCCGACGGCCTCGCCGACCGCGACTGGGTGCTGGCAGGCGAGTACGAGATCGAGGTGGCCGGCGATCGCATCGGCGGCACCGTCGGCATCGATTCGTTCTACGACCCGAAGTCCGTGCGTGTGCGAACCTGATCTTCAGGGAAGGGGACACCATGGCGATCAGGGCGCTCAGTTCGGCCGATGAGGCCACGTCGCCGCAAGGAAGCGGTGGCGACGAGGACTACGACGCCAGCGCGCCCATCGGTGGTCGCATCCGCGAACTGCGCAAGGCACAAGGTCGAACCCTGCACGACGTCGCGACCGCGGTGGGCATCTCGGTCAGCTACCTCAGCCAGATCGAGCGCGACGTGTCGCGCCTGCCCATCGGTGTGCTGAAGCAGATCGCCGACACGCTCGGTGTGCACATGAACTGGTTCTTCCACGCCGGAGGAGAAGGTCCCGCCGACGAGCGCGATGTGGTCGTGCGCGCCGGCAACCGCCGCAACCTCACCTTCACGGGCCTCGGCATCACCGAGGAACTGCTGTCACCGAACCTCAGCGGGCCGCTCGAGTTGCTGATCAGCACCATCCATCCCAGTGCCGACAGCGAGTTCTATGCCCACGATGGCGCGGAGGCCGGTCTGGTGATGAACGGCACGCTCGAGCTGTGGGTGGGCGACCGCCAGTTCACGCTCGAGGCGGGCGACAGCTTCGCGTTCACGAGCACCGAACCCCACCGTTGCGCCAACCGCGGCGGCGAACCGGTGAAGGTGTTCTGGGTGATCACGCCTCCGCACTACTGATCTGGTCCTGCAGCCAGGTCCCGAAGGCGCGGACGTGGGGGAGCTGTTGCTGGCCGGCTCGGCAGACGAGGTACCACCGGCGAGGCTGCTCGATGGTGACGTCGAACGGCGCGACCAGGCGGCCGCTGCGCAGGTCACCCTCGACGAGGAATGTCGGGACGACAGCGATGCCCTGGCCCTCGATGGCCGCTTCGATGGCGAGCAAGTACGAGTCGAAGCGAGTGGATGGTGGTGCGACGGCGGACAACCCGGCCGCCTGCAGCCACGCCTCGGCCTCCTCGGGAGCGGTGTAGAGCTGCAGCACCGCCTGCCGGGACAGGTCCACCGGTTGCAACGCGGGGCTGCACACCGCAGTGAGCTGCGCGTCGAACAGGTGGGTGGCATGCAGGCCAGGGCGGTCGGGCCGTTCGGTGCAGACGATGGCCACGTCACCCGCGGTCTCGTCGAACTCCCAGTCGAACGTGCTGGTGTTCAGTCGCACCCTGGTGTCGGGATGGGCGGTGGTGAACTGGTGCAGGCGGGGGATGAGCCAGCGCACGGCCACCGTGACGTACACCTGCACGTCGAGCGTCGTGTCGCTGCGAGTGACGAGGGCGGTGCCCTGGGCGATGCGGTCGAACGCCTCGCGCACGTATGGCTGATAGGTGGCGCCCGCCTCGGTGAGCTCGACCCGCCGACTTCGGCGGTGGAACAGCGGCACGCCGAGGCGACGTTCGAGTTCGGCGATCTGGTGGCTGATGGCGGACTGCGTGACCGACAGTTCATCGGCTGCGGCGCGAAAGCTCAGGTGTCGGGCAGCGGCCTCGAACGCCCGCAGCGACGCCAGGGGCGGCACGTTCGACATGCCCTCCACCATACATGAACAGATCTCACCGGTCCATGAAGCAGAATCGCTTGTCGATCGCGTTGTCGCACTTCAGACTGTGTCTGTCGCACGCACACGGCGGTCGGCGGAAGGATCATCGATGAGCGACGTTCAAGCACCTGCCCGCCGTGGTGGCCGCGAGGCCCGAAAGGCGCTGCGTGCCGCACCCCTGGCACGCGACGTCCGCCCGGTCAACCCGGGTATGGAGGGCGGCCGTTACCGGGTGCTCACCGACGCGCAGATCCTGCAGGTGCACGAAGCGGCCCTGAACGTGCTGGCCAACATCGGCATGGCCGATGCCATCCCGTCGTGCATCGAGGTGCTCACCGCCAAGGGCGCGACGATGACGCCCGAGGGCCGCATGCTGTTCCCCCGCGCGCTCATCGAGGACACGCTCGCCATCGCGGCCCGGCACTTCACGCTCCACGCGCAGGACCCGCAGTACGACATGGAGCCGTGGGGCAAGAACGTCTACTTCGGTACCGCGGGTGCGGCCGTGCAGATCATCGACCCGATCACCGGTGCGTACCGCGAGAGCACGGCGCAGGACTGTTTCGACATCGCCCGTCTCGTGGACACGATGGAGCACATCCACTTCTACCAACGCTCGGTGGTGCCGCGCGACCTGCCCGACCCGGCCGAGATGGACATCAACACCTGCTACCTCAGCGTGATGGGCACGACCAAGCACGTCGGCACGTCGTGGGTGCATCCCGACCACCTCGAGGCGTCGTTGCAGATGCTGCACCACATCGCCGGCGGCGAGGACAAGTGGCGCGAGCGGCCGTTCGTCAGCCAGTCGAACTGCTTCGTCGTCCCGCCGCTGAAGTTCGCGTCCGATGCGTGCAGGTGCCTCGAGGTCGCCGTGCGCGGCGGCATGCCCGTGCTGCTGCTGTCCGCCGGCCAAGCCGGTGCCACGGCACCGGCCGCGCTCGCCGGTGCGCTGGTGCAGGAAGTGGCCGAGGTGCTCGCCGGTCTCGCGTACGTGAACGCCATCAAGCCTGGCGCGCCGGCCATCTTCGGTCTGTGGCCGTTCGTGAGCGACCTGCGCAGCGGTGCCATGTCGGGCGGCAGTCCCGAGCAGGCGCTGCTGTCGTCGGCCTGCGCGCAGATGGCCCACTTCTACGACCTCACCGGCGGCACCTCGTCGGGCATCAGCGACGCGAAGATGCCCGATGTGCAGGCCGGCGCCGAGAAGGGCTACAACCACGCACTGGTCGGCAACGCCGGCGCCAACCTCATCTACGAGTCGGCGGGCATGCACGCCAGCCTGCTCGGCTTCTCGCTCGAGGGTGTGGTGCTCGACAACGACATCATCGGTTCGTGCTTGCGCACCATCAAGGGCATCGAGGTCAGCGACGAGACGATGTCGATCGACGTCATTCGCGCTGCCGTCATCGGCGGGCCAGGCCACTACCTGGGCTCGAAGCAGACGCTCGAGATGATGCAGACCGAGTACATCTATCCCGACATGCACGACCGGCTGTCGCACAAGGAGTGGGCCGAGCTCGGCCGTCCGACCGTGTTGAACCGGGCCATCGACAAGGTGCAGTCGGTGTTGTCGTCGCACTACCCGTCGCACGTGCCCGATGCGATCGATGCACAGATTCGTGCCGAGCTGCCCATCCGGCTCGACCGCTCGAAGATGCTCCCGCCGGTGCCCTCAGCCACCTGAGCCCACAGCGGCCGGTGTTCGCTCTTCCAGTTCCAAGCGGTGCACGATCGGTCGCGTCAACGCGATGTAGACCATGCTCGCCACGCCCGCGGCGCAGGCGAAGATCGTCAACGTCCACTGCACCCCGACGGCTTCCGACGTGACGCCGGCGAGCAGACTGCTGATGCCCATCACCAGCGTCACGATGGCGAAGTCGCCGGCCATGATGCGGCCACGGATGGCGTCGGGCGCACTGACCTGCAGTCCGTAGGTGCTGAGCGTCCACTGTGCCCCGCCACCAAGGTGGGCGATCGAGATGGCGATCAGTGACAGGTAGATGACGGGCGCCCAGGCGCCCACGATGTAGAACGCGCTGAAGCCGAGACCGGCGAGGCCGCACAGCCGAAGCACGCGCGACAGGCGACCATGGACCAGGCGTGACGCGATGAGCGGCCCGAGCCCGGTGCCCACGCCGCGTGCGGCAAGGAGCAGTCCGGTGCCACCGTCGCCCCAACCGAACACCTCGGTCGCGAGGACCGGCAGTTGGCTGACCGTGCCCGCGCCGATCGCGAACGTCGCCTTGCTGGCCAGCATGGACAACACGGTGCTGTCGGTGCGCGCGTAGCGCGCCGCTTCCTTCATGTCGGCGACCACCCGCATCTTCGGTCGGTGCGCGTGCTGCGGCTCCTGCAGGGGTCGGCGGATGAGGGCGAACAGCGCCATCGCGATCAGGAACGAGGCGGCGTCGGCGACGAACGCCGCCTGGCGCCCGAATGCCTCGCTGAACACGCCGCCGATCGCTGCGCCGAGGGCGAGCATCACGCCCCATGTGCTGCCGAACAACGCGTTCGCCTGACGCAGTTCGTCGGGCGTCCGGGCGAGGTTCGGCACGCCCGCGTCGATGGCCGGCTTCACGAACGCGGCAAGGCCGCTGACGGTTCCCTGGAACACGAAGAGCGGCCAGATGCGATCGGGTGTCGCGGTGAGCAGACCCAGCGCGGCGATGGCCTGCGCTGCCGACACCACGAGCAGGAGCCTGCGTCGGTCGTAGCGGTCGACGATGGGTCCGGCGATGGGTGAGACCAGGAACGCCGGCAGCGAGAACGACACGTACGCGAGCGAAACCAGGAACGCGCTACCGGTCGCCTCCTTGATCATCCCGGCGAGCGCCACGAAGGTGAACCAGTCGCCCATGAACGACACGACCTGGGCGAGGAACATCCACCGCAGGTCGCGGTTCGTCCGCAGCAACTGCCACATGTCAGCGCGTGGCGTGGGCGTGCAGGAGGTGGGCCAGGCAGGCGGTGATTCGGCGCGCAGTCGGCAGCTGGATGTACTCGTTCGGTCCGTGCGCGTTCGAGCCTGGGCCGAGCACACCGGTGATGACGAACTGGGCGTCGGGGAACTGGCGGCCGAGCATGCCCATGAACGGGATCGAGCCGCCCTCTCCGAACACCCGATGGGGTTGGCCGAACGTGAGGTGCGACGCCTCGGCGAGCGCGGTGTCGAGCCACGCCGCGAGCGGCGGGGCGTTCCAGCCGGGTCCGCACTCTGGATGCACGAACTGCACGGTGGCGCCGTAAGGAGCGTCAGCGGTGAGACACGCCCGGACTGC
The DNA here is from genome assembly GCA_031377945.1 of Acidimicrobiaceae bacterium. Taxonomy (GTDB): domain Bacteria; phylum Actinomycetota; class Acidimicrobiia; order Acidimicrobiales; family Ilumatobacteraceae; genus UBA668. The sequence continues at coordinate 2,943 of JANMFL010000258.1, read as the reverse complement.
CTGGAGTGCGGCACCTGGGTCGCACGTCGGCGGGATGCGCAGGCTGAGCAGGAACGAGGTGTGGGGGCGCAGCACGTTGCCGGCGCGCTCGATCGGCGGCACGCCGTCGACCCCGGTCACGCTCAGCGTCGGCCGCCAGGTCTGTGCCAGCAACTGTTCGACGGGGTCGTCCGACACCGGCTCGGCGCCTTCCACGAACGGGAAGTGGTGACCGATGTGGAACTCGGTGGCCGTCTGGCGGGCCTGCTCGACGCGGTCCGCAGGGATGTCGACGTGCAGTTCCGGCAGCGGGACGCGGCCCGTCTCGCTGTCCTCCAGCCGATCGAGCAACTGCCGAACGATGCGGAACGACGATGGAACCACCCCGCTGGCTTCACCGGAGTGCACGCCCTCGGTGAGGATGTCGACCCGCAACACGCCGGCCACGAGTCCACGCAGCGACGACGTGACCCACAGTCGCTCGTGGTCGAGGCAGCCCGAGTCGAGGCACAGCACCAGGCTGGGCGAGCCGATGCGGTCGGCGAGGTGCTCCATGTAGGCGGGCAGGTCGGGGCTACCGCTCTCTTCGCTGGCCTCGATGAGTACGACCAGGCGCGTGTGCGGCGTGGCCGCAAGTTGTGCCGCCTCGATGGCGAGCAGCGAGGCGAAGGCGGCGTAGCCGTCGTCGGCGCCACCGCGGCCGTACAAACGGTCACCTTCGAGGACCGGCTTCCACGGGCCCAGGTCCTCGCGCCAGCCGGTCATCTCGGGCTGCTTGTCGCAGTGGCCGTACAGCAGCACCGTGTCGTCGGCGGCGACGGTGAGCTGCTCGGGCAGGAACGCCGGCACCTCCGCAACGATGACGGGTGTGCGGCCCGGGAGTTCGACGACCTCGACCGTGAGCCCGGCGATGGTGCGGGCGGCGCACCAGGCGCGGATGAGCTCGATGGCCTGGTCGAGGTGGCCGTGGGCGCGCCATTGCGGGTCGTAGGCGAGTGAGACGCATGGGATGGCGATGTAGTCCATCAGCGTGGGAACGATGTCGTCGTGCCACACGCGGTCGACGTGGGCGGTGATGGCGGCCGCCGAGTCGGCGCTCATCGCCGCACCGCGGCGATGCGTTCCATCGTCCGTTCCGCTTCGCGCACCATCGCCGCGACCAGTTCGCCGGCGGGGACCAACGAGTCGATGGCGCCGACGCCCTGGCCGGCCGGCATGAACTCGCGGGCGACGTCGACCACCGTGCCGTCCTCGGCGCCGAGGTGGTTCACCCCGGCGCGGGCGGACTCGAACGCCTGCGCCGGGAACGGCTGCAGTAGTTCGGGGTGCTGGTCGAAGTGGGTGGTCCAGTCGTTGCGGACCACGCGACAGGTCTTACCGGTGTAGGCCCGGCTGATGACGGTGTCGTCCTCGCGCATGCCGACGAGCGTCTCCTTGTAGCCCTTCACCGCACGAGCCTCGGGTGTGGCGATGAAGCGGGTACCCAGCCACACCCCGTCGGCGCCGAGGGCCAGGCTGGCGGCCAGGCCACGTCCATCGAACAACCCGCCGGCGGCCACGACCGGCACCTTGTCGCCGACCGCGTCGACCACCTGCGGGATGAGTGCCATGGTGGCCACTGTGCCGGTGTGGCCGCCACCTTCGGTGCCCTGGGCGACGACGAAGTCGACCCCGCTGGTGACCGCGCTGACGGCGTGGCGGACCTTGCCGCACATGCTGCCGACGAGGATGTTCTTCGAGTGGAGCAAGTCGATGGCCTCGCGTGGGACGCCGAGTCCGGCGACGAAGATGCGCGCCCCGCCCTCGATGACGCTCTGGATGCCGCGCTCGACCTGACCGGGCATCGCCGTGAGCAGGTCGACGCCGAACGGCTTGTCGGTGAGCGCGCGAACAGCCGCCATCTCCTCGGGCAATTCGTCGGCGCCCATCGTGCTCGCGCCGAGCGTGCCGATGCCCCCGGCCTCACTGACCGCGGCGACGAGTCGGTGGTAGCTCACGCCGCCCATACCGGCGAGCATCACCGGGTGCTCGATGTCCAACAGTTCGGTGAGACGAGTGTGCAGCGCCATGCCCGCACCGTACTCCCGCCCGTCACCCCGCTCCGAGTGGGTCGTCCCCAACCGAGTGGGTCGCCCCCACCTGAGTGGGTCGCGGCGGTCCGAGTGCTCACTCGCACCCGGGACGCGAGTGAGCACTCGGATGCGCCACCTGACGCGCAAACGGACCGTGCATCGATAGGTTCCGCAGAGCTTCCCCCACAACCGTTCCTGAACGATGGAGGAAGCTCATGTTCACCGACGACGCGATGGCGGTCTTCCGTCGCCATCACGGCATGGCCACCGCCCGACAGTTGACCGCCGCGGGGATGAGCCGACGAGCCCGAGAGCAGGCCGTCGCCGATGGCCTGCTCTCTGTGCTGTACGAGCGCGTGTTCCACATCACCTCGTCACCGCTGACCCTCGAGGCCAGGTGTGCCGCGCTGTGCCTCGCCTACGCCAGAGGATTCATCACGGGCCCGACGGGAGGAAAGCTCGAGAGGGTGCGTCGCGTGCCGAATGAGGCACGCGTGCACTTCGCCGTCCCGCACGGCCTGCACATCGGGCCGTTTCCCGACGTGAAGCTCCGGCAGACCACCAAGGTCGATTCGACCCACGTCGTGCTGCGCGCCGACGGAATTCGCGTGGCCGCGCCAGCGAGGCTGGCGTTCGACCTCGCACAGGACCTGTCTGCGCAGGACCATCGATCCGTGGTCGAGCAACTGCGCAAGGACGGCAAGGTCTCTGTCGCTTCGCTGGGCCGGATCGGCAAACAACTGGTGCACCCGGCGCGCCCGGGTTCGGCTCGATTCGTGGCGACGCTCGAGGCGCTCCTGCCAGGCGGGCCGGCCGAGTCGCATCCGGAGGTGTTGATCGGCGACGGGCTTCAACAGCGCGGGGTGCCCGTCGAGCGGCAGGTCCGACAGAT
>JANMFL010000237.1:0-5270 GCA_031377945.1 Acidimicrobiaceae bacterium | reverse complement strand
GGCGCGACCGCGTTCACCGTCACGCCGAGCGAGCCCCATTCGAGGGCGAGGACCCTGACGAGTTGGTTGACGGCGCCCTTCGACGCGCAGTAGACGGCGTGATCGCGAATGCCGACGAGCGACGCCTGCGAACTGATCGCGATGATTCGTCCAGCGCCCCGCGCCACCATCACCCTCCCCGCCGCCTGGGCCGTGAAGAACAGGCCCTTGGCGTTGACCGTCATCATCTCGTCCCAGTCCGCCTCGGTGACCTCGAGCGCGGGATGGTTGGCCCCGAGCCCCGCATTGGCGACGGCGATGTCGAGCCGGCCGTGCTGCTCGACGATCTGGTCGACGGCACGCTGGATGGACCCGACGTCACCGACGTCCATCGCGTGCGGCGAGGCGTTCCCGCCCGCGGCGCGCACTGCGTGAGCGACCTCGTTGGCGTCGTCGAGCGAGCGTGCGGCGACGGCCACGGTCGCGCCGGCCGCCGCCAGTGCGTCGACCAGGCCCCGACCGATGCCCCGGCTGGCGCCCGTGACGAGGGCGATTCGGCCGACGAGGTCGAACGATGGAAGGTGCTCGCTCTGCATTCGGCCACCCTACCCACGGCGGTATCCCGGTGATCATTCGCACGGGTAATGAGCTATGCTAACGATATGGCCCCGCCCCGTACCCCCGCTGTCGCCGAAGCCGACCTCACCGGGGCACTGCGGCTGGCGAGCATGCGGCTGGCTCGTCGGTTGCGCCTCGAGCGCGGCTCCGACGACTTCACGCTCAGCCAGATGGCTGTGCTCGGCACCCTCGACCGCCACGGTGCCTCGACGGTCGGTGAACTGGCACACATCGAGCGGGTCAAGCCGCCGTCGATGACCCGCATCGTCAACAGCCTCGTCGAGTCGACGATGGTCACTCGTCGACCGCACGAGACGGACGGGCGACAAGTGGTGGTGGAGCTCACGGGCGCCGCTCGGGCAGTCCTGGCCGAAGACCGCCGTCGGCGCAACGCATGGCTTGCTCAACGCCTGGCGGAACTGACCGACGACGAGCGCGAGCTCCTGGGTCGTGCAGTTCCGCTGCTCGACCGGTTGGCATCGTCGTGAAACGACCGGCAACGACACGGCGACCGAAGGGGTCGACGTTTCTCGCGCTGCGAATCCGCAACTATCGGTTGTTCGCGATCGGGTCGCTGGTGTCGAACATCGGCACGTGGATGCAACGCGTCGCTCAGGACTGGCTGATCCTCACGCTCACCGGCAGTGCCGGTGCGTTGGGCCTCACGACCGGCCTGCAGTTCCTGCCGATGCTCCTGCTGTCACCGATCGCCGGCGTGTTCGCCGACCGCTACTCGAAGCGCCGAGTCATCGCCGTGGCGCAGATCGTGCTCGGCCTGACGGCCGCGCTGCTGGGCGTGCTCGCCGTCAACGGTTGGGTCGCCGCGTGGCACGTCTACATCATCGCGTTCGTGTTCGGCAGCGCGGCAGCGTTCGACACACCGGCACGACAGGCGTTCGTCAACGAGATGGTGCCACGCGACGACCTGCCCAACGCCGTGGCCCTGAACTCGGCGTCGTTCAACCTGGCTCGCATGGTCGGCCCCGGGCTCGCCGGACTGATGATCGCGTCGATGGGGTCGGGCGTGTCGGCGACCGGTTGGGTGATCCTCATCAACGCCGCCTCGTACGCCGCCGTGTTGGTGTCGCTCAGTCGCATGCGCAGCAGCGAGCTCGCACCCGTCGAGCGACTGCTGCGGGCGCGCGGCCAGATCCGCGACGGGCTGCGCTACGTGCGCAATCGGCCGGACATCATGCTCGTGATGGCGATCGTCTTCTCCGCCGGCACGTTCGGCCTGAACTTCCAGATGACCACCGCCCTGATGGCCACCGCGGTGTACGGCAAGGGCGCCGGCGAGTACGGCATGCTCGGCTCGATCCTCGCCGTGGGTTCACTCGCCGGTTCGTTGCTCGCCGCCCGGCGCGCCGTCGCCCGTCAACGACTCGTCGTGGGTGCCGCCTTCGCGTTCGGCACCTCCGTCGTGGTGGCCGGGCTGATGCCGTCGTACCTGACGTTCGCCATCGTGCTCCCGGTGTGCGGTATCACCGCGCTCACGCTCATCACGTCGGCCAACTCGTTCGTGCAGATGTCCACCGAACAACACGTTCGTGGGCGAGTGATGGCGCTGTACCTGGCGATCTTCATGGGCGGCACGCCGGTGGGTGCGCCGCTGCTGGGCTGGGTGGCCGAACAGTACGGGGCGCGTTGGACGTTGGTGGGCGGCGGCGCGTTGACGATGCTCGGCACGTCGATCGCCGTGCTGGTGTTCACCCGGACGCAGGGTCTGACGATGCGCGGTCGCGTGCTGGCGGGCCCCATCGAACCGGCGCCCGAGCTCGCGCTCGACCGCTAGCTCACCGACGTTCGGTTCAGCGAACGAGTCGCCGGGCGATGTAGCGGTCGAAGTCGTACACGTTGCGTTCGTACTCGCTGAACGGTCTGCGGACGAACTGCGCGCCCTCCGCGCTGCGGCGGATGCCCTCGACCACCGGTTGATCCTCGCCGTTCACGGCGGTGAGCAACTCGACGATCCCGGCCACGTATGCGTCGGGCTCGGGATGCGATGCGAGGACGTCAGGAGCGACCGACACATCCCAGCGGATACGCACCCGGTCGGTACCGATGGGGCTGATCTGCAGGTACCAGAGGTAGTCGGGCTGCAGTTGCATCACGTGCGTGGGAAACACGGCGGCGAGCACCACCGAGCGGCGCCAGCGCCCGTCGAGCGTCGTGTTGTCGGGATGCGCCATGTCGTCGCGATCGAGCGCCACGTGATGCGCCCAGGCGTCGGTCCCCGCGAACATGGTGGTGTTCTGCGGGCTGTCGCTGTTGGCACCGAACGTCGCTCGGTGCACCTTGAACACGTGGTAGGTGTCCATGAAGTTCTCGACGAGCAACTTCCAGTTCGTCTGCCAGACGTCGACCTGTTGGTGAACGGGCACGTAGTCGGTCATGTGGAAGCGACCGACCACCTCGGTGAGTCCGGCGAGCGACGACGCGAGGGGAGGCGCCCCACGGTCGGCGGTGACGAACACGAAGCCTTCCCAGACCTCCAGCGCCCACTCGGCCAGGTGGTGCTCGGTCGGGCTGAAGCCGTCGGTGGCCTGCATGTACGGGGCGCCGACCAGCTGGCCATCGAGCCGGTACACCCAGGCGTGGTAGGGGCAGGTGAGGCGGGCCTGGTTGCCGCACGCGGTCGCCAGCGGTGAGCCGCGGTGCAGGCACACGTTGTCGAAGGCTCGCAGCACCCCGTCGTCGCCGTGCGTCACCAGCACGGACCGAACGCCCGTCGTGCCATCGGCATGCACATGGGGCACCTCGCCCACGACATGATCGCCGATCTCCGGAAGGTCGGCCGTGCGGGCGACGCAATGCCAGCCGGGTGCGAGGACCAGCCGGTGCTCGGCCTGCAGCACCGCATCGGAGCGGTACACCTCGAGCGGCAGCATGCGCGCGTCGCTGAAGGTGGACACGGCGACCGAGCCCAGCTCGTCGCGCAGGGCGTCAGACAGCGGCATCGAGTGGAACTCCTTCGCGCCAGGGGAGCGTGGAGGCGGTGATGCGGTACTGGCCGTCGGTGCCGAGCCGGGCCACCGAGAACTCGCAGTCGAGGCGTTCGAACGTGAATTCGTCGCCCGGCTGCATGGCGACGACACGGTCGCGAAGCAGCACGGCCACCGGGCCGGCGACGAACAGCTGTCGTCCGTCGGGCAGCAGATCGTGGCGCAACAGATCGGGCGAGGCGGGTACCAGATGCCACTCTTCGACGTATGCGCCGCTCGGCGCGCGCTCGATCATCACCCGTCCGGTGGGGTCGACGTTGAGCGATCCCGGTTCCGGGAACGTGCACTCGGGCTGGAAGTTGGCGCCACTGCCGTACGAGAACCATTCAGCGACGCACGAGCGACTCCCGTCGGCGAGGTCGCATTCGTCGGTGGTGACGGTGTGGCCGGTGCTGGCGATCGACGAAGCCAGTGCGGCGAGTTGCGCCTGGGTACACGCCTCGAAACCACTCACTCCGTCGAACGAGGGACGATCACCGGGAATGCGCACATCGGCCATGGCGCTGCCCGTCTGCAACCACACCACCCGGTCGGTGTCGTTGCGGGTGCCGTCGGCGAACTGGATCCAGGAGCGTTCCCAGCAGCCCCGAAGCCACACGGGAACCTCGGGGTGAGCTGTCGTCACGGAGCGAGTGACTGGGCGGGGAGTTCGAACCACCGGAGGTGCTCGAACTCGGGGGACAGGGCTCCGGCCGCGGGGCTCGGTTGGTCACCGGTCGCCGCCGCGTTCAACAGCGCTCGGGCATCGTCGAGGTAGCCCTGCAGGGCGTGCTCGTCGGCGCGGTCGTGACCCATCGGGGGGACGATCAGGTCGCCGGTGGCCGGGTCGTACGAAAGTCGGCCGAGTCGCAACGGTGGTTCGACCGGACCGAGGTGGTGTCGCCACAGCCCCGACGGTGGGTCGAACCGGTACTCGGGCAGCAGTTTCCAACCGTGCTCGGCCACGAGGTCGACCGCAGCGACGAGGTACTGGAACACGGCTTCGGAGATGAAGTAGTTGAAGCTCACCCGCGTCCAGCCGGGCTTGATGCCCTCGCATCCGTGCGTGATCTCATGCTCGAACTCGTGCGAGCGTTCGAGGTCGATCCCCAACAACCGGTGGCCGTACGGCCCGGCGCACGAGCAGCCACCGCGCGACTGGATGCCGAACAGGTCGCTCAGCAACGCGACGACGAAGTTGTGGTGCAGGTAGCGGCTCTCGGGGCGGCGCACCACGAACGAGACGATGGACAGGCGATCCGATTCGGTGTTGCCGAGGATCTGCAGCGCCGGGTTCGAGGACCATGTGGCGATGGCTCGTTTCCAGTACGAGGTCTCACGGGCGCGGATGGTGTCGACGCCCACTGCCTGCTTCAACTGCACCACGAGCCCGGCGCGGATGGACTCGATGATCGCCGGGGTACCACCCTCCTCGCGGTGGACAGGGTCGCCGATGTAGCGGTGCTCGGTGGGGTTGACGTAGGCGACGGTGCCCCCACCGACCACGTCGGGCACCCGGTTCGTGAGCAGCGCGCGCCGCACGATGAGCACTCCTGGGGTGCCCGGGCCGCCGACGAACTTGTGCGGGCTGAGGAAGATGGCGTCCTTCTGCGCCCGCGGATGATCGCTGCACTGCGGCGACATCTCGATGTCGACGTACGGTCCGGCGGCGGCGAAGTCCCAGAACGACAG
>JANMFL010000214.1:0-3870 GCA_031377945.1 Acidimicrobiaceae bacterium | reverse complement strand
TCGAGCACGCCGCCGCACGACGAGCAGAAGCTCGACTCGGGTGGGTTGCGATGACCGCACTGGTTGCAGAACACGTAGGCCATGGTCCGCTCCTCAGCCTGCGATGAGTGCTTCGTACGCGGCCGCGTCGAGCAGCGCCTGGACCTGTGCGGCGTCGTTCATCTCGATCTCGCAGAGCCAACCGGCACCGTACGGGTCCTGGTTCAGTGCCTCCGGTGAACCGGAGAGCGCGTCGTTCACGGCCACCACGGTGCCGGACACGGGGGCGTACACGTCGCTCACCGACTTCGTGCTCTCGACCTCACCGAAGCTGTCGCCGGCCGACACCACCGCACCCACGGACGGGACCTGGACGTAGACGACGTCGCCGAGCGCGTCCTGCGCGTAGTCGGTGATACCGACTCTGGCGAGGTTGCCCTCGACCGAGATCCACTCGTGGTCGCTGCTGTACCGGAGGTGCTGCGGAACCTGCATGTGCCCGACCTTAGCCGCGACGGGCACGTCCCGCCCGAAGGCTCCGACGGATGTCGGGGATGTAGGCGATTGCGGTGTAGTAGCTGAGCGCCAGCCCAGGGATGACGACGATCCAGGCCGAGATCAGAAAGAACTGATGGATGAAGAAATCGCTGTGCCCGATCATGAATCCGGGGATGGCGAACATCAGCAGGAACGTGGCGGTCTTGCCCCACCAGGTGACGTCGAATCGCTCCATCTTGAACAGGACCGTGCAGAGCGCCACCGTGCCTCCGAAGAGCACCTCACGGATCACGATCAGCCAGAACACCCACGCCGGCGGGATGCCGTAGATGAGGATGCCCGCGATCGCGACGATGAACATCAGCCGGTCGGCGGTGGGGTCGAAGATCTTGCCGAACTCACTGACCTGGTTGAAGCGTCGAGCCAACCACCCGTCGACCCAATCGGTCGCACCGAGGCCGCCGAGAAGGAAGGCGGCACCGGCGACGTTGTCGCGCCCGAAGAGGAGGTACAGGAACAGCGGGATGCAGCAGAGCCGGATGAGCGTGAACAGGTTCGGGTACGTGAGGTACTTGTGGCTCGAGAGCTGCGCTGAGTTCGCCTGCATCAGTGCGGAGCGTACAAGGGCGGCCACCACCGACACGTACGATCATCGCCATGACAACTGAGGGGGCCCTCGCTGGGCAAGTCGCATTCATCACGGGCGGGGGCTCGGGCCTTGGTGCAGCGTTCGCTCGGCGCCTCGCCGCGGACGGCGCTCGAGTGGTGGTGAACGACATCAACGCTGCCGCGGCCGCTGCCGTCGCCATCGAGATCGACGGCGACACCGCGGTGTTCGACGTCTGCGACTCGACGGCATTCGACACCGAAGTCGACAAGGCCGTCGAGCGTCATGGTCGTCTGGACATCATGATCAACAACGCCGGCTTCGTCGGCGCCCCCGACGAGGAGCGCACCGCGCTTTCCATCGCCAACGCGATGGCGAGGATGGAAGGGCGGATCGACGACATGGTTCCCATCAACTCGACGGTCGACCTGAACGATGCCGACTGGGACCGGATGATCAAGGTCCACCTGTACGGCACGTTCCACGGCACCCGCGCCGCCTTGCGCCACATGACACCGGCCCGGTCCGGCGCGATCGTCAACGTCGCCTCCGTGCTCGGTCTGGCTCCGATGGCCGGGAACGTGAGCTACTCCACCGCCAAGGCGGGCATCATCGCCGTCACCAAGTCGGTCGGCCACGAGGTGGCACCCTTCGGGATTCGCGTCAATGCCGTGTGCCCCGGTTTCATCGACACTCCCCTGCTCGCTCCCATCGATCCGATGATCATGGGTGGCATTCTCATGCAGATTCCGAAGGGCCGACTCGGTACCGCCACGGAGATCGCCGAGCTGGTGCGGTTCCTCGCCGGGCCGGAGAGCGGCTACTGCAACGGCGACATCTTCGCGGCGTCCGGCGGGTACGTCTGATGCCGACGATCTTCAGCCGCATCATCACCGGCGACATCCCAGGCACGTTCGTGTACCGCGACGAGCGGTGCGTCGCTTTCCTTTCGATCAACCCGTTGGCCCCTGGGCACACCTTGGTCGTACCGATCGACGAGATCGATCACTGGGTGGATCTGCCCGCTGACCTGAATGCACACCTCTTCGCCGTGGCGCACCGAATTGGCCGCGCCCAGAAGGCTGCCTTCGGATGCGACCGGGTCGGCGTCATCGTCGCTGGGTACGAGGTGCCACACACCCATGTTCACCTCATTCCCACTGACGACATGTCGCAGCTCAACTTCGCGAATGCCGCCGGCTCGGTCACGCGTGACGACCTCGACGCCGCAGCGAATGCGATCAGCGCCGCGCTCGCGGCGCTCGATTAGCCGCCGGCGTCGTGCTCGGCCGAAGCGACCGGCGCGATCAGTTCCTCGCCCTTGTTGCGGACGTTGTTCACTGCAGTGCTCACGACGTGCATCGCAAGCACGTCGTCGGCTGCCGGCACGAGCAGCATGCGGAGCGCTTCGGTGTCGTCGTTGTTCGGGTCGAGCCACGGTTCCCATGCCGACTTCGGCAGGACCACCGGCATTCGGTCGTGTACGGGTGACATGGTGCGGTTGGCCGACGTCGTGATGATCGTGCAGCTGTGCAGCCACGGCGCGTCCGGACCGAGGTCCTTGTCGCGCCAGGTCGCCCACAGCCCCGCGGCTGCGATCGGGGCACCATCGGCGCGATGGATGAACATCGGGGTCTTCGCCGGCTTCCCCTTCGCCGTCAGTGGCGACCCTTCGTCGGCGGCCTTCCACTCGTAGAAGCCGTCCATCGGAATGATCAGCCGACGCCGCGTGAGCAGCGATCGGAACGCAGGCTTCTCACCGATGGTCTCGGCGCGAGCGTTGATCATCTTCGAGCCGATTCTCATGTCCTTCGCCCACGATGGGACGAGTCCCCAGTGAAACGCCTCGAGGCGCCACTCGCCCTGGGGAGGTGCCAGCACGCCGTAGACGTCGGTCGTGGGTGACACGTTGTAGTTGGGCGGCAACGCCTCGCCGTCGAACGAAGCCCCGAAGAAGTCGGCGATCGCGTCAGCCGACTGGGTGGACACGAAACGGCCGCACATACCCGCACCGTAGCGGGCATGTGCGGCCGTCTCAGCGCCACTCAGTTCTTGCCGTTGCCCTTGCCGTTCTTCTTGGCTTCTTCGTTCTTCTTGGCTTCTTCGGCCTTCTTGGCTTCTTCGGCCTTCTTGGTCTCTTCGGCCTTCTTGGTCTCTTCGTTCTTCTTGGCTTCTTCGGCCTTCTTGGCTTCTTCGTTCTTCTTGGCTTCTTCGTTCTTCTTGGCTTCTTCGTTCTTCTTGGCTTCTTCGGCCTTCTTGGCTTCCTCGGCCTTGTCGTCGTTGCCCTTGCCGTTGTCCTTGTCGTCGGCGGAGTCCTTCGAGTCGCCACCCTGGTTGCCCTGGTCGCCACCTTGGTTGTCGCCACCCTGGTTGCCCTGGTTGTCACCACTTTGGTTGCCCTGGTCGCCACCCTGGTTGTCGGCCTGATCGCCGCCACCCTGGTTGTCGCCGCCCTGGTTGCCCTGGTTGTCGCCGCCCTGGTTGCCTTGGTTGTCGCCGCCCTGGCCGCCACCTTGGTTGCCTTGGTCGCCACCCTGGTCGCCACCCTGGTTGTCGGACTGGCCGTCACCACCTTGGTCGCCACCTTGGTTGTCGGACTGGTCGCCACCACCCTGTTCGCCACCTTGGTCGCCACCCTGGTTGTCGGACTGGCCGCCACCGCCCTGTTCGCCACCTTGGTCGCCGCCTTGGTCGCCGCCTTCGTCGCCTCCTTGGTCGCCGCCCTGGTCGCCGCCCTGGTCGCCGCCCTGGTCGCCACCTTGGTTGTCGGACTGGCCGTCACCACC
>JANMFL010000197.1:0-4327 GCA_031377945.1 Acidimicrobiaceae bacterium | reverse complement strand
CGCATCGTCGAGGACGACGAGATCAAGCGTTCACTGGCCCAGGCGCAGCCGTACCAGCAGTGGCTCGACGAGGGGCTCGTCGAGCTCGACGAACTGCCCGACCGCGAGCACGTGGTGTTCAGCCGTCAGAGCGTGCTGCGCCGTCAGCAGATGTTCGGCTACACGCACGAGGAGTTGAAGATCATCCTCGGGCCGATGGCCAAGCTCGGCATCGAGCCGATCGGCTCGATGGGCACCGACACACCCATCGCCGTGCTCAGCGAGCGCCCGCGCCTGCTGTTCGACTACTTCTCGCAACTGTTCGCACAGGTCACCAACCCTCCGCTCGATGCCATTCGCGAAGAGGTGGTCACATCGGTGGGTTCGACGGTGGGTCCGGAGGCGAACCTGTTGGCCCCCGGCCCGGAGAGTTGCCGGCAACTGGTGTTGCCGTTTCCGGTGATCGACAACGACGAACTGGCCAAGATCATCCACATCAACGAGGGGGGCGAGTTCCCCGAACTGGCTGCCGTCGAGGTGAGCGGCCTGTACCGCGTGGCCGGTGGTGGCCTGGCGCTGAAGCGGGCGCTCGACGCGGTGCGCAACGAGGTGAGCAAGGCCATCGAGGACGGCGCGCGCATCATCGTGCTCAGCGACCGCAACAGCGACGAGGTGTACGCGCCCATCCCCAGCCTGTTGCTCACCGCGGCGGTGCATCATCACCTGATTCGCGAGCAGCAGCGCACCAAGGTCGGTCTCGTCGTCGAGTGCGGCGACGCCCGAGAGGTGCATCACATGGCGTTGCTCATCGGCTACGGCGCCGGTGCGATCAACCCGTACCTGGCGTTCGAGAGCATCGAGGACATGGTCCGCGAGGACCTGCACGGTCTCGGCGCAGTCGACCCGCACAAGGCCGTCACGCACTACATCAAGGCCGCCGGCAAGGGTGTGCTGAAGGTGATGAGCAAGATGGGCGTCAGCACCGTCGCCAGCTACACCGGGGCGCAGATCTTCGAGGCGATCGGACTGGGTCACGAACTGGTCGACGAGTACTTCACCGGCACCGTCAGCCGTCTCGGCGGCGTCGGCCTCGACGAGATCGCGGCCGAAGTCGCCGCCCGTCATGCCGCAGCCCACCCGCGCCGGCCCGAGGAGCGGGCGCACCGCAAGCTCGAACTGGGCGGCGAGTACCAGTGGCGTCGCGAGGGCGACATCCACCTGTTCAACCCCGAGACCGTGTTCAAGCTGCAGCACGCGACGCGTGCGAGCCGCTACGACATCTTCCAGCAGTACACCGCACTGGTCGACGGTCTGTCACGCCAAGCTGCGACCTTGCGCGGCCTGTTCGACTTCGCCGGCGACCGGGCACCCGTGCCGATCGACGAGGTCGAGCCGGTGAGCGACATCGTCCGGCGGTTCAGCACCGGCGCGATGAGCTACGGGAGCATCAGCGCCGAGGCGCACGAGACGCTCGCGGTGGCCATGAACCGCATCGGCGGCAAGAGCAACACCGGCGAGGGTGGCGAGGACGCCGACCGCCTGCACGACCCCGAGCGGCGCAGCTCGATCAAGCAGGTGGCGAGCGGCCGCTTCGGTGTGACCAGCGAGTACCTGGTGAACGCCGACGACCTGCAGATCAAGATGGCCCAGGGAGCCAAGCCCGGCGAGGGCGGCCAGTTGCCCGGCCACAAGGTGTACCCGTGGGTGGCCAAGACCCGGCACAGCACGCCCGGCGTGGGTCTGATCAGCCCGCCGCCGCACCACGACATCTACTCCATCGAGGACCTCAAGCAGCTCATCCACGATCTGAAGAACTCGAACCCCGCCGCACGTGTGCACGTGAAGCTGGTGTCGGAGGTGGGCGTGGGCACGGTGGCCGCCGGCGTCAGCAAGGCCAAGGCCGACGTGGTGCTGATCAGTGGGCACGACGGCGGCACGGGTGCCAGCCCGCTGACCTCGCTGAAGCACGCCGGTGCGCCGTGGGAGCTGGGCTTGGCCGAGACGCAGCAGACCCTGCTCCTCAACGGACTCCGTGATCGCATCGTGGTGCAGGCCGACGGTCAGTTGAAGACCGGCCGCGACGTGATCATCGCCGCCCTGCTCGGGGCCGAGGAGTTCGGCTTCGCTACCGCTCCGCTGGTGGTGAGCGGCTGCATCATGATGCGCGTCTGCCACCTCGACACCTGCCCGGTGGGCGTCGCCACCCAGAACCCCGAGTTGCGCAAGAAGTTCAGCGGCAAGCCCGAGTTCGTCGTCAACTTCATGGAGTACATCGCCCAGGAGGTGCGCGAGCACATGGCGGCGTTGGGTTTCCGCACCATGCAGGAGATGATCGGCCACGTCGAGATGCTCGACGTGCGCAAGGCCGTGCAGCACTGGAAGGCCAAGGGTCTGGACATCAGCCCGATCCTGGCCGTGCCGCAGAACCCCTACGGGCAGACGTTGCACCAGTCGGTGGCGCAGGAGCACGACCTCGAGTTCGCGCTCGACCAGCAGCTGATCGCCGCGTGTGAGCCGGCCATCGAGCGCGGCGAGTCGGTGAGCCTCGACATCGCCATCAGGAACGTGAACCGCACCGTCGGCACGATGCTGGGCAACGCGATCACCAAGAAGTACCGCGGCGCCGGATTGCCCGACGGCACCATCGACCTGCGCTTCCGTGGCTCGGCAGGCCAGAGCTTCGGTGCGTTCGTGCCGAGCGGCGTGACCATGACCCTGGAGGGCGACGCCAACGACTATGTCGGCAAGGGCCTGAGCGGTGGGCGAGTGGTGGTGCGGCCAGATCGGCGGTCCCCGTTCGTCGCCGAGGACAACATCATCGCCGGCAACGTCATCGGCTACGGCGCCACTGGCGGCGAGATCTTCCTGCGCGGTGTCGTGGGCGAACGATTCTGCGTGCGCAACTCCGGCGCCACCGCCGTGGTCGAGGGAGTCGGCGACCACGGTTGCGAGTACATGACCGGTGGGCGAGTGGTGGTGCTCGGCCCCACCGGTCGCAACTTCGGTGCAGGGATGAGTGGTGGCATCGCCTACGCGTACGACCCCGACGACGTGTTCGCCGCCAAGTTGAACGGCGACATGGTGCGTCTGCAGCCGCTCGAGCCGGCCGACCAGGAGTTCCTGCGCACCACGATCGAGTCACACGTGCACCACACCGAGTCGGCCGTCGGGCAGCGCATCCTCGACGCCTGGGGCACCGAGGTGGGCAACTTCAAGCGGGTCATGCCGGTGGACTACCAGCGGGTGCTCACCGTGATGCAGGAGGCTCGCGACGCGGGCCTCGACGAAGAACAGACGCTGGCGAAAGTGATGGAGGCGAGCCGTGGGTGAGGTCACTGGATTCCTGCAATGGGTGCGGGTCACCCCCAAGCACCGCCCGGTCGACGAGCGGCTGAAGGACTGGAAGGAGGTCTACGAGGACTTCCCGGCGGACACGCTGAAGCTGCAGGCAGGACGCTGTATGGACTGCGGCATTCCCTTCTGCAACAACGGCTGCCCTCTGGGCAACCTGATCCCCGACTGGAACGACCTCGTCTACCGCGAGCACTGGCGCGATGCCATCGACCGCCTGCACGCGACGAACAACTTCCCCGAGTTCACCGGCCGTCTGTGCCCGGCGCCGTGCGAGAGCGCCTGCGTGCTCGGCATCAACAGCGACGCGGTGAGCATCAAGCAGGTCGAGGTCGAGATCATCGACCAGGCGTGGGACGCGGGCTGGGTGGTGCCGCAGAAGCCGGCGATGCTGACGGGCAAGCGCGTCGTCGTCATCGGCTCGGGCCCTGCCGGGTTGGCCACCGCCCAGCAACTCACTCGCGCCGGCCACGAGACGGTGGTGCTCGAGCGTGCCGACCGTATTGGCGGCCTGATGCGGTACGGCATCCCCGAGTTCAAGATGGAGAAACGGCACCTCGACCGTCGCATCGCCCAGATGGAAGCCGAGGGCACCGAGTTCCGCACCAACGCCGTCGTGGGTGGTGGCATCGACATCGAGGTGCTGTTGGCGTCGTACGACGCGCTGGTTCTCGCCGCCGGCGCCACGGCGTGGCGCGATCTGCCGGTGACAGGTCGCGAGTTCTCGGGCGTGTACCAGGCGATGGAGTACCTGCCCGGCGCCAACCGCGAGCAGTTGGGCGACGGTCCCGCGCCGATCAACGTGGGCGGCAAGCACGTCGTCATCATCGGTGGCGGCGACACCGGCGCCGATTGCTTGGGCACCGCGCATCGCCAGGGTGCGGCATCGGTGACGCAGCTTGAGATCATGCCGCAGCCGCCACTGACGCGAAACGGCGCAGGGAACCCGTGGCCGCAGTTCGCGATGGTCTACAAGGTGACGTCGGCCCACGAGGAG
>JANMFL010000187.1:0-3479 GCA_031377945.1 Acidimicrobiaceae bacterium | reverse complement strand
ACCAGTTCGTCGTCTCCGGCGAGCACCACCTGTCCGCTCGGCACTGCGTGCATGGGAATACGGTGGCCTGTCCAGTCGCGCACCTGCAACTCGCTGTCGGGGGTGAGTTGGTCCAGATAGAGCATCTCGGTGCCATCGGGGATGCTGATCCCGGTCGCCTCACCCGTACGCCGGTTCAATTCGGCGAGATGCGGTCGAGCGACGGACACCAGCGAACGGCCGGGCCGAGCCGCCGATGCGAGTTCGAGCATGGCCCACCCGATGCGGTACTCGCCGCCGGCGGAGATCTGCTCGACCGCGCCGAGCTCTTCCAGGGTGGAGAGCAGTCGCGACACGGTGCTCTTGGGCAGCGTCACCCGGTCGGCGATCTCGGTGACGCCCGCCGGCCCGGCCATGAGCGAGCGGAGCACTGCGAAGGCTCGATCGATGGATTGGACCGTGGTCATGACGGTCCATCATACGGCATGCGTTCCGCTAGGCGGAACGCTGGCTCGGTGCGCCCCGCTCTGCGTACTCGGTGAGCACGGCCATCAGATCGTCCGGGACGTCGACGCCGTGCTGCTCGGCGTGGGTGCGCCCGTGGTGACGTCGGTCGCCCGGCAGGCGGACGCCGGGTTCTGCGGCGAGGCTCGAGAACTCGTGCTCGAGCCGCTCGAGGAACGCCGGACCCATGGTGGCCGACGGGTCGATGGCCAAAATGACCTGGCCCACGTCGGGTGGTCCACCCTCGGTGCCGCCGAAGCTGCCCGCCTCGTGCGAGAACTTCGAACCGGCGACACCGCCCGACATCACGTCCACCAGGAGCGCGAGGGCCGAGCCCTTGTGGCCACCGGCCGGCGACATCGAGCCGGCGAGCGCGGCGCGCGCGTCGGTGGTGGGGTTGCCGACGGCGTCGAGCGCCCACCCCAGCGGGATCGGCTCACCGGCCTGCGCGGCGGCGTTCACGGTGACCCAGGCGACCGCCGACGACGACAGATCGGCCACCACCGGCGGGCCGTCGGCGCGAGGTGCGGCCCAGGCAATGGGGTTGGTGCCGAAGAACGGGCGGTTGCCACCGTGTGGCGCCATCAGCGCCGACGAGTTGGCGAACATCAGCGCGACGAGGCCCTCTCGCGCAAGGCGGTCGACGAACCACCCGAGGACGCCGGCGGAGTACGAATGGGTCAGCACCAGCACGGCGACGCCGTTGGTTCGGGCAGCATCGACCAGGGGCTCGTGGCCCGCTTCGAAGGCGGGATGGCAGAAGCCGAGACCGGCATCGACCACCACGGTGCCCGGTCGGGGTCGCGACACCACCGGCACCGCGTCGCCCTGCACCTTGCCGCACGCGACATGGTCGCAATACGTGGGCAGATAACTCAGACCCACCGTGCGGATGCCCTCGGCCTCGGCGTCGCGGATGCTGCGCGCCGTGGCGTCGGCCTGGAGCGCGGACGCACCACAGGTGATCAGCATTCGGCGGCCGATGTGCTCGACCTCGTCGAGCGAGAGCACGGGCATGATGCACCCCTTCGTTGCTGGTGCCTTCAGGAGGCGGGGAACGCGCCCAGCATCCTTGCCGCGGCGAGTGTGTTCTCGAGCAGACAGGCGATGGTCATCGGACCCGTGCCACGCGGCATGGGGGTGATGGCGCCGGCAATGGCCTGCACGGCGTCGAAGTCGACGTCGCCGACGATGCCCGCTTCCGTGCGCGAGACGCCGACGTCGACGACGGCCGCGCCCGGCTTCACGTGTGCGGCAGTGATCATGCGTGCCTGACCGGCGCAGGCGACGATGATGTCGCTCTGGCGGCAGACCTCGATCATGTCGGCGGTCGACGTGCGCGAGTGAGCGAGGGTGACGGTGCAATCGACGCCCTTACGGCCGAGCAACAACACCTGCGGCAGGCCCGTGAGCGTGCTGCGGCCGATGACGGTGGCGCGCATGCCCTTCGTCTCGACGCCGTACCGTTCGAGCAACCGCATGACGCCGAGCGGCGTGCAACCGACATGACCGGGCAGGCCGCGCACGAGGCGACCCATGGAGCGCTCGGTGAGACCGTCGACATCCTTCTCGGGCGGGATGAGCGCGAGGACCGGCTCGGGATCGAGGCCATCTGGCAGGGGGAGTTGGCAGAGGATGCCGTGTACCTCGGGGTCGGCGGCCAGCGCGGCGACAGCAGCCTCGACCTCGGTCTGCGTGGCCGTGGCCGGCAGCTCGACGTGCTTGCTCGTCATGCCCGCTTCACCGGCGAGCTTGCGCTTGCTGGCGACGTACAACTGGCTCGGGCGGTCGTCGCCGACGAGCACGGTGGCCAGGCAGACAGGGGGCGAGCCGGCTGCTTCGATGGTGGCGTGCAGACCGGCGATGATCTCGCCGCGAAGGCGGATGCCATCCATCAGGACGGCACCGCCAGCAGTGCGCTCGAACTCGCCGGTGGGTTGAACAGTCATCAGCTCAACCCCGTGATTTCGCCGTGCTCGTCGAAGTCGATGATGCTCGCGGCCGGGGCCGAACCGAGACCGGGCATGGTGGTCATGTCGCCGCAGATCGGGTACACGAAGCCGGCGCCGACGCTGGCGCGCACCTCACGCACGTTCACCGTGTGGCCGGTCGGTGCGCCCTTCAGCGACGAGTCGGCGCTGATGCTCAGGTGGGTCTTGGCGATGCAGACCGGCAGGTTGCCGAAGCCGTTCTTCTCATATCTGGCCAATTGGGTATTGGCTGCGGCCGAGTAGGTGACGTTGGCGGCGCCGTAGATCTTGGTGGCGACCTTCTCGATCTTCGTCTTCAGCGAGTCCTCGTCCTCGTAGCAGAACTGGAAGTTGCTCGGCTCGTCGCAGGCCTCGACCACGGCCTGGGCCAGGTCGGTGGCGCCCTTGCCGCCGTCGCTGAAGTGCGTGCAGACGGCCACGCGGGCGCCGACGCTCTCGGCGATCTCGCGGATGGCCTGGTGCTCGCTCTCGAAGTCGCCCGGGAACGCGTTGATCGCGACGACGGGGGAGACGCCGTGCACCTTGACGTTCTCGATCTGCTTGATGAGGTTGGCGGCGCCGGCGCGGACGTCGTCAGGGTTCTCCGCGAGCAGGTCGGCGGGCAACGGCTTGCCGGCGACGATCTTGAACTTGCCGCTGTGTGCCTTCAGCGCACGCACGGTGGCCACCAGCACGGCGGCGTCGGGCACCATGCCCGAGGCGCGGCACTTGATGTTGAAGAAACGCTCCGCGCCCATGTCGGCGCCGAAGCCGGCCTCGGTGATCAGGTAGTCGCCGCAGCGCTCGCCGATCAGGTCGCCGATGATGCTGCTGTTGCCGTGGGCGATGTTGCCGAACGGGCCGGCGTGCACGATCACAGGCGTGTGCTCGAGCGTCTGCAGCAGGTTCGGCTTCAGCGCTTCCTTCATGATGACGGCCATCGAGCCAGCAGCGTGCAGCTGCTCAGCGGTCACTGGGTCCCCGTCCTTCGTGTAACCAACCACGATGCGGCCCATGCGAGCGCGC
>JANMFL010000179.1:0-8777 GCA_031377945.1 Acidimicrobiaceae bacterium | reverse complement strand
ATGCGGCCGGGCTGCAGGCGTCCCTTGCGGACCACCTTGGCGGGATCGACGTCGATGACGCCCACCTCGCTGGCCAACACGACCAGATCGTCGTCGGTCACCCAGTAACGGCTGGGGCGCAGGCCGTTGCGGTCGAGCACGGCGCCGATGACGGTGCCGTCGGTGAAGCACACGCTGGCCGGGCCGTCCCACGGCTCCATCAGCGACGAGTGGAAGCGGTAGAACGCACGCTTCTCGCCGTCCATCGTGTCGTGGTTCTCCCACGCCTCGGGGATCATCATCAGCATCGCGTGGGGCAGGCTGCGGCCACCGAGGTGCAACAGTTCGAGCACCTCGTCGAAGCTCGCCGAGTCGCTGCCCCCCGGCGTGCAGATGGGGAACGCCCGGTCGAGGCCGGGGATGACGTCGCTGGAGAGCATGCTCTCGCGTGTCCGCATCCAGTTGCGGTTGCCCTGCACGGTGTTGATCTCACCGTTGTGGGCGATGAAGCGGTAGGGGTGGGCCAGCGGCCAGCTGGGGAACGTGTTGGTGCTGAACCGACTGTGCACCAGGGCCAATGCGCTCTCGACGCGCTCGTCGGCCAGGTCGGTGAAGAACACCGCCAGCTGCGGGGTCGTGAACATGCCCTTGTAGATGAGCGTGCGGCTGCTCAGCGACGGGAAGAACGTCGTCTGCTCGGCGGGCAGTTCGTGCTCGATGCGCTTGCGGGCGACGAACAACTTGCGATCGAGGTCGATGCCCGTGGCACCCGCCGGGTCGGTCACGAACAGGTGACGGAAGCCCGGCATCATCGAGCGTGCGGTGGTTCCCAGGCAATCGGGCTGCGTCGGCACGTCTCGCCAGCCGAGGACGGCGAGGCCTTCGTCGGCGAAGATCGACTCGATGGCCGAGATCGCCTTCTCCGCGTCGACCGTGTCGGCCGGCAGAAAGCCCATGCCCACGGCATAGGCGCCGGTGGGGGGAAGATCGAATGTCACGACCTCGCGCAGGAAACGGTCGGGGACCTGGATGAGAATGCCCGCACCGTCACCCGAGTCGGCCTCGGCGCCCGTCGCGCCACGGTGCTCCATGTTGCAGAGCGCGCCGATGCCCATCGAGACGATCGACCGGGTGGCCCTGCCCTTGATGTCGGCGACGAACGAGACGCCACATGCGTCGTGCTCGAACCTCGGGTCGTACAGACCGGAGGGCGCGGGAAGTCCCGCAGGGAAAGAGTTGTGCATCGAGTTCTGCTTCCACGGAGTCGGTTGACGGCTGTGTGGCGCACGGGACGACGCTGGCCCGAACGGTGAACGACATGTTACGGGTTCGCACGCCCGACGCGCCAGACCGTTCCCGTCGCCCCGCATGGTGCCCATGCCACCAGGCTCCGCGTCGCCACCTAGGCTCGCCGTCGATGGACGATCGCATCGAGCACCTCAAGGAACAGGTCACGGCGGGGTACGAGCGGTTGGAGGAGTCGAACAAGCTCGGCCCGCTCGTCGCCACCGGAAAACGGTTCTTCGCCATCGAGGGGCTCGACCTCGCCGGCCTGCTCGCACTCGAGTTGTTCACCGTCATCATCCCGTTGGCGCTGCTCGGCTACAGCGCGGCCAGCAACTTCAACGAGAACCTGAGCTTCGCCGACTTCATGATCAAGTGGCTGGACCTCAAGGGCCAGAGCGCCGAGCAGGTGCAGGGTCTGTTCGGCGACAGCGGCGACCTGCGCAGCACCTGGACGTTCCTCGGCATCGCCGGCTTCCTGTTCTGGGGTCTGCCGATGTCCGCGCAGGTCGCCAAGACGTTCGCCCGCGCGTTCCGACGCGAACGCTGGCCGTTCTGGACCGAGGTGTGGCGCGGCGGCGTCTGGTTCACCGTGCTGCTGACGAGCCAGATCCTCACCGTCGTGCTCACCCGCGGTCTCGACTGGCGCGGTCCGCTGAACGTCCTCGCCTGGCTGCCGGCATTCGCCCTGTGGTCGGTGTCGCCGCTCATTCTCGTGCGCAACGGGACCGCCGGCTGGAGGTACATGGCCTGGTGCGGCGTGGCCGGCCTCGTCCTCGACGTGATCGGGGTGCGCATCACCATTCGCTGGGTGTTCCCGAGTCTGCTCGAAGGCTGGACCAGCTTCGGCCCCATCGGCGTCGCCATGGCGATGATGACGACGTGCACGGTCATCGCCACGCTGTGGGTGCTCACGGCATGCCTCGGCGCGGTGCTGTGGGAGCGCAAGGCTCCGGCCGACACGGTGCTCATGTCGCAGGAGTCGTCCACCACCATTGCCTAAGATCCCGGCATGTCAGCGTTGCCTCCCCCTCCTCCCGGCGGACCCAACCCGTACGGCCAACAGCCGCAACAGCCCTACGGATACCAGCCCTACGGCCCCGGCGCCCAGCCCGAGCATCCGCAGGGCACCACCATCTTGGTGCTCGGCATCCTGTCGCTCGTCGTGTGCGGCGTCCTGGGCCCTTTCGCGTGGTCGATGGGCAACAAGGCCATCCGCGAGATGGACGCCAACGCGCAGGTCACGTACTCGAATCGCGGCAATGTCAGTGCCGGTCGCATCTGCGGCATCATCGGCACGGTGCTGATGGCGGTGGGCATCGTGGCCACCATCGTCGTGATCGCCGCAGCGGCGTCGATCGGGTCGAACACCTGAATCGCGGAATAGGTTGCGCGCACAACGTGTTGGCCGGATCATGACCTCCACCACCGCCACTGTGTCGCGCCAGATCCGTGCTCAACAGGCCGTTGAAGGCGACGGATTCGTCGTCCGCCGGCCCTTCCCCACCGCCACGCTGTCGCACCTCGACCCGTTCCTGCTCTTCGACCACATGGGCCCCGTCGAGTTCGAGCCCGGCAAGGGCATGGGGACGCCCTGGCACCCACACCGCGGTTTCGAGACCGTGACCTATCTGCTCGAGGGCGACATGGAGCACCGCGACTCGATGGGCCATCACGGCTCGCTCCGCTCGGGCGACACCCAGTGGATGACCGCCGCGTCGGGCGTGCTCCACAAGGAAGGCCCCAGCGCTGCGGCGCAGGAGAGCGGCGGTCGAGTGCACGGGTTGCAGTTGTGGGTGAACCTGCCAGCGGCGCAGAAGATGGACCCGCCCGCCTATCAGGACTTGCGCGCCGAGGCCAATGCTCGACGCGACGACGACGGCGCCGTGATCCGCGTCATCGCCGGCGACCTGTTCGGCCTGACCGGGCCGGGCACCACCCGCACCCCGATCACCTACGCCCACGTGACGCTCGCCCAGGGCGCCACGGTGTCCACGCTGTTACCGCAGGGCCAGCGCGCCCTGCTGTACCCGATGACGGGGGCGGTGCAGGTGGGCGACACCCGCATCGACGAAGGCGTGCTCGCGGTGCTCGAGGGCGACGCCCTCACGGTGCGCGGCGTCGCCACGACGAGCGAGATCATCGTGCTCACCGGCGAACCCATCGGCGAGCCCGTTGCTCGTTACGGACCATTCGTGATGAACACCGAGGCCGAGCTCCGCACCGCGTTCCGCGACTTCGAGCGTGGCGCCTTCGGCGTTCCCACCGACTGAGCGGCGCCACCCACCAGATTCAGCCGCACAACGGTGGCGGAGAACGACGACAGCGGGCCCGAGGGGCCCGCTGTCGGTCGCATTCAGGTCGAGGAGGTCGAACGGGAGATCCGACGCCCTCGTGGTGTCACTGACGGCCGAACGGGAGATCCGAGCCGTCGGTGCAGAATTCAGTCGTCGTCGCCGCCGTCGTCGCTGCCGTCGTGACCACTGTCGTCCGAGCCATGGCCGCTGTCGCTGTCGTCGTCCGACTCGTCCTCGGACTCGTCGTCGTCGTTGTCGTCGCTCTCGTCGTCGATGCTGTTCTCCGTGGCGTCGTCGTCGTCCATGCTGTTCTCAGTGGCGTCGTCATCGATCGACGAACTCGTGCTGGCGTCGATCGAGGTCGTGGGGGCCTCGGTCGAGGCGACGGTGGTCGGCACCTCGGTGGTCGAGGCCTCGGTCGTGGGGGCCTCGGTGACATCGGCTGCGGTCGACGGCGCTTCGGTGACCGTGGTCTCGATGCGCGGCTTGCTCGAGCCGGTGGCGGCGGCGGCGAAACCGGCGGCACCGAACACGAGCACGCCGGACAGGGCGCTGACGACGATGATGCGGCTACGGGATTGAGTGTTCATGAGGGCTCCTCAGTCGGGGTCGAGCACTTCGTACGACAAGTACACGCCAGGTGCGGCACAAACGTTGGGAACCTTCCAGTTCTTGGACGAACGTGGGACGATTGCGGTGCGGACCTGAGAACTTCTTGCCGTTCGTTGACCGTGTCAGGGCTCGCCGACGGTCCAGCCCCGACGCCGCAGCTCATCGGCCAGCCACGCCGCCGGCACTCCCCGCAACGCCTCGGCCTGCGACGCCGTGGCCTGCTCCTCCAGCACTGTCTCGCGATCCACGTCGGGCTCGCCGTTGACGATGCGATCGATCAGGGCCGACGCCTCCTGCTTCGTGAACTTCCCGCCGGCCTGCCGCTGGGTGAGGCCGTACGCTCGCCGCGCCTCACGGAACGTGGTGTAGCCGGCGTTCTCGAGCAGCGCCTGCAGGTAGCTGACCTGTTTCGGAGTGGCAGGCGGTCCGCCCGCGCCCAATGCCACCTCAGACCCCCAGGTGGCCGGCCCGATAGTGGGCTCGACAGAGCAACTCGTAGCGGACCGAGTCGCCGAACAGCGGCTGCTCGGCGTGGTCGTCGGTGTCGCCCACCACGACGGTCTCACCTTCGTAGGTGATCTCGCCGTTCACGACGCGGGCGTTGTGCGTGGCTCGAGCGCCGCACCAGCAACGCGCCTCGACCTGCATCGCCACCCGCTCGTCGGCGGTCTCGAGCAGCCGCTTGGTGCCGTCGAACAACAGCCCGCGAAAGTCGGTGATCAACCCGAATGCGAACACATCGACGCCCAGGTCGTCGACCACCCGCCCGAGTTGGTCGCATTGCTCGACGGTGTAGAACTGGGCTTCGTCGCACACCAGGTAGTGGATGGGCCAGTGCTCGACCGCCAGTTTGTAGATGTCGAGATCGGGACGAACCTCGATGGCGTCGGCCGCAACGCCGAGCCGACTGGTCACCTGGGCACCCTCACGATCGAGCATCGTCAGCAACAGCCCGTAGAGGTCGCGGCTGGCGAGGTTGTGATGGATCTGGAGTGCCATCGTGCTCTTGCCCGAGCCCATCGTGCCGAAGCTGAACCGCAGTGTTGCCATGACCTGGGCAAACCTATCCGCCCGAGGTGAGCATCGCCTGCACGCGTTCGATCGGATCAGCCTCGGCCGCCGACTTGTCGGGGCGGTACCGCCGCACCCGGGCAAACCGGAGCGCGACGCCGCCCGGGTAGCGCGTGCTGCGCTGCACCCCGTCGATCGCGATCTCGACCACCAGCTCGGGACGCACGTACTGGACGAGACCCCGCTCGGGTGCCCCGATCGCCAACGCTTGCAACGCTGCCGTCTGCCACCGCAACAGGTCGTCGGTGAGCCCCTTGAAGGTCTTCCCCACCATCACGAACGTGCCGTCCGCTCCTCGTGCACCGAGGTGGAGGTTGCTCAACCACCCCGTGCGTCGGCCGTGTCCCCACTCGGCGGCGACGACGACCAGGTCCAGCGTGTGGACTGGCTTCACCTTGCGCCAGGTCGCACCTCGACGTCCCGCCTGGTACGGCGAGTCGAGCGCCTTCACCATCACGCCCTCGTGCCCGGCGGCCAGCGCTCGCATGTTGAAGTCCTCCGCCAGGTCGGCGTCGTCGGTGTCGAGGGTCGGCAGGCGCAGACCCGCCGGAGCCACCTCCGCGAGCACCGCCTTGCGCACCTGCAGCGGCTCGTCGATCAGCGAGCGACCACCGGCGCGGAGCACGTCGAAGAAGAACGGTCGGAGTGTCGAACCGCCGCGCATCGAGTCCTGGAACGCGAGCGGCGCGCCCTCGGCGTCGAGACCCAGCGCCTCGCCGTCGAGCACCAGGTCGTCGACATCGAGCGTCCGCACGGCCGCCACCAGTTCGGGGACGGCGACCGTGATGTCGCGCAGGCTGCGCGAGAACACCCGCACGTCGTCGCCCCGACGATGCGCCTGCACTCGGGCGCCGTCGAGCTTCCACTCCACGCTCGCCGGACCGGTGAGCACCAGCGCATCGGCCACGTTCGCGGCAGTGCCGGCGAGCATCGGCTGCACGCCGACTCCCGTCGTCAGCCCCACGTCGAGCGACGCCCCAGCGAGCGCCCGCCGCCCCGCCTCGCCGAGGTCGCCCAGCAGCATCGCCGCACGCCGCAACGCCGGCAGGCCGACGCCGGCAGCAGTCGCCAGCGCGTCGGTCACGATGCCCGCGTTCGCCCCCTGGCGCAGCTCGCCGCCGAACAGGCGGACCAGGTGTTGCTGCTCGTCGACGGTCGAGCGAGCCAACAACCCGGCGAGCAGCCCATCGCGTTCACGCTGTGAGCCGGACCCCGTGGTCGCGGCGAGCGCGTCGACCACGGCGTCGATCTCGGCGACCGTCACCGACGGCTCCTCGGCGGGCGCCACCTTCAGGTCGCGGAGCGCCGACCAACCGATGCCGATGCGACCCTGACGGAACTCGCCCGTCAACAGGCCGATGACGGTGGGTGCCTCGTCGGGCGTGGTGCGGCGCAGCACGTCGGCGATCATCGCCACCTTCTCGGACCGCTTGGACGTCGCGGCGACTCGCCGCGACGTGTCGACGATCAGGGCGTACTGCACCCGCCCAGTGTCGCGCGGTGGCCCGGTCAGGCCTTGGGCACCACGACACCCTTCAGTGCGTCGACCCTGCGGAAGAACTTTCGGGCGAATGCCAGCAGCTCGTCGACCTTCGGATGATCGGCGCTCTCCACTGCGACGACCAGCTTCGCCACCTGCGGGTGCCGACGATCGAGGTCGGTCTTGAAGTGCAGCTTCGCCTGTCCCGGACCCATGATCAGCACCTCGCGTGCATCGCCGATCGCCTCCACGATGCCGTCGAAGAACTCACGGTCCTCGGCCGCCTTGCCCGGGCCGGGGGCACCGGACTTGCGGTGCACCTGGCGCTGTTCGGTCGGGCTGGCGACGAGGTGGACGTGCTCCTTGTCGATGGAGAAGTCGATCACGACCGCCCTGAGGTGGTCGAGCCACACGACAGCGTGCTGGTACGACATGGTCCGCTTCTTTCCCGAGTGGCGCCGTGCCACTCGCCACTCGACTTCACGGTACGCCCGCACACGTGCACGCGACCGGGGCGTTGGTCACTTCCGCTGGGACCAATTCCCTGTTCAGGCGTGGTGAACAACGACCGACACCAGGGTGTCAGTCCGTGGCGAACGAGAACAGACCACGAGCCTTCAGGTGGGGCAGGAACGAGTCGTCGTAGGCCTCGGCGGGGTACTCGCGCACCAACTCGTCGAGGCTCACGGCGTCGTCGCCGACGAGAATGCGCCAGCGCTCGGCCCGCACCCCATCGAGGATGACCGTGGCCGCCTGTGCGGCCGTGGTGGGTGCCGCGTCACGGAACATCTCGGCCTGCATCTGCATGCCAACCCGCAGGTCGTCGTCGCTGGCACCACTGACGTCGAGGCCGCGCTTGGCCAGACGATCACGCGTCACCTGCAACTGCTCAGAGGTGAGCTCCTTGGGCTCGCGCCCGAAGAACTTGCCGGAGTTGATGACGATGGACGTTCCGATGTGGCCCGGCATCACGACCGAGACCTTCACGTGTGGCGCGTTCTGGCGAAGATCGGTGACGAGGGCTTCGCTGAAACCCTTCACCGCGAACTTCGCAGCGCTGTACGCGGTGTGCGGAATGTTCGGTCCGAGCGAGGCCCAGAACCCATTGACACTCGCGGTGTTCACGATGTGTGCCTCCGGCGCGGCCAGCACCAGGGGAAGAAACGTGCGGCAGCCCAGGTACACGCCGCCCCAGCAGACGTTGAACGTCGTCTCCCACTCGGACCGCGGATCGTGCACGAAGCTCCCGCCACCACCGATACCCGCATTGTTGAACAACAGGTGGATGTGATCGGTGTCGTGCTCGGCCACCACGGCATCGCGGAACGCCTGCAGTTGCGCCTCGTCCGAGACATCAGCGACGAACGTCGTCACCCGTGTTCCGGCAGGCGCATCGGCCAGGCACAGTTCACGGCTCTCGGCCATGTTCTCGGCCGAGACGTCGCACATGGCCACGTGGCAACCCTCGACCGACAACTGGCGAGCCAGCTCTCGCCCCATGCCCGTGCCACCACCGGTGACGACTGCGATCCGACCGTCGAAGTGTTCCATCCGGACAGGTTGGCAAACTGGACCGGCGCGACCGTCACCGGGCGACCATGCCTGGGCGAGAGGGCCGGGCAACCGTGCCTGGGCGACCATACCTGGGCGACCGGCGCCGGCCGGATCTCAGGCGACGACCGACGAGCCGTTCTCGCGATCTGCGGTGATCTGGATGGCCATGCGTTCCAGAACCTGACCACGCAGCGCCAGCACCGTGCCCGCATAGGCGCGGCTCGACAGCGCAGCCAATGAGCGAGCGTGATCCACCGCACGGGCGAGCACGTCGACCTCGGGCACCACCTCGTCGAGGAACCCAGCCTCGACCGCCTCGGACGCGCCGGTGACCACGGCGTTCGCCACCACACGCTGCAGGTGACGCTTGCTCAACCGCTCCTTGGCGATGGTGATCGCCCAGTCGGGCAGGACCATCCCGATGGCCACCTCGTTGAGACCGATCTTGCACTCGACGTCGGCGCCGACGCGCACGTCGCAACCGCGCAGCACCAACGCAC
>JANMFL010000177.1:0-14802 GCA_031377945.1 Acidimicrobiaceae bacterium | reverse complement strand
GTCCACTCGACAGGTCCGCACGCCGGCCGACCTGGAAGGGGTGCAGGCGCTGGTGATGCCCGGCGGCGAGAGCACGACCATGTCGAAGCTGCTCGAGTCCTCGGGCTTGTTCGATGAGATCAAGGCCCGGCTCAGCGACGGCTTGCCGGTGTTCGGCACGTGTGCGGGAATGATCCTGCTCGCCACCGACGTGCTGGACGGACGTCCCGATCAGCGCACCTTCGGCGCGATCGACGTCTCCGTGCGCCGCAACGGCTACGGCCGCCAGATCGACAGCTTCGAGACCGACCTCGCGGTCGAGGGTCTCGACGCGCCGTTTCACGGCGTGTTCATTCGTGCACCGAAGGTCGAGTCGTTCGGCCCCGGTGTGCAGGTTCTGGCCAGCCACGAGGGTGTTCCCGTGCTGGCCCGTCAGGGCAACGTGATGGTCGCTTCGTTCCATCCCGAGCTCACCGGCGATGCACGTCTGCATCGCATCTTCCTCCAGCAGCACGACATCGACTGAAGGGTCCATCACATGTCCGGCCACTCCAAATGGGCAACGATCAAGCACAAGAAGGGCGCCGCCGACAAGGCACGCGCCAAGATCTTCAACAAGGTCGCCCGTCAGCTCGAGGTCGCGGCCCGCGAAGGCGGCGCCGATCCGTCGACGAACGCGTCGCTGCGCACGGTCATCCAGAAGGCCAAGGCAGCGCAGATGACGAACGACGCGATCGACCGCGCCGTCAAGCGTGGCGCCGGCCTGAGCGACGGCGGCACCTACGAGAGCATCATGTACGAGGCGTACGCACCCGGCGGTGTGGCGATGCTCGTGGACGTGCTCACCGACAATCGCAACCGTTCGAGCGCCGACGTGCGGTCGACGTTCTCGAAGCTCGGTGGTTCGCTCGCCGAGCCCGGTGCCGTGGGCTGGCAGTTCAGCCGACGGGGCGTACTGCACGTCAATGGCAGCGACGAGGACACGGTGATGATGGCTGCGCTCGATGCCGGAGCCGATGACGTGTCGGCAGATGGCGATGCCGTCTGGCGGGTCACGTGCGACCCGTCGGTCGTGTACGACGTGCGCGACGCGCTGCAGGCAGCAGGCCTCGAGGTCGCATCGGCCGAGAACACCATGGTGTCGAGCATGACGGTCGAAGTGACCGACGCCGGCGATGCCCGTAAGATCCTGCGCATCATGGATGCCCTCGAAGATCTCGACGACGTGCAGGACGTGTACAGCAACTTCGACATCAGCGACGAGCTGATGGAAGCGGTCAGCGCATGAGCACCTCGGTCGGTGACCAGGCGCCCGCCTTCACCTTGCCGTCCACGGGAGGCGAGCAGGTGTCGCTCAGCGACTTCGTCGGCCGCCCCGTCGTGCTCGTGTTCTACCCAGGCGACGACACACCCGTGTGCACCAAGCAGTTGAACAGCTACAACGACGATCTCGCTCAGTTCGAGGCGCTCGATGCGCAGGTGCTGGCCATTTCGGCGCAGAGCGTCGACAGCCACGAGAAGTTCGCGGGAAAGCACGGGTTCAAGTTCCCGCTGCTCGCCGACACCGACAAGACGGTGGCCGGCGCGTACGGCACGCTCGGCCCCATCGGTTTTCCCCGTCGCAGCGTGTTCATCATCGATGGTGAAGGTGTGGTGCGCTACGCCCATCGTGCGATTGCCGGGCTCACGTTCCGCCCGGTCGGCGAGCTCGTCGACGTGCTCGTCAGCCTTTCCCGCTGAGACGGGTCGAACGTCCATTTCGTCGGCTCGGCGCGTGATGCCGAGCGCTCCTCCCCGGCACTTGACGCTCCCCGACTGACGAAGCGACTGGGCGCGCAACATCCCAGATCTGGGTCACTCCGCGCCCGTGGGTGGGGTGAGTCCCAGTATTGGGACGAATCGCGCCCAACCACCTGCTGCCCCGAGCTGCCGCGATGCGCGCTCCGCAGGCTGAAATGGGACGCAACGGTCTCAGCCGTCGCTGAGCACGTCGCTCACGCACGGCAGGTCGTTGCAGAAGCTCATCGCGAACTCGCCGGTGAGCAGGAACGTGAACGCCTGCTGCAACACACGCGGTTCGCTCGAGCCTGCACCGTGCGGGTCCTGGCCGTACTCGGGCTCCGTGGGTGGCAGGTTCACGCTCGGCGGTGCGGGGTTGCCGTAGTCCCACACCTCGAGCAGGGCCGCCGAGGGGTTCTGCGGGTCGTACGGGGCAATACCCCACTGGGGGTCGATGTCGGCGCTGCGGCCGTCGAGGAGTGCCGGCTCGTCGACGGTGGCGCCGATCGTGCGGGCCAGCACCTCGGTGCTCACATTGGCCACCTGGTGGTCGCCGAACGCTTGCACGAGGAGCACTTGCTTCGCCTCGATGCCGGGGTACGGGTCGGAGGTGAGGTGCTGCACGTAGCCGCTGTTCTCACCGCGGTCCCACAACAGTTGGATGAGTTGCAACGCGATGAGGCGATCCGCAGGGTCGGTGTAGGCGACATCGAAGATGGATTGGAACTCCGGCCAGTCGCTGCTGCGCGGCAGGAGCAATGAGTAGTTGATGCCGGGCACGCCGAGCACGACGCGGTTCCACTCGCTGCTCAAGGCGCTGGCCGCGCCGCCGAGGATTCCACCCTGGCTGTTCCCGACGAACACGGTGTTGCCGACGTCGATGAGCGGCTGGCCTGCGGCGTTCTGGAACGCCGGCGAGGTGATGAACCCGGTCGGCGAGTTGAGCATGCGGCCCAGGAACTGTTGGTTCAACAAGCCCTGCTGCATGCGGTCGGCCTGCTGGGCGAACTTCGACAGGTCGGCCAGGATGGCCGCCAAGTTGGGCAGGTCGTCGGTGCTCATGCCGATCTCGTCGGTACCGCACACTCCGGCGAGGTTCGACTCGGCCGCGAACGACAGCCCGTCGACCTGAGCGCGCGTCCCCAGCAGGCCGTGGCCGAAGACGATCGTCGGTTGCGTCCCCGGGGCGGTCAGTGGGAGTCGGCATCGGAACGGCGCCTGGAACGCCGGTTGGTCGGCGTTCAGGAGCGGAAGACCGTCGTCGTCGAGGATGAGCGTCGAGCCCGGCGCGCCGTCGCCGGTGAGGAAGTTGGGTACTGCGTAGGTGCCTTCCAAGGTGCGAATGTTGCCCTCGTCGACCTGCGACGTCACGGCGAACTCCGATGGTCCGTCCGCCACGGCTGCGTACGCGAGTTCGCGGATGCGCAGCGCTCGTCCGGCGAGGCTGTCGGCGCTGGCGACCGTGAAGTCCCATGCCAGGAACAACCCGTCGGCGGTGACCCCCGTGGTGGCCAGGTCGTCGAGCAGTTCGCGGAAGTAGCGGGCGCGTTCCAATGGTTCTGGCGTGCCCGCGAGCGCAGCGGCGAACGCCTCGCTCGGCTCGATGGCACTGCCGTCAGTGGACATCAGATCGCGGATCGCCACGGCGATGCGATGGCCCTCGGGAAGGCTCGTCGTTGGACGGATCATCAACACCTGATCGTCGGTGCGCGCCGCCGCATCGAGTTCGGCCCAATAGGGGATTCGTTCGCCGGTCTCGGTGTCCAGGAGCACGATCGGTGCATCGTCGTCGAGGGACCGGCCGATGTCGGTGCTCGGGGCGATGCCGCTGGCCTCGACGTCGAGATCCGGGACGAACGCGAGCACGGCCGAGCCGGGGGAGAAGCCGTCCGCCCGATTCTGATCGAGGACGTCGATCGGTGCACCGCCGGCGTTCAACGGCGTGGCATCGGGGTGGATCGACAGGCGTCGACCGGTGGCGGTGGCCGAGTCGGGCACCGTGAACGCATCGTTCGGCCACGGGAGCAGGCAGGCACGTTCGTCGAGTGGGTCGCACTGCAGGCTGTCCGTGAGGATCGCTTCGACGGGTGAGGTGGTGCTCGAGGCGATCGAGGTACTGCTCTCACTCCCGCCATTCCCGTCGCCGCCGTCGCTCGTGCGCTGCGTCGCCCGGTCGGTGGAGTCGGTGCACGACGTCACCCCGATGCTGAACGCGGCGATGAGCAGGATGACGGACCGGGTTCTGCGACGCATTCGAACACGTTGGCACATGCGCGAGCAGTCCACGTCGATCGCACCATGGTCGGCTACGCTCGTACGCGTGTTCGTGCGTGAAGGAATCGTCGTGTTGGGCATCGACCCCGGGCTGACTCGCTGTGGCTACGCCGTCCTGCACTCGCGCGGTGCGGTCACGGCGCCGTTGGCGATGGGGGTCATTCGCACGCCGTCGGCGTCGGCGTTGCCGCAACGGCTCGCCGAACTGCAACGCGAATTGCGCTCGCTCATCGTCGAGTTCGTGCCCGACGCCGTTGCGGTCGAGCAGGTGTTCTTCCAGAACAACGTGCGCACGGCGATGAGCGTCGGCCAGGCCAGCGGGTTGGCCCTGGCGGAGGCCGCCGCAGCCGGTTGCGACGTGGTGCAGTTCACCCCGAGCCAGGTGAAGGATTCCGTGGCCGGCTGGGGCGGTGCCGACAAGGCGCAGGTGCAACGAATGGTCCAAGCCCGTCTCGGGCTGGCGACGCCACCGAAACCGGCCGACGCAGCCGACGCTGCAGCGCTCGCGCTGTGCTATCTCGCTGGCGCAGCCATGCGACGCCGTGTGCAGGCTGCGGTGGTGGCGCGATGATCGGCTCGCTGCGCGGCACGGTGCTCGAACGCACCGACGATGCCACCGCGTTGGTCGAGGTCGGCGGGGTCGGCTATCTCGTCAACGTCACGCCGCGTACGTTGGCGGAGCTCGAACCGAGTTCGTCGGCGTTCCTCTACGTGCACCATCACATTCGCGAAGACGCGCAGACGCTCTTCGGGTTTCTGCAACGCGACGAGCGGTCGACGTTCCAGGTGCTCATCAACACGCACGGGATCGGTCCCGCATTGGCGCTCGCCATCCTCGGGACGCACTCGCCGTCGGCGTTGGTCGACATCGTGGCCACCAGCGACCTCGGAGCGCTCACGCTCGTGCCAGGCGTCGGCAAGAAGACCGCCGAGCGGCTCCTCGTCGAGCTGCGCAACCGCCTCAGCCTGCCGATGCTCGACCCCATCACCGCAGGGGTCGGCGGCCAAGGTGGCAGTACCGCGATCGGCGACGTGCGCGAGGCCCTCGCGGGGCTCGGCTACGGCCAGGAGGAGATCCGCGATGCGCTGCGCGATCTCCCTTCTACCGGTGACGCCTCGGCGTTGCTGCGCGATGCGTTGAAGCTGCTCGGAGCCAAGCGTGCGTGAAGAATTCCTCGATCCCGAACCGGTCACGCCACGGGAGGAGGCCGACGAGGTCGGCCTGCGTCCGAAACGCCTCGCCGAGTTCGTCGGCCAGGGTGAGCTGAAAGAGCACCTCGGCATCGTGCTCGAGGCGGCGAAGATGCGCGGCCAGGCGGCCGATCACCTGCTGCTCGCCGGCCCGCCGGGGCTGGGAAAGACCAGCATGGCGTGCATCGTGGCGGCCGAGATGGGCGTGCACCTGCACATCACGTCCGGTCCTGCGCTCGAGCGAGCCGGCGACCTGGCAGCCATTCTCACGAAGCTCGAGGACGGCGATGTGCTGTTCATCGACGAGATCCACCGGCTGTCGCGCACGGTCGAGGAGATCCTCTACCCGGCCATGGAGGACTTCCAGCTCGACATCGTGGTGGGCAAGGGTCCCGCAGCGTCGAGCATCCGGCTGTCGCTACCACGGTTCACCCTGGTCGGCGCGACGACCCGCACCGGAATGATCACCGGGCCGTTGCGCGACCGTTTCGGCTTGGTCGCGCGGCTGGACTACTACGCCGACGACGAACTGGAATCCATCGTCACGCGCGCTGCGGGCATCCTGAAGGTGCAGGTGTCGGGCGACGGTGCCTGGGAGATCGCCCGCCGATCACGAGGCACGCCGCGCATCGCCAACCGCCTGCTGCGCCGCGTCCGCGACTTCGCCGAAGTTCGCGGCGACGGGACGGTCACCGAGGCCACGGCGCGTGAAGGACTGCGAGTGTTCGGCGTCGACGAGCGCGGTCTCGACAAGGTGGACCGCGCCATCCTCGGCGCCATCTGCAAGCAGTTCGCCGGCGGTCCGGTTGGTCTGAGCACCCTGGCCATCAGCGTGGGGGAGCAGCCCGAGACGGTGGAGGACATGTACGAACCGTTCCTCATCCAGCAGGGCATGCTGGCGCGCACCCCGCGAGGACGCATCGCCATGGCCGCCGCGTACGAGCATCTCGGCATGACGGTTCCCACCGCCGAACGGGCGCCCGGCCTGTTCGACTGAGCCCGTCAGGCCGGCAGGTAGAGCTGGAGGAACGCCATCGTCTTGGCCCAGGCGGCCTTGGCGGCGGCCTCGTTCCAGAACATCTCGCTCTCGTGGTTGTCGAACGCATGACCAGCGGTCTCGACGTTGAGCACGAACCCCTCGCGCCCGGCGATGGCCGCACCGACGGCATCGACGCCTTCGTTGGGGATGTAGGCGTCGGCGTTGCCGAAGTGGAACAGGGTGGGACAGCGGACCTGATCGAGCATGCCCAGCATCGACGGCACGCCCGAGCCGTAGTAGCTGACGCACACCGATGGTGCAGCGTTCGCCGCGACGGCGAAGGCGAGCGTTCCTCCCAGGCAGAAGCCGATGACGCCCGGAGCGGTGGCCACGCCGTCCTGTCCACCGAGGTGGTCGAGGGCGGCGATGCAGTCGCCGACGGCGACCGGGAAGTCCAACTGCTGCACCTTCTCCATGCTGCCGGTGAGGCCGTCCTGGTCGTGTCCGGCCTGCCAGTTCGGGGCGAAGCGCCAGAAGATGTCGGGTGCGCCCACCAGATAGCCCGCGTCGGCGAGGCGTTCGGCCACGGCGCGGATGTACGGTCCGACGCCGAAGATCTCCTGGACCAGCAGGAGCGCGGCTTTCGGCGGCCCGTCGGGAGCCCAGATGTGGAGGTCCATCGAGCCGTCGTCACCACACTGCACCTGATCGGTCCGCAAGGTCGTCATGCTCGTCATCGTGACACACGGCCCACTGCCGCCGTAGCCTTGTGGTCGTCATGAGTGAAGCAACCCAGCCCGACGAACTGCGATCCGACGACGAGGTCCGCGACGAGTTGCCCGAGGACCTGAACGCCGTCGAGCACACCGGCCCGTACGAGTTCCCCGACAACAGCCGACGTCGCAAGCCGGCGATCCTGTACATGGTCGTCGCGTTCACGTGTTTCCTGCTGTGGCTCACTCAACGCGACTCGGCGCTCGTGAACGACGGCTACCTGTGGGTGGCGATCGCACTCGGCGTGGTGGCACTGTTCTCGTACACGTCGGGTTGGCGCATGCGCGTCGACGAGAAGGAGGCGCTGGTCGCCGCTCAGGGGGCCGTCGGGTTCCCGGTGGGCCACGCGTCGGCGCAGCAGGTGTGGCGTGGGCTGCGCAGCCGTCCCACGTGGCGTGTGCTCGTGTACTCGGCCGAGGACCCGCCGCGTCGTCGTGGCCTGGTGTTGGTCGACGCCGTCGATGGCAGCGTCAAGGAGCATCTCGTGCAGGAGAACCCGGTCGAGGAGTGGGACGTCTGACGTCCGACACGTCCGACGTCCGACACGTCTGACGTCGCCGCGGGTCAGTCGGCGTCGTTGCTGGCAGCGATCCGACGAACCCATCCACCGAGTTCGAGGGCGATCGCTCCGAGGCGGGCCAGGACCGACGGCTGCCACTGATTCGCCGGCACTCGTTCGATCGCATCGGCGACCGCGTTGGCGTCGGAAGGGCAGCTCAGCGACATTGCCGCTTCTGCCACGAGCGCATTGACTGCCTGGTGCGCGTCGGAGGTGAGTTCGCTCGGCGTGTCCGCTTGTGCCTCGCGCAACCTGCGCGGCAGTGATCGGAAGGCGATGGCCAGATCGGAGGGGGAGGCGCTGCTCATGCACCCCATGCTGTCACGGGGTAACCTGCTGGGGATGTTCGACGGCAAATTCCGCACTCCGGTCGACAAGGCCGTGAAGCCGTTGGGCAATGGGCTGCGCAAGACCGGCCTCACTCCCGATCACCTCACGGTGCTCGGCCTGCTGGTGGCGGTCGGTGCCGCCGTGATGATCGGTGCTGGCAATCTGAAGATCGGGCTCCTGCTCGTCATCCTGGCTGCGTTGCCCGACCTGTTGGACGGCGCCCTCGCCAAGGCATCGAACACGTCGAGCCAACGCGGAGCGTTCTTCGACTCCACCATCGATCGCTTCGCCGATGCGCTGCTGTTCGGCGGCGTCGCCTGGTACCTCGCCTCCGAAGAGTCCGCACACATGGCCATGCTGCCGTTCGCGGTGATGGCACTCAGTTCGGTCATCAGCTACATGCGCGCCAAGGCCGAGTCGCTCGGACTCGACGCCAAGGGTGGTCTGATGGAGCGTGCCGAACGCATCATCCTGCTCTGCCTCGGTCTGCTGTTCGACGTGCTGCTCATCCCGATCCTGTGGATCATGTTGGTCCTCACCGCCATCACCGCGGTGCAGCGTTTCGTGAAGGTGTGGAAGCAGGCTGCCGTTGCCCCGGTCACCGCGGCGCGTATCGAGATGCGTCGCAGCCGTCGCCAGACGCGCCGGGTGGTGCGTGCCGATCGTCGCCACACGCGCATTGCTCGGGCCACTCGCACCCCGCGCCGTGACTGAGCGCACCGCTCGCGAGCGCGCCGCCGACGCCGCCACCGTCAACGCCTACAAACTCGGGTCGCTCGCCGCGCGTCTCATGCCGGGACCACTGGCATCGGCAGCGGCCACGTCGCTGGGCTTCGGCGCCAGCTTCGCCAACGCCGAGCGTCGGGCGATGATCGAGCGCCACATTTCGCGGGTCAACCCCAACCTGAAGGGCGCATCGTTGCGCATCGCCGTCGGCCAGGCGTTCGACAGCTACGCCCGGTACTACGTCGAGAGCTTCCGGCTGCCCAGCCTGAGCAAGCGCACCGTGGACCGCACGTTCACGGTCGACGGGTTCCACCACATCACCGACGCGCTCGATCTGGGCAATGGCTGCATCTTCGCCCTGCCGCACCTCGGCGGCTGGGAGTGGGCGGGAAAGTGGATGACCGACCAGGGCTTCAAGCTGACGGTGGTGGTGGAGGCGCTCGAGCCCCCCGAGCTGTTCGAGTGGTTCGCCGAGCTGCGCAAGGACCTGGGAATGACAGTCGTCCCCACCGGACCCAAGGCAGGTCCGGCGGTGTTGAAGGCGCTTCGCGCGAACGAGATCGTGTGTCTGCTCTGCGATCGAGACATCGATCGCAGTGGTGTCGATGTCGAGTTCTTCGGCGAGCGGACCACGCTGCCGGCCGGCCCGGCCACGCTGGGCCTGCGGGTCGGATCGCCCATCCTGCCGGTGGGGTGCTACTTCACGCCCGAGTACAACGGCCACCACGCTCTGGTGCGTCCGCCGCTGCCGATGCACCGCACCGGCGGCTTGCGTGACGACGTCGCCCGGATCACCCAGAACCTGGCCCACGAGCTCGAGTTCCTCATCCGCCGCGCCCCCGAGCAGTGGCATCTCTTCCAGCCGAACTGGCCCAGCGACCCCGGCTACGAGAGCCCCGCCGCGCGAACGTAAGTTCCTGGTGAACGGTCGATCGGTGAGGGTGACGATCGCTCGGTCGGGTTGGGCGCGATGTGACCCAGATCTGGGACGTTCTGCCCCCACGGGTGCGATTGTTCCCGAATCTGGGATGTTTCGCGCCCGATTCCCGACCTGTGCCACACTGCCGACGATGAGCATCTTCGTGGGAGCGACCGCCCGAGTCGGCGAACCCACCAGGTGGGAGTACCGCCGCAAACGGGTCAGCGGTTGGTTGCAGGCGGCGGCCCGGCCGTACATCAGTTGGTGGATGGGTGCGGAGCGGACTGCTCGTGTGTACGGGCTGCGGGTCACCGTACCGGTGGGTGTGTTCCCCCCGAAGTTCTTCCTGTCGACCAAGCTGCTGTGCCGCACCCTGACGTCGATGGAACTGCAGGGGCGCACGCTGCTGGAGGTGGGCAGCGGGTCTGGCGCGGTGTCGTTGGTGGCGGCTCGCGGCGGTGCGATCGTCACCGCCGTCGACCTCTCCGATCGGGCGTGCTACGCCACACGGCGCAACGCGGCAGCCAATGGTCTGACCATCGACGTCCGAGCGTCCGACCTGTTCGATGCGGTGGGCGGCACGTTCGATCTGGTCGTCGTGAACCCGCCCTACTTTCGCCACGATCCGTCGACACAGTTCGACCATGCGTTTCACGCGGGCTCGGAGTTCCAGTACTTCCACCGGTTGTTCTCCGGCCTCGATGAGCACCTCCACGACGCCAGCACGGTGCTGATGGTGCTCACCGAGGGATGCGATGGGTCGATCGATGCGATCGCCCGTCAACACGGATTCACGCTCGTCCTGCATCGCCGATCGATGGAGTTGCTGCAGCACGCGTACGTGCTCCGTGCCGAGCGATGACGTCGGCACAGTGCAGACCCCGGTCGTCGAGGGCACCGTCCAGATCTCCGACGATGTCGCGGCCGTCGCGTCGACATGGCTAAGGTCGCGAGTGATGTCGATCCAACCGCGCGACGGCTACCGCCTCTGGGAAGGTGGACCTGTTCCGAGGGGTTCCGACGCCCTCACGGTCGGGTCGCTGGTCATCGTCCGCCGCGGCGAGGCGACGCCGTACCTGTTGCGCCACGAGATGGTGCACGTGCGCCAGTGGCGTCGCTTCGGGCCGGTCGGCTACGGGGCTCGCTACGTGGGCAGCTACGTGTCGTGGCGCCTGCGGGGCAAGGACCATCGGGGCGCCGCCATGCGCATCCCCATGGAGGTCGAGGCCGACTGGGTGGCCCGTCGCTCGCTGGCCACTGCTGTGGTCGACGACTCGCAGGCGCGCATCGCATCCTGATCCGGTAGGTTCGGCACGGACTTCCCCCAGTCGTCCATCACCGTGCCCGGCGGCGCGGTGCAGCACTGGGAGGTCGTGTGTTCGATCTGCCCGATCCACGCGATCCAGGTGAGCAACGTGAGCAACGTGAGCCACGTTCACCAACTGGGCCACGTGGGCCGTCCGATCAGCGAACGCCGTTCCAGGTTCCGCCGCGTCCGCAGCTGCGTCCCTCGGTGCTCGAACGCGCCCGCACCTGGATCGACTGGGTGGGTCCCGGGCGACTGGTCGCGACGGCTGCCGTGGTGCTCGCCGTGTTGGCCGCTGCGTACTGGTTGGTGAGGCCACCTGCCGCCACCACCGAGTCCACCCTGCCCTTCGCCCGCTCGGCCTCGACCACGACGTCGGCCGTCGGAGCCGACACCGCCGGCCCGCAGTTGGCGGCGACGGCGGGCTCGACGACTCCGAGCACGGCGGGCGAGTTGGTGGTGCACGTCGCTGGTGCCGTGACGTCGAGCGGCGTGTACCGATTGGCGCCCGGTAGCCGGGTGGTCGATGCCGTGCAGGCCGCCGGTGGACTTGCCGGCGACGCCCTGCCCGATGCGGTCAACCTGGCAGCGCTGCTCACCGACGGCGAGCGGGTGTACGTGCCCAGGGTGGGTGAGAGCATCCCGCCGCTGGTCTCGGTCTCGTCAGCGAGCTCCACTGCGCCGGGACCGGTGAACCTGAACACAGCCACCGCCGACGATCTCGACTCGCTTCCTGGCATTGGGCCGGCGACCGCGGCGGCGATCATCGATCATCGCGACCAGCACGGCCCCTTCGTGACGGTCGACGACCTGGCCGACGTGCGCGGCATCGGGCCGGCCAAGGTGGAGGCGCTGCGCGGGTTGGTGACGACATGAGCCCTGTCACCGACCGAAGCGACGTCAGACGAGGGCGCGACCGAGCAGCAGGTTGGCCGCCACGAGTGCACCGACCACGCCCAACCACACGCCGGCGGCGAGCCACAGGTACTCGCGCCAGAAGTCGCGCCAACTGGCGACGGGACGCCGCGTGGCCCGGCGCGAGGCGACGACGCCGATCAGCAGCCACATCGCCGCGCTCGCCGCGACCGACACGGCCCGAGCCGTGGTGCTCGACGTCAGCGGCACCCCCGCCACCAGCATCAGCGGTGCCGCGAAGACGGCCAGCAGGAATCCGAGCACGCCGCGAGCGGTGGACTCGTTGCCGCGCAGCAGCAGCCACGACAACGCCCCCAACCCGGCCGGCGCGATCAGTGCCAGGAAGGGGCCGAGTCCGCGAATGCGCGTGCGGTACATGCGCGGCCCGCGGGGCACGGGACGTGCCAGGTCGACGGGGAGCGGCTGCATGAACCCAGCGTACGACGCCCCGGTCGCGCCCTCACGGCACCCCGTCGGCGACGAGGCCCTCGTCGCTGTGGCGGTGTCGGTGGTCCTCGGCGTGTGGCTCGGGTTCGCGGCAGTCGTGGTGTGGGCCGTCGCGGTCGGGCTGGTGGTGCGCCCGCGGTTCATCGGCGCCCTGTGTCTGCTGCTCGGCTTGGCCGGCACCTGGTCGGCGGGGCGGGCCTGGTCGTCGGTGCATCCGCAACACCTCGGCCCGTACCAGGGCTGGACGCGCGTGGTTGCCGATCCGGCGGCGTTCGGTTCGGGGCTGCGCGTCACCGTCGAGGTGCAGGGTCAGCGATTCGACGTGTGGTCGTACGGAGCGTCCCGCTCGAAGCTGGCGGAGGTGCAGGCGGGCGAGTACGTCTGGATGGCAGGGGAGCGTCGATCGTCGACGGGCGACCTGCGCAGGGCGCAGGTCCGGCACGTGGTCGGCCGCCTTCAGCTCGACGCGGTGGGCGACGTGCTTCCCGGTAACGGCCTCTCGGTGGCGGGGAACCGGGTGCGCACCGCGCTCCGTCGCAGCGCCGAGCGCACCATGGGGTTGTCCGAGGCAGCCCTGTTCACCGGGCTCGTCATCGGCGACGACAGTCGGCAGCCGCAGTGGATGATCGACCGCTTCCGTGCGTCGGGCCTGTCGCACCTGACTGCTGTCAGCGGGCAGAACCTCGCGTACCTCATCGCCGCCGCGCTGCCGCTGCTGCGTCGCCTCCGCCCGTGGTGGCGTTGGGCCGCGACCGTCGGTCTCATCGGG
This sequence comes from Acidimicrobiaceae bacterium, assembly GCA_031377945.1. Classification (GTDB taxonomy): domain Bacteria; phylum Actinomycetota; class Acidimicrobiia; order Acidimicrobiales; family Ilumatobacteraceae; genus UBA668. The sequence goes on along the minus strand of JANMFL010000177.1, from coordinate 1,855 downwards.
TGGTTCATGAGCGTCACCCGGTTCGAGCCGTCGGTGCTCCGTGCCGGCGCGATGGCCGTGCTCGCCGCCACGGCGTTCGTGCTCGGTCGGCAGCCACGTCCGCTCCGGCTCGTTGCCATCGCCGTCGCCGCGCTGGTGCTGGTCGATCCGCTACTCGTGTGGTCGGTCGGCTTCTGGTTGTCGGTGGGGGCGACGGTGGGCGTGTGCGTCGCTGCGCCGTGGTGGGTGGCGCACCTGCCCGGCCCGGTGTGGCTGCGGCTCCCGCTCGGCGTCACTCTGGGGGCGCAGACCGGGGTGGCCATTCCCAGCCTGCTCGTGTTCCACCGGCTGCCGGTCGTGTCGGTCGTCGCCAACCTGGCTGCGGTGCCGGTGGCCGGGTTCGTCATGCTCTACGGCTTGCCCGCAGGACTCGTCGCGGCCTGGTCGCCCGAGCCCCTCACACGGCTGATCATGGCGCCGGCGACGCTCGGCACCCGATGGACCGCCACGGTCGCCGACGTGGCCGCGGCGGTCGAGCCCACGGGTGCGGCGTCCGTCGTCGGCTGGTCGTTGGTGCTCGGCGTGCTGGTGGCCATGGTGGTTCGAGGTGGCTCGCGGGCGGCACGGTCCGGTGTGCCATTCTGAGATCTTCATGTCCGTGCATCTCATCACCGGCGACGACGAATCGCTGCTGCTCACCGCGATCAGCGAGACCCTCAAGCAGCTCGTCGGTGACGGCGACCGAACCCTGATGGTCGACGATTTCGACGGCGACGACTTCGAGATGCGGGCTGTGGTCGATGCTGCACAGACGCCACCGTTCCTGACCGAGTCGAGGGTCGTCGTGGCACGCGGGGTCGGTCGGTTCAACGCCGACGACGTCGCCCCGATGGTCGCCTATCTCTCGGACCCGCTGCCCACCACCCAACTGGTGATGGTCGCCGGGGGAGGGCGCATGGCGAAGTCGCTCACCGATGCGCTGAAAGGCGCCGGCGCCACCACCATCGCCACCGCGCCGCCGTCGCGTGCGAAGGAGCGCGTCGGCTGGTTCGACGAGCAGGTTCGCCACTCCGGTCTGAAACTCGATGGCCCGGCGCTGCAGATGGTCGCCGAGTGGTTGGGCGAGGACGCCGGCCGATTGCAGGGCATCATCGAGACCCTGCACGCCACCTACGGCGAGGGGACGACGCTGCGCAGCGCCGACGTCCTGCCGTTCCTCGGCGATGCCGGTGGCGTGCCGCCGTGGGACCTCACCGACTCGATCGACCGCGGCGAGACCACCCGAGCGCTGCAGCTGTTGCATCGCATGCTGCGGGCGGGCGAGCGCCACCCGCTGCAGGTGATGAGCATCCTCCACGGTCACTACTCGAAACTGCTCGCGCTCGACGGCAGCGACGCCCGCGACGAGGCCTCCGCCGCCGCCGTGATGGGGATCAAGCCCGGCTTCCCGGCACGCAAGGCGCTCGATCAGTACCGTCGCCTGGGCAGCGGTGGCACGTCTCGTGCCATCGGTCTGCTGGCCCAGGCCGACCTCGACCTGCGTGGTGCCAAGGAGTGGCCCGAGGAACTGGTCATGGAGGTGCTGGTCGCTCGACTCAGCCGCCTGGCGGGCACCGCCCGCCGCTGACGCCGAGGTCCCCGGCGGCGGGTCGGGCGCGAATCGTCCCGAATTCGGGTCACTCGGCACCCACGTGCGCGCAAGGTCCCAGAAATGGGATGATTCGCGCCCAATGGGTGGCCGTTGAAGCCACGGGGCCGGACATGAACGGGCCCGGACGTGAACGGGCCCGGACGCGAACGAGCCCGGGCTGAGGCCCGGGCTCGTTCCAGATCGTTGCAGATCGTTGCAGATCGTTGCAGCTGCAGATGCTGCTGC
>JANMFL010000149.1:0-1799 GCA_031377945.1 Acidimicrobiaceae bacterium | reverse complement strand
CCGCGTTGCATCGCATCGAGGATCCGCTGACTGCCGCTCTCGGAACCGATCCAGATGCGGTAGCAACCCAACTCGGCCAACGCCTGGACGACATCGTCCTTCTTCATCCGGTCGGCGCGCGTGATGGTCTCGAAGGGGATGCGCATGCCGCGACGCTTCATCTCGTCGTTGTACTCATGCAGCCACTTGTGGCTCATGGTGAACACGTCGTCGGCGTACCAGACCTGCTCGGGCGCGTACCGCTCGACGATGTGCTGCACCTCGTCGACGCAGTCGATGGGGCTGCGCCGGCGGTGCGAGTAGCCGAACACCGCATGGCTGCACCAGTTGCACTTGTACGGGCAGCCGCGGGCGGTGATGAGGTTCACCGAACCCATGCCATGGTGTTCGCGCCACACGTTCACGTAGGCGGCGGTGTCGATGGCTTCGCGGTCCGGCCACGGCAACGAATCGATGTCGGCGATCTTGTCGCGAGCCGGGTTGTGCACGGCCTTGCCGTCGTCGTCGCGGAACACCGTGCCGGCCACGCCGTGCAGGCGATGCTTGCCGTGATCGCGCAAGGCAGGCAGCAGCTCGGCCATCGTCGCCTCGCCCTCGCCCACGACCACCACGTCGGCGCCACGTTCGATGTAGTCGTCGGGGTAGTTCGCACTCTCGGGCCCACCGAAGACGACCGTCCAGCCGAACTGCTTGGCCTCTTGGGCCACCCACAGCGCGTTGGCCCGTGTCATCAGGTTCGTGTACACCCCGACCACCCCGTTCGGGGTGGCGGCGAACCGTGCCGACAGCGCGTCCTTCGACGAGAACGTCGTGTCGAACACCTCGACGTCGAAGCCCTCACGCTTCAGGTACGCGCTCAGGTACAGAATGCCCAGCGGCGCATAGGGCTTCATGATCTGGCGTTCCTTCTCGTCGTCCCACAAGAAGTAGCCGTGCGTCAGAAGGATGTCGGGCATCGGGTCGCCAACTCCTGGAGTAGTGCAGCGGCGTCGTCGGGCGACGTACCGCGGCGGAGGACATAGGTCGGCCGATCGAGCAGTCCCTCGACCCACTCGTCGGTCAGATGGTCGCGCTCGATGGGCAACGAGGCATCCCAGAACCGCTGCCGGGCTTCGTCGCGATCGACGGGCTCGAGCGACAGTCGGGTGTCGGCGTCGAGCAACACCACCGCGTCGACGCGGTGCTCGGCGTGCCGACGGTCGGCCGCTGGAACGATGGGCATCTTCCAGCCTTCGGCCGAGGTGTGTGGCACCAGTTCGATGCCGGCGAGTTCGGGGAAACGCGACGCGGCCTCCTGGGTGAGCATCATCCGCCACGGATACCCGGCGACGATGTCGGCGCGTCGACCGGCGGCTGCGTAGACCCAGTCGTCGCTGACCATCGCCATCCCGCCGCGCAGGCAGGCGTAGGTGAGCGTGCTCTTCCCCGCGCCCGAAGGTCCTCGCAACAGCAGCCCGGTGCCGTCGTGGGCCACCAGCGCGCTGTGCACGGCGTGGAGGCGTCCCTGGGTCACATGCACCGAGGTGAAGGCCGCCTCGGCGAACAACCGCACTGCATCGGTGATGCCGGTCAACGACTCGGCCAGGACCAGCTCGGCCCTGCCGTCGTGCTGGTGCACCACCGCACGCGAATTCCCACAGCGAACGATCATCACGCCCGGCTCGAAGTCGGCACGCACCGCAGGCCAACCGGGATCGCCGTCGCCGTCGGGCACGACGGTGATGTCGAGATGCAGCGAGCCGCCGATGCCCAGGGTGGAGGGGTACTGGCACAGCGTGCCCTCGAGCGCGTCGAGCACG
>JANMFL010000118.1:0-12270 GCA_031377945.1 Acidimicrobiaceae bacterium | reverse complement strand
ACGCGACGTCGGCCTTGCGCACGGCCCGCTCCCAGTGCCGGGCGGTGTCGCGATGACTGGTGAAGCGGATCTTGCCCAACTTCGTGTGGCGCACGCGCAACTTCATGCGGGCACCTCCGCATCGGCGGACGGCGACGCGGCGGACGTCGCGGCCCTGGCGACCCGGTCGGCCATCTCGCGACGTCGGGGCAGCAGTTCCACAGGAACCTCCCCGCCACGGGCGAGGTCCTGACCGGTGCCCTGGCTGCCGCCAGCGGGCGGCACGGGCGAGGCGACGACATGCTCGATGCCGTACCCGGTGCACACGCCGCAGTCGTAGCAGGGCGTCCATCGGCAGTCGGGCAGGCCGTGTTCGGCGAGCGATTCCTGCCAGTCGAGCCACAGGAAGTCCTTGTGCAGTCCTGCCGACAGGTGATCCCAGGGCAGCACTTCGTGTTCGTCGCGATGGCGATGGACGTACCAGTCGACCGAGAGGCCTTCGGCGGCCATGGCCTCTTCCCAACGGCCGAGGCGGAAGAACTCGCTCCACTCCTGGAACACGCCGCCGGCACGCCAGACGCGCTCCATGACGTTGCCGATGCGACGATCGCCACGCGCCGCGATGCCCTCGGCCAGCGTGGCCGCAGGGTCGTGCCACTTCACCGTGACGCCCTTGGCCTTGTGGCCCGCCTCGCGCACCAACTGCACCTTGCGGCGCAGTTCCTCGGTGGTGTTCTGGCCGAACCACTGGAACGGCGTGTGCGGCTTGGGCACGAACCCGCCGAGGCTGACCGTGACGGCGGCGCGGTTGGTGTGCTGGCGACCGATCTGCACGCAGTTGCGGGCGAGGTCGACGATGCCGAGCGTGTCGAGGTCCGCCTCGGTGGGCAGACCGGTGAGGAAGTACAGCTTCATGCGGTACCAGCCCTGCGAGAACGCTGACTCGACCGCGCCGTACAGGTCTTCCTCGGTGATCAACTTGTTGATGACCTGACGCATCCGCCAACTGCCGGCTTCGGGGGCGAACGTGAGGCCGCTGCGCCGCCCACCCGACACCTGACCAGCGAGACCCACGGTGAACGCGTCGACCCGCAGCGACGGCAGGCTGATGGTGACCTGGTCGCTGGTACCGCAGCCCGCTGGATTGATCGAGTTGGTGACCTGCTCGATGCCGCTGAAGTCGGCCGTGGACAGCGACGTGAGACTGACCTCGTCGTACCCGGTGCGCCGCAGCCCGGCTTCGATCATCGTGCGGACCTGTTCGGCCGGACGTTCGCGCACCGGGCGGGTGATCATGCCCGCTTGGCAGAACCGACAGCCGCGCGTGCAGCCGCGGAACACCTCGACGGCGAGGCGGTCGTGGACCACTTCGGTGAGCGGGGCCATCGGCGACTTCGGGTACGGCCACTGCCCCAGATCCGCCACGGTGCGCTTGTGCACCACGGCAGGGACATCGGCGTACCGGGGCGTGACCGCACGCAGGGCCGGTCCGTCGTACTCGACCTCGTACATCGACGGCACGTACACGCCTGGCACCTTCGACAGTTCGCGCAGCAGACCGTCGCGGCTGCCGGGCGTGCGGCCCGACGCCTTCCAGTCGCGCACGATCTCGGTGATGTCGCCGATGACCTCTTCGCCCTCGCCGAGCACCGCCAGGTCGACGAAGTCGGCCAGCGGCTCGGGGTTGAACGCGCAGTGCCCGCCGAGGACCACGAGCGGATGCGACTCGTCGCGCTGTGCCGATCGCACCGGCACGCCGGCGAGGTCGATCATGTTCAGCACGTTCGTGTACACGAGCTCTGCCGCGAGGCTGAAGGCCAGCAGGTCGAAGTCGCCCGCGGCCCGATGCGTGTCGACCGAGAACAGCGGCACCCCGCGTTGGCGCAGCAGCGTCTCGAGATCGCTCCAGGGCGCGTAGGTACGTTCAGCGACGGCATCGTCGCGCTCGTTCAGGATTTCGTAGAGGATCTGGAGCCCCTGGTTGGGCAAACCGATTTCGTACGTGTCGGGATAGGCGAGCAGCCAGGACACCTTGCCGGGCGCATGCCGGGGGGTGATGGCGCCGTCCTCGCACCCGATGTAACGGGCAGGTTTTTGAACCCGGGCCAGGAGCGGTTCGACCCGCGCCCAGAGAGAAGTCATGTGCGCCAAGTGTAACCCCCACCCCGCCCGGAACCGGGGATCAGCGATGACCTGTCATCTCCAACAGCGATACACCACCGCCAGCCCATCGCCCTCCGCGGCCAGTTGCGCCGTGCCTTCCCACCGGTTCGGCCGATTCCGGGCAAGCCCGGAAGGCAACGTTGGCTTCCGGGCATGCCCGGGTTGGCGGTCCCACCACGGTCGGATTGAATCCGCACCATGACCGACCAACGACGCGCCGCAGCGTCCGCCGATGGTCAGCGATTCGCCGGCCCGGCGACGCTCCGACGCCGAGACCTGAGCGGCGTCCGCTTCGGGAGCCTTCCTCCCCTCACGTTCCTCCGGAATCTCGACCAACTCGCCGAGGTGATCGGTCGAGTCGGTCAACCCTGCTGGGCAGCCGGGGCCACCTGCGCCGCGCTGTTGGGGGCCGACGGCTTCGACCTCGTTCCCCCCTTCGATCTGGCCGTGCCGCGAGGACGCGCACCGCAGCCGTTCGGCCACCGGGTCCATCGCCTCCGCGACATGTCGAACCTCGACACCGACATTGCGTTGGGTGTCCCCTGCCTGTCGGCCACCCGGCTGCTCATCGAGTCGGGACGGGCGTTCGACCCGAAAGGACTCACCGGCAGATCGATTCGGAGCGACTGAACGCGCTCACGCTGCAGGGCTTCGCGATGTACCAGTTCACCTACGACGACGTCGTCCTGCGGTCGCCACGCGTGCTCCGCACCCTCATGGACGTGTTCGGCACCACGGCGGCCTGAGGTTCCGGGCATGCCCGGAAGGCAACGTTGGCTTCCGGGCATGCCCGGAAGACCGGGATGCTGCGTGACGGGTCAGCGATAGCGGCGCATGTGGACGTTCTGCACCAGACCCATCAGGGCGAAGAACGTCACGATGCCGGAACCGCCGTAACTGATGAACGGCAGCGGCAAGCCGGTGATCGGCATGATGCCCAGCGTCATGGCGATGTTCTGGAACACCTGCCACAGCAGCATCGAGAACACGCCAACGCACAGGTAGGTGCCGAGCAGGTCGCGCGACAGGTGGGCGATGCGCCAGATGCGGAGCAGCACGATCGCGTACAACCCGATCAGGATGCCGCAGCCGACCAGGCCGAACTGCTCACCCACGGCCGAGAACGGGAAGTCGGCCCATTGCACGGGAATGTCCTTGGGCGCATTCGTGATGGGACCCTGCAGCCACCCCTTGCCGGTGATGCCACCAATGGCCAGCGCGCGGATGGCATTGCGCCCCTGGTACAGCACGTCCTGCATGGCGACGTCCTTCGAGTTCTGATCGAAGAACGCCGAGAACCGCTTCATCTGGTACTCGTTCACCACCCGGGTCACGACTGCGGCACCGACGGTCGCGATCGACAGCAGCGTGATCATGGCGATGTAACGGGCCTTGGCACCGGCGACGAGCATGATGCCCATCACCATCGCGATGAGCACCGACGCGGAACCGAGGTCGGGCTGCACGATGATCAACGCCGTCGGCGCACCGACGAGCATCAGCCCGATGATGAACCGGTGATACGGCAGATCGTCGCTGTTGTCCTCCGACAGGTACGACGCCACCATCAGCAGCGTGGTGAACTTCGCCATCTCGGCCGGCTGGATGTTCAGCGGCCCGATGTCGAAGCTCAGCACGGTCTCGGTGCCGCGGACCTGAAGGATGTTCATCAACGTGATGAGCGTCAGCAACATCAACGTCGCGCCGTACAGGAAGCGGGCGTGGTCCTTCCACCAGTCGTAGTCGAAGGCCATCACCACCACCATCACGAGGACCGCGGCGATGAGGAAGATCTCCTGACGGGTGACGAAGAAGAAGTCGTAGGGCGAGGCGCCACCCGGCGGCGTCTTCGAGTGCGACGCGGAGTAGATGACGAACAGCCCGATGATGGCCAGCGCGCCCTGCGCGAACAGCAGCACGTAGTCGATGTTGCGACCGGGGGCCGACTTGCTGGAGTGGATGTTGCCCAGGCCCGAGTCGGGCTTGCGCTGCATGAAGCTCAGTGCCATGACGTCACCTCACCCACGACCGAGGTCGCCGCCACCCACGATGCCGAGGCACGTCGGATCGGCGAGCTGCATCTGCGCCGCCGGCACGGTGGAGTTCAGGTCGAGCGGATCACTCACGAACACCGGGTCGGGCACGACATCGCCCGACAGGGCGAGGAACATGCACTTGGTGACGGGGGCAGCGGCCTTCGAGCCGTAACCACTCTTCTCGAGGTAGCTGACGACGGTGTACGGCATCTCGGCGGTCCTGCCGAACGCACCGAACGCCGACGAGTCGTTCCACGGCAAGCTCGCCGCACCCTGGGCCGTGCCGGTCTTTCCGGCGATGTCGACCGGGAAGCCCTTGAACAGCGTCTCGCCGGTGGTCCCGTGTCCAGGCACACCGGGGCCGCGGATCACGCGGTGCAAGCCCTCGCGGATGGGCTCGAGCACCTCGGGCGGCATCTCGAGCGCATCGCGAATGGTCGGCTTGTCGAACGACTTGCGCAGCGTGCCGGCCTCGAGGTCGGCGACGGCAGGGCTGGCGTCGGGGGTGAGCGGCGCCCAGATGGCCTTGACGATCGTGGGCTGCAGCAGGAAACCGCCGTTGGCGATGGTGGCGTACGCGTTGGTCAACTGCAAGGGCGTGGCGGCCATCAGGCCCTGCCCGATGGCCACCTGCACGTTGTCGCCGACGACCAGACGAGGCACCTCGCCGGGCGCGAGCACCTTCTTCTTGATGAGCGCCGCCTTGACCGCGTCGTCAGGAATGCGACCCTTCCACTCGTAGGGCAACTGGATGCCGGACTTGCTGCCGAAACCGAACCGCTCGAGGTCCTCCTTGAGCAGACTCCGCTGGTCGGGCAGGTCTTCCGACAGCTGCCAGAACTGTTCACCCAGGTGGTAGAAGAACGTGTCGCTGGAGACGGCGAGCGCGTCGCTCACCGTGACGTTGCCGTAGGCGCTGGGCAGGTTGGTGCGCTTGTTGGTGGCGTTCTTGAAGACGCAACGCGCCTTGCCGCCCTTGTCCTGGCACTCGTTCTCGGGGATGCTCTCGAGCCGATAGGTGCCCTCGTCGGTCCACACCGTGCCGGCCGTGATGAGCCCCGAGTGCAGCGCCGACCACGAGATGAACGGCTTGATCGTGGAGCCGAGGTTGTAGTTGCCCTGCACCGCGCGGTTGACCAAGATGGACAGGTCGGGGTCGATGGGCGTGCCGTCGGCGTTCTTGCTGGGGAACAGCTGCTTGTACTTCGTGCCGTCGATGCCGCTCTCCATCCAGCGATTGTCGAACGTCGGGTAGCTGGCCATCGCCACGATCTGGCCGGTCTCGTGGTTCTCGACCACCACCGAACCGGCAGGCGCCTTGTGCTGCACCCACTCGGGGTAGTCCGTCTTCGAGCCATCGGGGTTCGTCTTCTGGAGGACGCGGGTCTTGCAGTTGGTCTTGATGTCGCACGGGTTGTGCGGGGCCGAGTCGAGCTGGGCCAGGTCGATGGGAAGATTGCGACGGTTGCGCAGCTCGGTCTGCAACGCCTGCTCCGCGTACTGCTGGATGTCGAGGTCGACGCTCAGCTGCACGTCGAAGCCGGCGATCGGCTCGACACGCTGATCGGACAACTCGCGCACGATCGAGCCCGACGCGTCGACCTCGTAGACGCGCCTGCCCCACGTGCCGTGCAGTTCACGCTCCATGCTGCTCTCGACGCCGAACTGGCCGACGCGCTCGTTGCGCTTGTAGCCCTGGGCCAGATAGCTCTCGAGCGTCTCTTTCGTGATCGGGCCGGTGAACCCGATGACGTGCGACGCCAGCGGCGCGTACGGGTAGACACGCTTGTACTGCTCGACGACGTCGACACCGGGGTAATCCTCGCTGCGCTCCTTCAGGAAGCTGACCGTCGGCTCGTCGACGTCCTCCTTCAGCGGCAACGGCAGCAGCGCGTCGAACTGCTGCTTCTTCGTGCACGGCTTGGGCATGTTGTAGCAGGGCTCGTAGCGACGCATCAGGTCGTCGATCGGCGTCTGCAGCGGGCCCGACAGTCGCTCGAGCAGTGCGAGGCGATCCTTCTTCTTCGCCTTGCGCAACACGGCCCAGTCGATGGTGACGGTGAGGATGCGCTGGTTGTCGGCCAACACGCGGCCGTCGGCGTCGAAGATGCGCCCGCGCTCGGGAGCGACGAACACCTCACGGGTCTTCGCTGCGGCCACGGTGGCCTTGTACTCCTCGCTCTTCACGCCCTGCAGGAACCACAGGCGCGCACCGAGCAGACCGATGAGGAGCAGCGACACCGTGGCGAGCACGCCCAGGCGGGCAGAACGCTTGTCAACGGCCATGTCGACATTCTTGTCGATCTGATGACGAAATCGGTCGCGCGGCGGCGAGCGTCACATGCGCGCTCACTCGAGCATCGCCTTCCACTTCTTGCGCTTGACGCCCATCATCCACCGGCCGACGGGCATGAGCAGCGGACACATGATCGCCGCGAAGAGCGCCACGATCGGGATCGTCCACTTCACGTCCGACGTCAGCCAGCCCTGTTCACCCGTGATGACCTCGGCGATCGGCACGGCCGCCTCCCCCACTGCCGCACCGACGAACGCGAACAGCGACGCCAGCCACCACTGCGGATCGGGCGTGAAGGTGTGCACGTACCCGGCGGTCATGCCGCCGACCCCGTACGCCAACGCCATCAGACCGAGCGGCGTGTTGCCGCTCATGTCGTACATCAGGCCGAGCACGAAACCAGCCACGGCGCCGCGGTCCGAGCCACCACCGGCGCCCGCGGCCACCACCAGCGCCAGCACGAACTGCAGTTTCACGTCGTGCACCGGGTGCGCCGCGAACAGCACCCGCTGGATGGACAGGGCGATCAGGCCGACCGGAACGAGCCGGAGGAGCGGGCCGAGGATGATGTTGCGCACGACTACTTGCCGACGGCGTCCTGGTTCGGCGAGTAGAGCACCACGGCCACGAAGTTCAGGCGCTGCAGGCTGGCGTTCGGCGTGACCTCGACGAGGGCGCTGCTGCTGCCCGTCTGCCGCTCGATGCGGCTGATGGTGCCGATGGGGATGCCCTGCGGGGCGAGACTGTTGTTGCCACCGGCAGTGTCGACGATGGCGCCGATCTTCACACTGGTGACCGACGACGTGGTGTCGACGAACCGCAGCACCATCGGCTTGGCTGCGCCCTGTCCTTCGAGCGAACCGGTCTCGCGCACCACTTCGAGCAGCGTCGACGACGTGGTGGCCGCCGACGGGCCGGTGGTCGAACCCGTGACGGTGGATGTGGAGGTGGACTGGGTGGGGTCGGTGATCGGCGTCAGCTCGGGTGGCAGCACCTGGGTGGTGGTCGTGGTCGTGCTGCTGGTCGACGTGGTACTGCTGGTGAGGTCGCTGACCGGCAATCCGGACAACGTGGTGTCCTCGGTGGCGGTCGTCGTGCTGGTGGCCGCGGACCCGGGGGTGGACAGCACCTGTGCCTCGACCGCGTACTCGGGGTCGGTGATGAGCAGCACGATGCTGCGGTCGGCGAACACCTTGGTGATCCGACCGATGAGGCCCGCACCGTCGGTGACCGGCATTCCGATGTCGACGCCTTGGCGCGTGCCGACGTTGATCTCGACCGTGTTCTGGAAGTTGCTCGGTGACGCACCGACGACCGTTGCGGGAACGGTCTTGTACTGGAACTTGGAGGTCAGCTGGTTCAGCTTCAGCAACTCGCGATACTCGAGAATGGCCGACTTGGCCTCGACGTCGTTGCCCTTCATGTGCTGGATCTGGTCCCACAACGCTTCGTTCTGCTGCTGCACGTCGTCGTAGTGGGAGATGCCGTTCCACGCCCGCTCGAGCGGCAGGGTGATCGCCTCGGTGGCGGTGTCGATCGGTTGGACGACGCGCGCGAACACCGACCGGATCTGGTCGATGATCGGATTGCCGCGCTTGTCGAGCGTGATCAACAACACGCACGTGAGCACGACGAGCAGGAGGACCCTGCGGCGACTCAGGCCTGACAACATGACGGCGACCTTCGCGGGCTAATCGTCGCCACCGAGCGACATGAGCCCCCGCATCGCATCGATGTTCTCGAGCGCGCGGCCAGAGCCGATGACCACGCTGAACAGCGGGTCGCGCGCGATGTTGATGGGCATGCCGGTCTCGTGCGCCAGGCGGCGGTCGATCCCGGCGAGCAGTGCGCCACCGCCGGTGATCATGATGCCCTGTTCCATGATGTCCGCCGCAAGTTCCGGCGGTGTGCGGTCGAGTGTCGTCTTCACGGCATCGACAATGGCAGAAACTGGCTCGGAAAGGGCTTCGCGCACCTGCTCGGTCGTGAGCGGGATGGTGCGCGGGAGCCCGCTGATGAGGTCGCGGCCGCGAATGTCGGCCGTGAGTTCGTCGTCGAGCGGCCACGCGGAGCCCATGTGGATCTTGATCTCCTCGGCAGTGCGGTCGCCGATCGCGAGCGAGAACTCCTTCTTCACGTACTGCATGACGGCGTCGTCGAGTTCGTCGCCGGCGACACGCACCGACTGCGCCGTGACGATGCCGCCGAGCGAGATGACCGCCACCTCGGTGGTGCCACCGCCGATGTCGACGATCATGTTGCCGCTGGGTTCGTGCACCGGCATGTCGGCCCCGATGGCAGCGGCCATGGGCTCTTCGATGATGTGCACCGGCTTGCGCGCCCCGGCGTACTCGGCAGCGTCCTGCACGGCGCGCTGCTCGACACCGGTGATGCCCGACGGCACACAGATGACCATGCGCGGCTTGCTCCACCGGCTGGCGTGCACCTTCTGGATGAAGTAGCGGAGCATCTTCTCGCACACTTCGAAGTCGGCGATGACGCCGTCCTTCAGCGGGCGGATGGTCTTGATGCGTCCGGGGGTACGACCCATCATTCGCTTCGCTTCGAGGCCCACCGCGACCGGGCGACCATCGGTGATGTCGATGGCGACGACCGAGGGCTCGTTGAGGACGACGCCCTGGCCGCGCGCATAGATGAGGGTGTTGGCGGTGCCCAGATCGATCGCGAGGTCGCGGCCGAGCGCCAGCGGGTTGCTACGAGCCATCAATGGCCTCCTGGACTCGGCATGAACATGACGAGCCAGTGTAGCGGGGCCACAGTTTGTTACAGATTCGGGAAGAAAATCCCGATCTCACGCTGCGCCGACTCGAGCGAGTCGCTGCCGTGGATCAGGTTCTCGGTGAACGACGCACTGAGGTCGCCACGGATGGTGCCACCGGCCGCCTTGCGCGAGTTGGTGGCGCCCATGAGCGTGCGCATGACTTCCCACGTGTCCTCGGGGCCCTCGACGACCATCGCCACGACCGGTCCGCTGCTCATGAAGGCCACCAGGTCGGCGTAGAAGCCCTTGCCGACGTGCTCGGCGTAGTGGCGGCACAGCGTGTCCTCGTCGAGCTGACGCAGGTCCATGGCCACGATGTCGAGGCCCTTGGCCTCGATGCGGGCGATGATCTGGCCGGCGAGCTTGCGCTGCACGGCATCGGGCTTGAGGAGGACGAGGGTACGGTCGGACATGGCGGGCAACGCTACCGCCGACTCCTGAAGTTGGTCAGCCCTCGACGATCAACGGGGCTTGTTCCGCAGGTGCGGCCGCGCCGCACCCACGATGTACAGCGACCCCGTCACGACGATGGCGTCCTCGGCCATCGAGTCGGTGAGCGCGGCATCGATCGCCTGCTCGACGGTGGCGTGCTGGCGCACGTCGTCGCAGCCAAGGTCGCGAGCGGCCGCAGTGAGCTCGGCGGCCGGCAGACCACGCGGACTGGGGGCAGTGCAGGTGAGCACCACGTCGAACTCGTCGGCGCGAAGGGCGGAGAGCATCTCTCGCGGATCGCGTCCGCGAAGGCAGCCGACGACGAGCAGCCGTCGGCCGGCAGGATCGAAGTCGTCGAAGAACACGGTCGCGCACGAGTCGGCGCCGGCCGGGTTGTGCGCACCATCGACGACGACGAGCGGCTGGTGGCCCATCACTTCGAATCGACCCGGCATGGTGACCTGCGCGAAGCCCTCCTCGACGATGTCGCCGGGGACGGGCGAAGCGAAGAACGCCTCGACCGCGGTGAGCGCGACCGCAGCGTTGTCGGCCTGATGCCGGCCGTGCAGCGGCACGAACACCTCGGGATAGATGGTCGTCGGGGTGCGCAGCCCCACCTGACGGCCGCCGAGCGCGAGTTGCTGCTCGAGCACGTCGAAGTCGTCGCCGCGGACGAGGTACGAGGCGCCACCTGCAGCGCGGAACACCGACACCAACTCGGGGTCCGACTCGCCCACCACGACGGCACTGCCGGGCTTGATGATGCCCGACTTCTCGTTGGCGATGTGGGCGCGGGTCGGACCGGCGAACTCGGTGTGGTCGAGTCCGATGTTGGTGATGACCGCGACCTGGCTGTCGCACACGTTCGTGGCGTCCCACCGCCCGAGCAGACCGACCTCGATGACGGCGACGTCGACCGCGACGTCGGCGAACCAGCGGTAGGCCGCTGCGGTGAGTGCCTCGAAGTACGAGGGACGCACGCCGGTGATCACCTCCAGATCTGCGATGGCCGCGATCTGCTCGGCGAAGTCGTCGTCGGGAATGGGCTCGCAGTTGACGCTGATGCGTTCGTTCAGCCGCTCGAGGTGCGGGCTGGTGTAGGTGCCGACCGTCAAGCCGTGGGCCATCAGCAGCCGGGTGATCATCTGCGTGGTCGAGCCCTTGCCGTTGGTGCCCGTGATGTGGATGACCGGGTACGCGGTCTGCGGGTCGCCCATCGCGCTGACGAGCGACCGCATGCGATCGAGCGTCGGCGACTCGATGCGGCCGGTGGTCTCGTAGCTCGCGTGCGCGTCGAGATACGCCAGGGCGTCCTGATAGGTCATGGGGGTCATCTCGGGGGCGCCGGGCGCTGCGACTCAGCTCGCCTGGCGACGTGGCCGTTTGGTGACCGGCTCGCGCGGGGTGAGCGTCGGGGCGACCTTCGTCGCCACGGTGTCGGCGTCGATGACCACGGTGCCGACGTCGGTACGTCCGGGGAGCTCGTACATCGTGTTCAGCAGCACCTCTTCGAGGATGGCACGCAGGCCACGGGCACCGGTGCCGCGAGCGAGTGCCTGCTCGGCGATCCCTTCGAGCGCGTCGCGGGTGAACTCGAGCTGCACGTCCTCGAACTCGAACATCTTCTGGTACTGACGCACCAGCGAGTTCTTCGGTTCGACGAGGATCTTGATCAGTGCATCGCGGTCCAGGCTGCGCACCGCACCGACCATCGGCAGACGGCCGATGAACTCGGGGATCATGCCGAACTTGAGCAGGTCCTCGGGCTGCACCTGCACGAACAGTTCACCCGGGTCGCGCTCGCTCTTGCTGCGCACGGTGCTGTTGAAGCCCATGCCGCGATGACCGACGCGATTCTCGATGATCTGGTCGAGACCGGCGAACGCACCGCCGCAGATGAACAGCACATTCGTGGTGTCGATCTGGATGAACTCCTGATGCGGGTGCTTGCGACCGCCCTGCGGCGGCACCGAGGCGACCGTGCCCTCGAGGATCTTCAACAACGCCTGCTGGACACCCTCGCCCGACACGTCGCGCGTGATCGACGGGTTCTCGCTCTTGCGCGCGATCTTGTCGATCTCGTCGATGTAGATGATGCCGGTCTCGGCCTTCTTCACGTCGAAGTCGGCGGACTGGATGAGCTTCAGGAGGATGTTCTCGACGTCTTCACCGACGTAACCCGCCTCGGTCAGCGCGGTGGCGTCGGCCACGGCGAACGGGACGTTCAACAGACGAGCGAGCGTCTGCGCGAGGTGCGTCTTGCCGCAAGCGGTGGGGCCGAGCAGGAGGAGGTTGCTCTTCTGCAGCGCGATGTCGTCGCGACGACCGACCGCAGTGCTCGGCTGGTACTGAATGCGCCGATAGTGGTTGTAGACGGCGACGGAGAGAATCTTCTTCGCTTCGTCCTGGCCGACTACGTAGTCGTCGGGGAACGCACGAATTTCACGCGGGGTGGGCAGCTGATCGAAGTGCAGCTCGCCTGACTCGGTGAGCTCTTCCTCGATGATCTCGTTGCACAAGTCGATGCACTCGTCGCAGATGTATACGCCAGGGCCAGCAATCAGCTTCTTGACCTGCTTCTG